>NZ_JBICYB010000018.1:0-144689 GCF_043200575.1 Streptomyces sp. NPDC048392
GCGCAAGGGCAGTCACTTCCTCGCCTTCCTCGGCCTGGCCGCAGCCCTCACCTGCTACAAGAAGCTCGCGAAACTCACCACGTGAGACAACCTCTTCATCCACTCCAGTCCGGCAGCCGAAGCGCGCTCGATGTAAGGCTTCACCGTCTATTCCATTTCCTTTATGGCGTCCAAGATGAGCGCCCGTGAGTTGCTGACGTTCGCTGCGGCCATGTTCAAGCGACGAAACAATGTGGTGTAGGTGTCCACGTCAGCCGGTTCCTCGTAGTAGAGCGTACTTGTCGGCGACTCGGTGTAAATGATGTCCGTCTCGCTTGATGCCGGGAAGCTCATGATGACGAATGGCCCGAAGAGACAGGCGTTCATGGGGTCTTCCTGTGGAAGCACCTGGAGTTGGACGTTCGAGCGCCTGCTGTCCTCCACCAGCGCTTCGAGCTGGGCTTTCATGACCTCAAGTGAGCCGACGCGGTGATGCAAGACGCCTTCCGCGATGATCACCCAGAGCTGCAACGGCGTGTCTCGCGTCAGCACCTTCCGACGGTCGCGACGCATGTTGATCTGCGTTTCGACGTGCTCACTGGTGGCGTCTGGTACCTGTAGCTCAATGAGTGCTCGGGTGTATTCCGGCGTTTGCAGAAGCCCCGGAACCAAGTTGGTTTCGACGTTGTACAACTCTGCCGCATCCCACTCCACTGCGACGTACGCGGCATACGCCGAGTCGACCGCGTTGGTGTAGCGCGACCACCATCCCTTTTGCTTGGCCTCACGCGACAGGGCTTCGATCTCTGTGCGTTCGGCGGGGTCGGTGACGTTGTAGGCATCCATCAAGGCGCGAAGGTCCGGAAGGCGGATGCCGGACTGGGCGTTCTCGATGCGGCCGATTTTTGATTCGGCCGATCCAAGCGCCTTGGCGGCGTCGGCATGCGTCAACCCGGCAGCCGTCCGCAGCTCGCGAAGCCGTCTGGCCAAACGGCGCTGACGGATCGTCGGATTGCTGTTGATGGGCACGGTAGCGCCCCCTCCTCTGCTCCTTCGTGCAGGTCAAGTGTGCCGCCCGCGCACGGTAGCGGCAACAGCCTGTACTCACTCCCCAAAGTAGGGACTTGACACTTTGGGTACTCCAAGATGCACAGTACCTACCGTGGCTAGCTGTGACCGTGGGGTTACGCACTTCCGATCACCTCATAGCCGCCCGAATCCGATCTAAGGGGGCAAGGTGACTGTCCAGAAGACGGAACAGGTGCGGTACCGGCGGCAACGTCCTGCCATCCGGGCCGCACGCGCTGATGCCAGGGCGTTAGCCGACAAGTGGCAACACCCCGAGCTGGCGGACGACTTGGGTTTGCTCATCTCCGAGCTGGTCACGAACGCAGTGGTCCACGGCACTACAGGGCGCGGCAGTCAGGTACATGTGACCTATCGCCTGCTTGGTGATCGGCTGCGCGTAGATGTCCGCGACGCAGCCACCGGCCAGCCGCGCTTGATGCGGCCGGTTTCTCTCGACGGCGAGCCACGTGAGTTGGGGCGCGGGCTGATCGTCGTCGCCACCCTCGCTGATCGGTGGGGCGTGACGCCTCGGGTCATCGGTAAGAGCGTGTGGTTCGAGATGGTGCTGAATGAGGGGACATCATGAGCACGCTCGTTGCGCACATCCGCCTAGCGGCGACGATGACAGCCGTCAGTTGCTCGCGCATCTTCACCGCGCACACACTGCGGCAGTGGGACGCTCCTCACCTCGTCGACAACGCTCAGTTGGTCGCCTCGGAGTTGGTAACCAACGCCGTCAAGGCCACGGGCGTGGTAACGCCGAACCCAACGTGGACACAGCTCGAAGGGGTGCAGCTCCTTCATGTCGGCATCTACGGCCACGGTCACTCCGTGACTATCCAGGTGTGGGACAACTCCGAAGAACCGCCCGTTCAAGCGAAGGCCGGCGCGGAGGAGTGGGCCGAGGGCGGAAGGGGGTTGTTCATCGTGGAGGCCCTGGCGCTCCACGTCGGCCACTTCTTCCCGCAGTCCGGCGGCAAGGTGGTGTGGGCAGAGTTGGCGATGGACGCGCAACTTCCCAGTCTTCCGCAACGGGAACCCAAGGAGCCGTTGAACGTCCTGCTTCCCGAGGCGGACCCCGATCTTCTGGTCAAGTTGCTCAACGGACTCCAGAAGCTCTGACCCAACCAACGAAGAACACCCCGCGTCCACAACGGACACGGGGTGTTCTTCGTTGTGGTGCGGGGTGGTGTTGCCCGGCCTGGCGGTCGGGTCAGTCGGCGAGGACGGCGGCGCCCTCGTTGGCGAACGCTTCCAGCTCATCCGGCAGTGTTCGCCAGATTCCCTCGTTGCGCATGCTCATGATGGTCTCACGCAGAGCGATGACGGCCGGATGTTCCGGCGTCGGCTGGATGGTGTCCTGCTTCACCTCTTGCGCGTCCAGCAGACTTGCGGCCCTCACGACCTTGGTGCGGCCACCGTTGACCGGCCTCAGACTGACACTCGGGTTGCGGGGGTTGCGGTGGATGGCCGCCACCACGAAGCATGCCTCGGCGTACTTGATGGTCTTGCCCTCGCAGAGCGCGGGGTTGGAAGTGAGAGCCTCCATTCCACGCGTCACGGCTGTGGCGTGGAGCTTGCTGGACAACTCGCGAGCCGTCAGGCCGTCAGTCGTGATCCCCCACGCGTGAGCGAGGGCGATCTGTGCGGCAGTAGGGCAGCTATTCGCGTCCATTTAGTGTGCCTCTTTCTCGATTCGGATACTGCACGCCACCGGCTTGGATTAAGTGGGCGGGGTGCTGCATCCGAAGAGCTGAAGCACGAGGTGCTATCGCGGAATGCGACTAGTACTATTTTTAACATATTCTGCGTTAAAAATCAATAATTAACGCTCGTGTGGTATTAACTTGACGCCAAGCGGCATGTAGTCAACGCTACCTTTTCAATACCCGTCTTGCTTAGTGGTAAATGATCCAGTGCATCCACAGAGCCAGCATGGCGCCCGAAAAGAAGCAAGCAGGGATCGTAAATATGAGGATCACGAACTCCTTGGAGTGCATATGGCCCGGCACTATCCAAGCAGTGTGCTCAGAGCGCAAAAGTAGGTCGTAAATCCTCTTCTTGACGAGCCCCCGCAGACTGACATCTGCATGCGACTGCCTCTTAGATGCAGGAGCCGCCCCGGTGTTGTCAGCTTCATCCGGCACGTTCGCTTGGCCATAACGATCCATGATCTCAAAGCTGAGCCGCGTGAGTGCTCGGCTTTCGGCATTGAACTGGGAGCGCTCGGAACCGTGGAACAACTCACCGGCCGCCGCTTTCCTGCGTGCCGTGACGTTCTTTAGTGGAGGCCTGCCAATGGCCATCGCCGCTCGAAGTGCAGGCGCGTCCTCGCAGTGACGCTTCTCGTCCGCCGCGCACAGCTCGTTGACGAGCGCACCAAGACGGTCGGCCGCGTCACGAGGATCGTCGGTACCAAGGAAGGCCATGAGTACCGGTTGAGCCGCCATCGTCTCAGGGCTCAAGCCCGACCTCGATGCACGGACGGCTCTCAGCCCCTTGGCGACGTCCTCTTGGAAGCCCACCGCCTACGCCCCCTCCGCCTGGTCACACCCCTGTTCAGTATGCCTTGCAGTACTGCACGACCACTCCTTGCAGCGTGATTTCAGTGATTCAACGCTTCAGCCCGCGCACCTTGAAGTTGCGGACCAGCCGGCCCGCGACAGCAATCAAGGAGGACGCGACCTATGAGTGGCGAGCTGGAGCGTAGGAGCCGGGGGCGACTCGGACGACGCGAACAGAGGACGGTCGGCGACATCATCGCCGAGCGGTCGGAGATGAACCTGCGCACCCTCATGGCGGAGGGGCGTGAAGAAGAGGTCAAGGCCATGATCCGCAGGCGGCTGACCGACGACGCCATGCACGACGTGGCCGACGTCGGCCGCACAGCGCAGGAGTTGGCGGGAGGCGACCAGTTCTTGGCTTCCCTGCTGATCCCGATCGTGCAGGAGTTCACCCGCCAGACGGCGCGAGACATCCGCGACTTCGGACGCGGGCGTGGATTTTAGGACTGTCGCGTCATGACAAGCGACCAGCTCTTCACGCTGCTGCTCGCCGTGGTGTGCATCGGTGGGCCACTCCTCTGGAATTGGCTCTCAGATCGCCGGGACGAGCATGAGCAGCAGCGCCGGAGGAACGACCCCTTCTACGCGCTCCACGTCCGCAAGTACGAGGCATTGGCCAAGATGCGCGCCGTCGTCCGAGAAAGCCGCAACCGATCGACCAGGCACCACAACACAAGGAGGTAAGCGTCATGGCGTGGCTCGGCTTCATCTACCTGTGCGTGTTCTTCGGCGGGGGGCTTTGGCTCCTGCACTTCTTGGACAAGAAGTTCGGCGACAAGATCCGCTACAACCAGCGGCGGCGCCAGATCGAGGCGGAGATGCACCGCCGCGCGGCTGACCGCGACATCGCCCAGGACGTCGCCGACGAGTGGGGTTACGACCCGCGCGATTTCCGACGGCGGTGAGAGCCATCAGCCAACGACGTCGTCGAGGAGGTGATGAACATGGCGAACAAGGTCTGCCCGGAGTGCGACGGCTTCCGCCTTGTCGAAGCTGACAACGACGAGGGACTGGACGACTGCCCCACGTGCGGCGGTGACGGCTTCGTCACCGACAAGGACAAGGACGAAGAAAAGTAGGTGACCTACTCCCTCCCCGGCGCGGGCGACGTTGCCGGGGAGGGGGCGTCGTCCTTCGTTCCGAAGAACTCGGCCTTCAAGAAGTCAGTGAAGGCGCGTAGCTCCCCCCGTTGGCCGGCCAGCAGTGCACGGCGTTGATTCCGCGGAACTACCCGCAGCAGGTCGGCCGACTGGGAGCTCAGGTTGTAGCCCACCACCCCGAAGCCTTGAACGATGAGTCTTTGGGCCGAGGAGACGGCCCGTTCGGCGTAGAAGCGGTCGAGCAAACCGACCAGTGTTTGAAGCTCGGCAGCATTGTGCCTCAGCGCCAGGCGCAGTGCGCGCCGCTTCTCGGGTGAGCTGTCGGCCGCGTGGCTCATCCGCTCACGGTCAGCAGCAGCGCGCGGCGATTTGAGGCCAACCCACGGCCCAACGCCACGGTCGAGGTGTCCAGCGCACGAGCTGACGGTGTGCAGGCCGAGAAGCCGCAGGATCGCCACCGTCTCGGTTATCCCTGGATCGACGCCTCTTCCCGCTCCGTCCTGTAGGCGCCGGACGGTTCGCTTCTCACGCTCCCAAATCTGCTGTTGCTCCCTCGTCATATCTGCTTCCAATTTTACGCCGACAAGATCGCAATTACGAGGCCGTCGACTCCACGGAGGACGTCATGAAGAAGGCTCGCACCATCCTGCTGACCCTGCTGCTGTTCGCGTTCGTCGTCCGCGTGCTGTGGTGGACGATCGAACCCCTGTTGCCGTTCATCGTGAGCGGGACGGCCGTCGTGCTGGTGCTCGGCTTCATCTACTACCGCATGTGGCGCTGGTGAAAAAGCCACAACGGCAAAACCCATGCCGACATGAGAAAATAGATCGGCATGGGTTTTGCAATCTTCTCACTGATCGCAGCCGTTCTGACGCTTCTCCCGAGCGTCATTTTTGTGAGGCGAGCAATGATGCAGAACCCTGGTAGTGGTCGCGTGGCCTATCGACTCTCCTTCCCGGCCGACCTTCCCGCCGACCAAGTGCTGACGTGGCTCTCGAAGATGAGCGGCATCTCACGCTCGGGGCCGGCTCGCATGGGTCCTGGGCCATCTCTCGTCTTCGAGGTGTGGGCGAACAACCGGGGCGTCAAACACCGGCTCCACGTCCCCAAGGAGCTGGAGAGCTACGTCGTCCCCCAACTTCGGTCACTCGTCCCGGGCATGACGGCCACTCCCGAGACAGAAGAACCGGCGCACCAATGGACAACCGCGGTGGAGTGGAAGCAGCACAACCTAGCGCGCGGTCTCGGCATCGACAGAGGTGACGTTGAACCGCTGTCCACCAGCTTGCTGACAAACCTCCAGCCGCTCGGCGCCAAAGAAGAAGTGCTCATCCAGTGGGTAGTGACACCGGCAGTCCAGGAGCGCCTACCGGCGCAGGCCGGCGGTGACATGAAGGCCGCCGACTTCAAGCCTCTCCGCAGTCTGTTGGTCGGGCAGGTTTCCGCCGACCGCGACGAGATCGCCGAGCGTCGCACCAAACTGAGCGAACCGAACTTCCTCGGCGTGCTCCGCCTGGCGGTGAAAGCCGCCGACAATCAGCACGCTCAGCGCCTGCTCTCGCCGCTGCGTCACACGTTGCGAAGCATCGGGACGGCACACAACCGCTTGAAACCGCGAACTCTTGTGTCTCAGGGGCGAGCCGTTGAGCGCATCAGTCACGCGCATGAACCGGCCATCTTTCCGGCCCAAGTCGCCGCCACTGAGTTGGTGGGACTTATGGGCTGGCCCGTAGGTCAGTCGTACATCGCAGGGGTAGCGCGAAGCCGCACCCGTCATCTTCCTGCAAGCGGTGCCGTCCTGAGTAAGGGCCGCGTCCTCGCACGATCCAACTTCCCGACTGACCCGCGCCTTATCGCGCTCGATCCGGTCGAGTCGGCGCAACACCTTCAAGTGGTGGGACCGACCGGCTCAGGTAAGACCGCGCTGCTGGAAAACCTGATCGTGCAAGACATGGCAGCCAACCGGGGTGTCGTGCTCATCGAGAGCAAAGGCGACCTGTTTCACCGTGTCCTTACTCGGGTGCCGAAGCACCGGCTTCACGATGTGGTCCTGGTGGACGTAACCGACACGGAATACCCGGTTGGTTTCAATATCCTCCAGGGGAATCCGTACGCCGTAGCCGCTGATATCCAGCGGCTTTTTGATCACCTGTACCCGCAGGATGCGCGAGGCGTCCGCGTGCGGCAAGGGTTCTACCACCTGATCCTGACGCTCATGATGAGCAAGAACGCACCAGGACCGATGACATTCGCGGATATCGGGCCGCTCAGCGTGCCGCGTGCCGGGCAAGAAGTCTTTGCCGATGAGTTGATCCGGGGCGTTTCACACATCGACGAGCTTGCCGGGTGGTGGCAGGAAATAACCAACCTGCCCCGCAACCAACGCGACATGTACTTTAAGCCGCTCACGGATCGGACGTGGCAACTGACCAACCGTCGTTCACTTCGCAACATAATCGGGCAGAGCAACAGCACCATTGATCTGCGACAGGTGCTCAGCGAAAAGAAGATCCTGCTCGTCAACACTGGCCGTGCGACAGAAGGAAAGGACACAGCCGGACTGTTCAGCAGCTTGGTACTCAATGGACTTTGGAGCATGGTACAGGCGGGTGCAACCGACCCGACTAACCCGACCATGCTGTACCTCGATGAGTTCCAGGACTACTTGAACTTGCCGATCTCCCCGAACGATATGTTCGCCCAAGCACGCAGCATGGGGCTTGCGATGACCGTGGCGCATCAGTTCGTCGGCCAGTTGAGTCGTGAGCTGCAAGACGCCACGCAGAACAACGCGCGCTCAAAAATCGTCTTCCAAACCAGCGCCGACGAGGGACGCTACTTCGCGCGTCAATTCGGCCGCAGTGTGACCGAGGACGACTTCATCAACCAGCAGCGCTTCGAGGTCATCATGCGGCTCGCCACGGTCGACGGCGTGAGTGCCCCGATTACAGGGGTGACCCTGCCGCCCGGTGAACCAACGGGCCTTGCCGACCAAGCGCGGCTGCTATCCCGCCAGAAGTACAGCCGCCCGCTCGAAGACGTGGAAGCCGAGATCAGCGCGCGGCGCGGCGCTCGCCCCACGGCAAAAAAGAAAACGCCGAAATTCGGCGGACCCAGGTAGGCAAACCCCGTAGGCCAGGCATCGGCCAGCCGTAGGCGTACGCCTACCCCTGGCGGCCGCTGGCCTCGGGGTTTCCCCCTCCCCATTAAGTACCTAACTACCAAGGAGACCACCCGCATGGAACTTTCGACTCGTGACCTCATCCTGCTCAAGCTGGTCGGCACCTTTATTCAGCTCTCCTCGACTCATATAACCGAAGAGCTTTTTAGCGACCGCTCGCACACCGTGCCGGACAAGGTTCTGAAGCGGCTGGTGCAACGCCAGTTCCTTACTGTCGTCGGCCGCCGAGCTAGCGGCGATAAAGGTGGCGCAGGGCCGTTCGTGTACCGGCTCGGAAGGTATGGCCGTTCACTTCTCGGTGTCGAGGGGCGGCAGTCCGCCCGGATGAACGACCACGCCTTGATGATTGCCGACACCTTTACCGCGCTGCGACGAGCGGAGGCAGCCGGCCTCCTACGGATCACCGAATGGGAAGTAGAACGGCCCGTCCAAACGGTGCGTGCCGATCTGTTTGTTGCCGTCGAATACCCGGCTCAAGAGCGGCGGAGTCAGTACTACCTGGAAATAGACACGGGCAGCGAGTGGGAACGGCAGATCAGGGAAAAACTTGACGGCTACTGGCGTGCGGCCCAGGCCGATGAAGCCGAGTACTTCCCGTACGTGGTGTTCGTTGTGAAGCGGCCTGAACGGCAAGCAGAACTGCTGCGGTTCATTCGGCGCATTCCCGAGGACCAACAAGAGATGGTGCGTGTGTTCTTGCTCGCGGAGCTTATACCGCATCTGTTGGCGCTGTAGAACGTGCGATGTACGACGCGTTCCGGCTACCTGGGACATTCGCAATGCGGGGCCGCAGCCCTTATCTTCCTACCGATGCATACGCAGCAAGGAGACGACACATGACGGACGAACGGAATGGCCGCAACGAAATAGAGCGCATCATCAAGGAGGCGCGCGGCGCCTCTTTTGGTGGCGACGAAGATGCACGCGTGACCGACGCGCTGATTGCGTATATGGAGGCGAGCTATCTTCCGCACGAAGAAACGACCGAACTCGTCGTTCAGGCGCGACTCGAAGAACTGCTGCTGGTGCAGCGAGTCATTGCGGCGGTAGTCGACGCTCAGAGCGAGGGCAACGACGAAGACGTGACGCTGCGGCTTCTAGAGCACATCGGGGAGCGGCGAAACGTCATCAAGACAGTGGCCGCGCGGCGGCCGGACTGATCGCCAGCTGCAACAACCGCCCGCGGAGCGGCTTGAGTCAGTCTGGTCTAGGGGAACTGTTTTACGCACCGGGTAGATGATGGTTGTTTACCTCTAAATAAGCCCGACCTGGCGGGAGAATCCGACGTGAACTAGATTAGTTGTGATGATGCGCACCGGGCAACGCGTCAAAGTACTATTGACGGAAATGCCAATAAATGTTGAAATAGAATAGCGAATTCACTAATTCGCTTCATGCCGTTCGCCTTCATCAGGTTGAACCCGTCCACCTACGGATTAGGTGTTCTCTGTTGAAGGAGAACGTCATGAATGAAGACGGCGCCCTGACGGTCCTCGTCATCTACGTAATCGGCGTGGTCTGTGTCATCGCAGATATCACACGCCACGGCTTCTCATTCATCGCAGTGGGGGTCCTCTGCGGACTCGCGGGCCTTGCGGTGATGAATGTGGTGTCGAAGCGTCGTTGACTGGTCGTATGTCACGAGCTGGTCACTATTCACCGACCCCGGAGCATACGCTCCGGGGTCATCTTACACTTTGGGCGTCTAGGTGATGAGGGGACGGGCAATGAGCCAGAAGGTTCAAGAGCCGTGGTGGAAGAGCGACGCGTTCAAAGTTGCTGTCGCTGTTACGATCATTGGCGCAATTCTCACATGGATTCTAGGGTTTGCGAATCCTGACGATAGTGAATCTCCACAAGCAGCGGCACCGTCTGTAACGTCATCTTCTCCACGCGCGACCGATGAAACCGAGGAACTTAGCCCCACACCAACCAGCACGTATAAGCCCCGAGAGCAGTACCTGTCCGGGATTAACGACATTGACGGTGAAGCTAAGACCGGCTCGTATTCCGTAGACGGGACGGCGTATTCGAACAGCGTGGCCGCGCAAGTCTCGAAGCCGTGCGGCTCGGGTGCCGATCCGGAAGTCCTTGAATATCAACTAGGACGGAAATGGAAGACCCTTAAGGCTACCGTCGGCCTGAGTGACGATTCCGATTCAGACTTCACTATGGCGTTCGAAGTATATCTGGACGACGCTCTGAAGGAGAGCTTCACTTTCGGCGTCAACCATCACCGAAATGTATCAATCAGCGTGGTAGGTGTTGCCCGAGTGAAGTTGCGCGCTATCTACTCAAAAGGGCCCGACGTATGTGGGATCGACTTTGCTGTTTGGGGGAATGCAAGGGTTACCCACTAGATACTTGCCGCTAGAACGCTTTGAATCAACCCATCCTAGCGGGCGAGGCCGGCGCGTGGTTGGTCCGTGCCTTCTTGCGGCTGATCGGCGTGGGTTGGGTGTGCCGGTGCTTGCGCAAAGCGAGGCTATGACAGGGCTTCTAAGGTGGGTTCCGGGTTAGGCGACCTTGGCTTTGGCGTCGTCTTCTTTACTGGAACGCCTTAGAGCGGCTGTCACGACGTCCTAGGGCTATGCCGTAAGCGTGGTTGTCTTCGGGTTCAAGGCCAGTTTGCAGAACAGGCCGAAGGGGTGTCGTTTTCCGGTTTCGGCCGCAGTGACGGCAAAGCGGATGGCACCTTGTTTGTGGCGCCACGCTGCCTTGAAGACGGCACCCACGTCTTTAGAGGGGACGCGAAGGCGTTGACTCACCTCTTTCACGACGCGTTGCACTTCGCGCAGTTTCTTCAGGAAGTCGAGAGTGCGTTCCCAACACTTCTTAGCCGTGACGGTGGCGAACCAACGCGATGGCCGCTCTTTTGTCTGGGCAACCTCCACGAGGTCGAGCAGGTCTTGTAAGTGGCCCCGACGGATGAGCGATTTGAACTTATTGCGGTACATCTTGTTGTCGATCAGGTCATCTACGGCCTGTGGGATCTCCCCCTCTTCTATAGAAGAAAGGGCGTTGACGCCGTCGTTTCTTCTATAGAACTGCCGCTCTGCGAGCGTGGTTCCGATTGATTGCATGTTGGTGTTCCTCCTACCCCAGCGCAAGGGCGCATTGAAGCCACCCCGTTTATGGGGCTGGTTATGGTTTGTTTGCTGGCTCGGTCCAACCGATGCGAGGGCAAGAGAAAAGGCCCCGCTTGGGGGCCTTCGCTACTCATTCATCTAAGCTACTTCCATAGTAAACAATCCCGACAGAAATTGCAATAAGTTTCCCCAATTTTCTGTGGTCTTTCCCATGGATATGAGTGGTACCCCCAAAACCGATAGCCACAACCCATTCGTTGCTTAGATGAATGAGTGCATGACTTGCCTCTAGTATAAAGCGTAAGAGTTCAATTTACAATGGTGACCCTGTTCAAAATCGGCAACCTCATTTATACTCATAAATAGTAAAGACTATTTGGATTCAAGCTATGCAAAAGAACTATGCCATCAACGACACGCCTACCCCTCGGCAGAAAGCCGATATTGACCGCGCTGTGAAGCGTACGGTGAAGCGATACCGTAAAACACTGCTACGGCTCGCACTGACATGAAAAAGGTCACCGTCGCAGAGGCGCGTTATGCGGCCCTGCGCGTGAAGGACCTTCTCGACTACGACGAACCGACGGATTTTGATGTCCGGACGCCGGGCAGGCTTGAGAGCTGCTTAGAGCACCCCTTCACGCACTTCAACGGCCGTTACGTTTATTGGACACTCGCTCACCGGGCAGCCGTCTTGTTCTATCTGGTCATCAAGAATCATCCCTTCGCCAACGGCAATAAGCGCATGGCTATCGTGCTTTCTTCCCTGCTCGTACAAAAAAACGGCCGTTGGCTTGACATGCGCCAAGATGATCTATACGACCTTGCCTGTAGCGTGGCGAATAGTAATGCCAAAAATAAAGAAGCCGTCATCGCGTCCGTGAAAGGGACGTTCAAACGGCATCTTATCGAGGACTGACCCGCGGCGGGCCGGCTACCGGCTGAGTGCTGCTTTGAATTGAAGCGCTCTGATGGCCTCCTCGACGATCTGATAGTCCTTGACTTCTCTCTCGACGGCTTCGATTTTGATCCACTTCACCATCTCTGGCGGCAGGTGGGTGGTGTACTTGCGGACTAATGGGGTTGTGGGCCTGCCCACTTCCCTACTAGTGGTTTTGTGCACCTCGGTTGCCTGTGTGCTCATCGCTTCCCTCCCTTGTGTTTCACGTTGGCGTGCCGAACGTACGTTGGTGCTGGCGTCGCCATAAGTCGGGCGGCAAGGCGTATCCATGTGCCCTCGGCGGTGAGTTGGTGTTGTTGTGGGTCTAGGCCAAGCCGTTCTGTCACGAAGACTTTGGAGAGCTGGCCAACGAACCCGTAGTTGATGGTGGCAGAGTTCTTGTTCATGCGTGTTTCCTTGTTTACCTTTTCAGTATAGGCATTCGTGCACGATATTTCAATATTTATTGTGCACAATAATGTGCACGCGAAATAAAGTGCACGTTATTGTATGCGATAAAGCTAGTGCACTATTGCTTGCACTTATGCACTTGTGTTAATTTGATGACAGGAGAACAAATGAATAATGGCAAAAAAGATAGCTATCGCCATCCATAAAGGCGGGGTAGGGAAGACCACTACCGCTAAGAACCTGGCGGCAGCCCTGGCCCAAGCAGGACGTTCGACGCTGCTTGTAGACCTTGACGAACAAGCCAACGCCACCAAGGGGTTAGGGGTAGACCCGACCGCCGTAGCGGTGACGCTGAATGACCTGTTCGTTAATCCGGAGCTCGACCCGGTGTCGGCCGTGCTCGGGACCGACGTAGACGGCCTCCACCTGATAGCGGGGCATCCAGACTTGTCGCGCACGGAGACAGGTATGGCGCTTCAACGGACCGACCCAACAGCGCCTGATCCGATCGAGGCGCTAAAAGGCATCCTGGCGGACCTCGACGCCCGCTTTGACTACATCGTCATGGACACCCCGCCCAGCCTGAACTACATGACCATCAACGCTTTGGCCGCTGCTGACGAGCTGGTGATCCCAGCCGCCGCGAGCGCGTACAGCGAAGACGGGTTGGCTCGCACCATCGAGGCGTACGAGCGAGCCGTTGCCACCTACAACCCAACCCTCCGACTACGAGGCATCTTGGTCACGCGCGTCAAGCGCACCAACGCCTCAACGGCAGTGTTCGAGGGGATAGGGGAGGCGTACAAGGATCTCGTGATCCCTCAGCTCATCGTGGAGTCGACAGCCGTCGATGAAGCCGAGCAACTGAACCAACCGGTCGTGCTCTATGACCCTGAGAGCCCAGCCGCGAAAGGATACGAGCGGGTCGCGGAGATACTCACCAATGGCTAAGAACTTCAAGAAGCAGCTCACCGAGCGGAGGACGACGACACCACGGGTAGCTATCCCGCAGGTTGATCCCGAAGCACCCAAGCCCACGCCGGCGGTGCCGGTAGTACCGGCTCGTCCAACGACGCCAGCACCCACCGCGGAACCGGCGCGACCAACCGAGCGGCCAGCCGCTGAAGAAGCGCCGGACCAACCAGACGCCGGCGAGCGGCCGTTGAACCTGACGATCGTGGACGGCGACGAAGCGCCGCAGGCACGCGGCACCCAGATGCGACCATCGCGGCACGAGCAACTGCGCGACCTCGCGTACATCGAGAAGCGCAAGTTCTGGGTGATCCTTGATGACGCCCTGGAGATGTACGTCACCAAGACCTACGGCAGGCAGTACAAGAAGAAGTAACCCGTCGACCAGCGGGCAGAGCAGTGGCAGCATGACGCCATGAATGACGAGTTTGAGCCGGATGAGGGCGGGGAGCCGGAGAAGATTGATCTGTCCGGCTTGGTCGGGGCGATACAGCCGATGGCGGACTTCTACCGCACGCAGAACGCCGAGTTGATGAAGCAGTTGGCCGAGGCGGTCATTCCGACAGAGCGCATCGGCCAGGCGTTCGCCCGGCAGATCTTTGAGTCGTCAGGTCTCAGCGACAGGTTCCGTGAGGCGATGGAGCCACTGCACGAGCGCCTGCGGGAGCAGTGGCGGGACCTCTTCGCCTCGATCGGGTCGCTGAAGGATCGGATCTACCCCGAGAACCTGCGGGACGCAGAACCGAAGCTCAACGAGCTGAAGGAGTTGCTTCTTGAAGAGGGCATCCCACTCATGTGGGTGCCGGGCCCGAAGGTCGTACGCGCCCTCCTGGACGCGCTGGACGCCATAGAACGGCGCCGCATCGTCGGGCGGCGGTGGCGGGGGATCGTGAACGACTGCGAAGCCGTCGTGCGCAGCGTTGATCACCCTGGCCTACTGGAAGCCCGTGACTTCGCCCTGGACTGCGTGTCGGCGCTGAGGGACGGCCACACCAACCCTGCGCAGGCGCTTGCGGCCAACCTGCTCGACAGCCTCATGCATGCGCACTTCGAGAAGGACGACCGGGTAAAGCGCACGTCCAACAAGAAGGGCAAGGCCAAGTTTGACCTCAACGACTACAGCGTGCGGGAAGCGCTGACGTTCGCGCCGGTCTGGTACGCGTACGCAGAATTTTGGGTCCACAAGGGCGACCCGATTCCGCGCATGTTCGCCAGGCATGCCAGCGCGCACGGCGTCTCGCGCACGCAGTACTCGCGGATCAATGCAGTTTACGGGCTCATGCTCGCCGCGTCGGTGATGAAGTTCTTTGACGTTGAGCTGGAGCGGTAGGGCGCTTTACATATCTCTAACGTCGCACAATGTTTGTTTTGCGACCTTTGCAAATAGGCAACAGGGGTGGCGGTTATGTACGCCATAACATCACCCCCTTGTCTAGCGTTCTGTGATGCGCTTGGGCAGCGACGGGCCTTGACGCACGTTTGCTACTTGTTGCCTAGGTGGCAAAAATCCGCCTGCAGGGCATTCAATAAAATGGTGGATCTGCAACTACCTTGACGGGCTCGTCTTTATGTTGATTGAGTGAGTTTTCGCTTGGGGGTCTTAGGGAATTGCGACTCAATAAGTTAAAAGCTAGCTCACTTACTCGTTGATGGCGTCGGTCAGGAGTGCGGCGTAGGCCGCCTGACCGCGTGCGTTCGGTTTGATCTGCTGCATATGGTGAAAAAGCAACGCCTATTGAGCGTCCCTATAAATAAAAAAGCCCCCGCCCCGGCTGGCTGCCGGGACAGGGGTGTTTCCGCCATCAACCGCTGGGAGCGTTAGCGAGAGGCGGAGCTTACGGGATCACCCGTTGCCGTTGCCGACTCGGGTTCCAGGAACGCGACCGCGCGTGCCACGCGCGTTCTTGAGGACCTCGTCCATGTTCGGCGCGAGCTTGTTGAAGTCGGCCAGACGCATGGCAACGTCCTGCTTGGTGCCGTCCGGCATGGTGATCTCCAACATGACCAGGTCCCCGATGGCCTTGAACTGCTCGACCTCGGTGGTCATCACGTCCAGGGCCTTCGGCTGGTCCAACTTGGGGTGCTGACGCACCACCACAGTTGCGAAGTCCTGGTCCTTCCCGAGCTCACCGCTCAGGTCGGACATCTTCATCGGCACGACTGCCATTTCTGCTCCACTGACTCGATGATGGTCACCTTTTTGGGACCGTCATCCATTTACGCATAACGTGATCATCTTGACGAGGGTGGAATGAACAACAACCGGTTTTCTGTGAGCCGGCGAGCGTATAATTAAAGGGGGAGAATCAAACTATGAGTACCGAGGATTTAGAACGCCTACGACTATCGACAGTAAAAAGCGGAGTGCCCGAGAAGGTCGAGCACCCCGCCGCAATCGCCAAACTTCAACTGTTGGTCAGTGAAGCCAGACGACCTCAATCAAGTCAGGGTCGAAGTTATAGGCTGTTCCGTCAGAAGCCTTCCACTTCCGACCTCCCGGCCGCCCCGGGTGAATCACAACCTTCTCGATGACCAGTTGAACGACGCTAGCGCGCCATTCCATGCTGGCGGTTTCCCAAATTGCGCGTAGACCGCCGTCGGTTGGAACCGCCAGGCTTTTGGCCTTGGCGGAGAGAAGTTGCTTTTTCTCGCTTTCAGCAGCGGCAAACCGCTCCTTGACGGTCTTGAGCATGACGTTGTAGTCGTCTTTTTCATGCTCGCCCGCTGCGTACTCAGCCGCCAGTACTTCGCGGCGTGCCTGGAGCTCGGAGAGTTCTTGGATCAGCTCCGCCATGCGCAGGTTGTTGTCTTCCGGCACAAGCGCCCGTGCGATGTCCGGTGAGTCGAAGCGGTACAGCACTTGCTCGCTGACGTACGCCTCGACCGCGTCAGCGATGCGAAATACAGAGCAACAACCGAGGCGGCTTCCATCTTTGGCCCATTTCTTGCACGCATAGCGGCGTTGGTACTTGGTTGTTCCATCTGAGAGCGGGTACGTCTTGCCTTGGCCGTACATTTGGCCGCCGCAGTATTGTCCCCTCTTTTCTGTGTCGCGCCACGCTCCGCCGCACTCAGTGATACCGCTGAGCAAGTAGGTGCGCCCCTTAACAGATCCACCCTTATTTACCCAGTACTTTTCCCGCCCATTGAACATGACCTTCATGGCGTCGTGCTCGGGGCGAGTGAAGATGAATGGCCACTTCGCGCGGTGACGCTCTTCGAGATGGATGCGTGTGCCGCCCATTTCGGGGTTCTTCAAGCACGGGCAATCTGTCGGGTGGCCTGTTGGGTCAAACTGCACGTAGCTTTCGTTGAGCATCGTGCGTTTGAAGCGACCGACCGTCCAGTCGCAGCCGGTAGACGTCTTGATGCTGCGCGCTTTCCAGTCACGCATGATGGTGAACTGGGCGTCCCCGGCCAGTGTGCGCCGCTTGCCTTCCTGAAGCACGGCCACTTCTTCGTCCCGCACCTGATACGGGTCGAATATTTCCTTGTTCTTGATGGGATCGTGGCCTACGACCTTGCCGTACCCGTAAGTGCGGCGCCCGCCATCCCATTTACCCTCGCGTGCGTTCTGGAGCTTCTTGCGTAGCGCGAGTTCTTGGATGTCTTCGGCCATGCCTGCATCCAGCGCGTTTTGGATGCGGTCCATTTTCCGATTAGCCGAGATTCGGAGGTCTAGGCCCTGCCCGCGCACATAGAAGTACTGCGCGCCGTGCTGGCGAGCGAGCTTGATTTGCCACTCGTTCTCTTCGGGCTTGCGCGTGAGTCGGCTCTTTGTGTAGGCCAGCACGATCCGGACGGGGCCAGCTTCAAGCTGGCCCATCATATCTTCGTAGTCCGGCCGATACTCAGTGGTGTTGGTGCTGGCGGAGATGTCGTTGTCGCAATAGATGCGAACAAGAGTCACGCCGAGCTGTGTCGCTAGTGCGCGGATATCTTCTTCTTGGCGTTGTACGCCAAGTTCTTTGCCTTCTCGGTCATCGCTGATGCGCAGATAACCGAATGCGAGTTGTCCTTTCAGGGTGTCGAGCATGTTTCGTGTTTTCCTTTACATGATCAATTGTAAAGGATGCATAGAAAATTGACGAGTACGCGATGGGGATCGTCGCGGCGGTGGCCTTCGCCGTGGTCCTCTACAAGGTCGTGACGAGCGGCGCGGTCAGCGCGGAGCTGCAGGGCATCGTGAAGCGGGCACTCGATGCGCGGATGTGAGCGGGCGGCGAGGGCGGAGGCGAGGGCCCGCGGTGCGCACGGACGCTACTCGCGCGAAGGATCGCGCGGACGACCGGACGAAGGGTTCGTTACGGCGGAGACAGCGGTGGTGCTCCCGGTGCTGGTGGTGTTCACGATGGCGTTGGTGTGGGGGCTGCTCGTGGTGGCCGCGCAGATCCAGTGCGTGGACGCGGCGCGGACGGGCGCTCGTGCGGCGGCGCGACAGGACCCGGCCGACGCGGTCGTGGAGGTCGCCCGCGAGGCCGCACCGCGCGGGGCGCGGGTCACGGTCACCCGGGAGGCGGACCTGGTCCGTGTGGTCGTGGTGGCCGACCCGCCGGCGCTGCACGGGCTGCCTTTCGAGGTACGGGAGGAGGCCGTGGCCTCGATGGAGCGTGCGGTCGGTGCGGAGCCCGCGGGGGCGGAGCCGTGAGGGTTCGGGCCGTGAAGGGCGCAGCCGTGGCGGGCATGGCCGTGGCGGGCGTGGCCGGGAGGGGTGGCGCCGGAAGGGGCGGCGCATCGTCCCGGTGGGCAACCGACCGGAGCGCCGGCGCGGATGCCGGTCCCGGTGCTGCAGACGGCCCTGGGCCCGCCTCCGCCCCCGGTCCCGCCTCCCGTTCCGCCCGCACCTTCGTCCGCGGTTCCGCCCGCGCCTCCGACCAAGGGTCGGCGACCGTGTGGAGCGTTGCCGCCATCGCCGTCCTGTGTCTGGTGTTCGGCATCGTGCTGGCCCTGGGGCAGGCGGTCGTGGCCCGGCATCGCGCGGCCGGCGGCGCCGACCTGGCGGCGCTCGCGGCGGCGGACCACTGGGCGCGGGGCGGCACGGCGGCGTGCGACAGGGCGCACCGGGTCGCGCGAGCCCAGGGAGCGCGGTTGGTGCGGTGCGTGCTCACCGGGCAGGTCTCGGACGTGACGGCGGCATCGGGCAGCGGGCCGTTCACGTCGGAGGTCCGGGCGAGGGCGGGCCCGGACCTGCCTGCGCCACCTGCAGTGCCTGGGCGCGCGTCCACGGCCCGCGTCGGTCCTATGGCCCCCGTCGGCCCGACGGCTCACATGGGCGCGTCACTCACATTGCCCGGGGCCCGCGTCGGCCTCACGGCCCGCGTCGGCCCTATGGCCCTCGTCGGCCCGACGGCTCACATGGGCCCGTCGCCGGCGCCGCCCCCGCCGTCCACGTCCACTATCCCGCTTCCGCCGCCCCTCGCAGGAGCACCGTGAGGAGCCGTACCGCCCCCCGTTTGTGCAGCGGATCGTTGCCGTTGCCGCACTTGGGGGACTGGATGCAGGACGGGCAGCCGGCGTCGCACTCGCAGGAGGCGATGGCCTCCCGGGTGGCCGTGAGCCAGGCGCGGGCCGTGTGGAAGGCGCGCTCGGCGAAGCCCGCACCGCCGGGGTGCCCGTCGTACACGAAGACGGTCGGCAGCAGCGTGTCCGGGTGCAGGGGGACGGACACGCCGCCGATGTCCCAGCGGTCGCAGGTCGCGAACAGGGGCAGCATGCCGATCGAGGCGTGTTCGGCGGCGTGCAGGGCCCCGCCGAGGATCTCCGGGTTGATCCGGGCAGCGTCCAGCTGGTCCTCGGTGACCGTCCACCACACCGCGCGGGTGCGCAGCGTCCGGGGAGGGAGGTCGAGCTTCGTCTCGCCCAGGACCTCGCCGGTGATCAGGCGCCGGCGCAGGAAGGAGACCACTTGGTTGGTGACCTCGACGGAGCCGTAGCAAAGGCGCCCGTCGCCCCAGGGGACCTCGACGTCGGTCTCCAGGACCGAGATCGCCGTGGTGTCACGGGCCACCGTCGAGTAGGCGGGGGTGGCCTGCTCGACCAGCGCGACGGAGTCCTCCAGGTCGAGGGAGCGGACGAGGTAGGTGCGCCCCTGGTGGAGGTGCACGGCGCCGTCGTGGACGGTCGTGTGGGCGGCACCGGCGTCCACGGTGCCCAGCAGTCGGCCGGTACCGGCCTCGACGACCTGGACAGGACGTCCGCCCTCCCCGCGGATGTCCGTGAGGTCGGCGGCCCGCTCACGGCGTGTCCAGTGCCAGGCCCGGGTCCGTCGGCGCAGCAGCTTCGCCGCCTCCAGCTGGGGCAGGAGCTCCTCGCAGGCGGGACCGAAGAGCTGCAGGTCCTCTTCCGTCAGGGGCAGCTCGGCCGCGGCCGCGCAGAGGTGGGGAGCGAGGACGTACGGGTTGTCGGGGTCGAGGACCGTTGATTCGACCGGCTGGTCGAACAGCGCCTCCGGGTGGTGCACGAGGAAGGTGTCCAGCGGGTCGTCACGGGCCACCAGCACGGCCAGCGCCCCCTGCCCGGCCCGGCCCGCCCGGCCCGCCTGCTGCCACAAGGAGGCCCGCGTGCCCGGGTAGCCGGCGATCACCACGGCGTCCAGGCCGGAGATGTCGAGACCCAGTTCGAGGGCGTTCGTCGCCGCGAGGCCGAGGAGGTCACCGGAGTGCAGGGCGCGTTCCAGGGCGCGGCGCTCCTCGGGGAGGTAGCCGCCGCGGTAGGCAGCCACGCGCCGGACCAGTGAGCGGTCGACCTCGGCCAGACGTTCCTGGGCGATCACCGAGATCAGCTCGGCGCCGCGCCGGGAGCGCACGAAGGTGATCGAACGCATGCCCTGCACGGTGAGGTCGGTGAGCAGGTCGGCCGCTTCGGCGGTGGCCGTGCGGCGGACCGGTGCGCCCTTCTCGCCCTCCAGTTCGGTCAGTGGCGGTTCCCAGAGGGCGAACACCAGTTCACCGCGCGGTGACGCGTCGTCGGCGACCTCGACCACCGGGAGTCCGGTGAGCCGGCGGGCAGCCACCGAGGGCTCGGCTGCGGTGGCTGAGGCGAGCAGGAACACGGGCGACGCGCCGTAGCGCGCGCACAGTCTGCGCAGTCTCCGCAGCACCTGGGCGACGTGGGAGCCGAAGACGCCGCGATAGGTGTGGCACTCGTCGATGACGACGTACTTCAGCGCCTTCAGGAAGGACGACCAGCGGGGATGGGAGGGGAGGATGCCGCGGTGCAGCATGTCCGGGTTGGTCAGGACGTAGGTGCCGTACTGGCGGATCCACTCACGTTCCTCGAACGGCGTGTCGCCGTCGTAGACCGCGGCCCGGACAGAGGTGCCGAGAGGTTGTGAAAGTTCTTTCACGGACCGGCACTGGTCGGCCGCCAGCGCCTTGGTGGGGGCCAGGTAGAGGGCGGTGGCGCCCCGCCCGTTCGGCGCCTCGGAGCCGTCCACGAGGGTCGACAGGACCGGCACCAGATAGGCCAGGGACTTGCCGGACGCGGTCCCCGTGGCGACGACCACCGAGTCGCCGTCCAGGGCGTGCTCGGCCGCGCGTGCCTGGTGGACCCAGGGGTGCTCGACACCCGCGGCCCGCACCGCGGCGACGACCTCCGGGCGAATCCGGTCCGGCCAGACGGCATGACGGCCCGCACGCGGGGGCAAGTGCTCCGTATGAGTGATGCGCGCAGCCCGGCTCGGTCCCGCGGCGAGCCGGTCCAGGAGCATGCCCGGTCCCGGCCGGGAGCCGGGCTCCGCCGGGGGGCGATCGGGTCGGTGATTCTTGGCCATCGGCACCGAGTCTGTCACTGGCATGACGGACAATGGGACCAAGGCGTCGTGCACGCCTGCCGGTAAGTGATTGAATGCCATCGCGGCTGGCGAACCGTCCTGGGGGCTTCAAGCCGAGGTGTCCCGAAGGGCGACCGCTCGATAGCAAGGTGCTGGAGGATCCGTGGACCTGTCCCTGTCGACTCGTACCGTCGGCGATCGTACGGTCGTCGAGGTCGGTGGCGAAATTGACGTATACACCGCGCCCAAGCTGCGTGAGCAGCTGGTCGAGCTCGTGAACGACGGGAGTTTCCACCTCGTCGTAGACATGGAGGGCGTGGACTTCCTCGACTCCACAGGGCTCGGCGTGCTGGTCGGCGGACTGAAGCGGGTGCGTGCCCATGAGGGCTCGCTGCGCCTGGTCTGCAACCAGGAGCGCATTCTCAAGATCTTCCGTATCACCGGCCTCACCAAGGTGTTCCCCATTCACACCTCGGTCGAGGAAGCGGTGGCGGCCACCGACTGACGACCGGCCCCGGGCCCGTGCGGCCCGGGGCAGCAAGCAGAGCGAGGGGGGTCCGGGCTGTCGGCGGCCCGGACTCTCGAAAGCACGCCCGCAGTTCCGAGGGGGATGCATGGCCACCGTCGAACTCCGTTTCAGCGCGCTGCCCGAGCACGTCCGCACCGCCCGTCTGGTGGCGGCCGCGGTGGCGCGCAGGGCCGGAGTGGACGAGGCCGTCCTCGACGAGGTCAGGCTCGCCGTCGGCGAGGCCTGCACCCGGGCTGTGGGCCTGCATCAGCACGTCGGCATCACGGCGCCGGTCAAGGTGTCGCTGATCGAGGAGGAGAAGCAGTTCTCCATCGAGGTCGGTGACGAGGCGCCCCATGCGGTCCCCGGGGCCAAGACCTCGGGCGACGTGGCAGACGATCTGGAGGCCGAGGAGGACGAGATGGGCCTCGCGGTCATCAGTGGACTCGTCGACGACGTGGAGGTCACGGCAGGCGAGGACGGCGGGCTGATCCGCATGACCTGGCCGACCGCGCCGGCGCTACTGCCGCCGGTCTGACCCCCCGTATCACCCAGAGGGCCCCACCTGGTGGGGCCCTCTGCCATGTTCGGACATACCTTGGTGTCGTGCGGGCCTTCAAGTGAATTCATTCACAATCAATCGTCCGGAAATTGATCACCGAACGGATCACGGCATTAATGCGGGAGGAGCATTACTACTTCTGGCCCCCTTGCGGTTGACAGGTCAATTCCTTTTGTCGTGCACTGTTTTGATCAGGTTCCGGTACCTACAATCCCGTCCACATCTTGAGCTCAGCCCAAGCGTCAAGGAGGACGAATGGCGGAGCTTTCCACCTCTCATCAGTTGGGCCCCCATCAGTTGGGCGATCCATCGACCCTCGCAGCCGCCGTGCTGACCGACGGAAACCGTGTCCTGGTCGCGGTCATCGCGGTCGTCGCGCTGGCCGCGCTGGCGCTCGCGGGAGTCCTGGTACGCCAGGTGCTCGCGGCGGGCGAGGGAACCGACAGCATGAAGAAGATCGCGGCGGCCGTCCAGGAAGGCGCGAACGCCTATCTGGCCAGGCAGCTGCGCACGCTCGGCGTATTCGCCGTCGTCGTGTTCTTTCTGCTCATGCTGCTGCCCGCGGACGACTGGAATCAACGTGCCGGACGTTCGATCTTCTTCCTGATCGGCGCGGCGTTCTCGGCGACCACCGGCTATATCGGCATGTGGCTGGCCGTACGCAGCAATGTGCGCGTCGCCGCGGCGGCGCGGGAAGCGACTCCGGCCCCCGGCGAACCGGAAAAGGATCTCACTCTCGTCTCGCACAAAGCGACGAAGATCGCGTTTCGCACGGGCGGCGTGGTCGGCATGTTCACGGTGGGGCTGGGTCTGCTGGGCGCCTGCTGCGTGGTGCTGGTGTACGCGGCCGACGCGCCGAAGGTCCTGGAGGGCTTCGGCCTCGGTGCCGCGCTGATCGCGATGTTCATGCGAGTCGGCGGCGGCATCTTCACCAAGGCCGCCGACGTCGGCGCCGACCTGGTCGGCAAGGTCGAACAGGGCATTCCGGAGGACGATCCGCGCAATGCCGCGACCATCGCCGACAACGTGGGCGACAACGTCGGCGACTGCGCGGGCATGGCCGCCGACCTCTTCGAGTCGTACGCCGTCACCCTGGTGGCCGCGCTGATCCTCGGCAAGGTGGCCTTCGGCGACTCCGGACTGGCGTTCCCGCTGCTGGTCCCGGCGATCGGCGTGCTCACCGCCATGATCGGCATCTTCGCGGTGGCGCCCCGGCGCTCCGACCGCAGCGGTATGAGCGCGATCAACCGGGGATTCTTCATCTCCGCGGTGATCTCGCTGGTGCTGGTGGCGGTCGCCGTCTTCGTCTACCTGCCCGGGAAGTACTCGGAGCTGGACGGCGTCACCGACGCGGCGATCGCCGGCCGGGACGGCGACCCGCGCGTCCTCGCGCTCGTCGCGGTGGCGATCGGCATCGTGCTCGCCGCCCTGATCCAGCAGCTCACCGGCTACTTCACCGAGACCACCCGACGGCCCGTCAAGGACATCGGCAGGACCTCGCTCACCGGCCCCGCCACCGTCGTCCTCGCCGGTATCTCGCTCGGCCTGGAATCCGCCGTCTACACCGCCCTGTTGATCGGCCTCGGCGTCTACGGGGCCTTCCTGCTCGGCGGTACGTCGATCATGCTGGCGCTGTTCGCGGTGGCACTGGCCGGCACCGGCCTGCTCACCACGGTCGGCGTGATCGTCGCCATGGACACCTTCGGGCCGGTCTCCGACAACGCGCAGGGCATCGCCGAGATGTCCGGCGACGTCGAGGGCGCCGGTGCCCAGGTGCTCACCGACCTGGACGCCGTCGGCAACACCACCAAGGCCATCACGAAGGGCATCGCCATCGCCACCGCCGTCCTCGCGGCGGCGGCCCTCTTCGGGTCGTACCGCGACGCCATCACCACCGGCGCGGCGGACGTGGGCGAGAGCCTCAGCGGCGACGGCGCGCCGATGACCCTGATGATGGACATCTCGCAGCCCAACAACCTCGTCGGGCTCATCGCCGGCGCGGCGGTCGTCTTCCTCTTCTCGGGGCTGGCGATCAACGCGGTGTCGCGGTCGGCGGGCGCGGTGGTCTTCGAGGTGCGGCGGCAGTTCCGGGAGCGGCCCGGAATCATGGACTACAGCGAGAAACCCGAGTACGGCAAGGTCGTCGACATCTGCACCAGGGACGCCCTGCGGGAACTCGCCACGCCCGGGCTGCTCGCCGTGTTGGCGCCCATCTTCATCGGGTTCACGCTCGGCGTGGGCGCACTCGGCGCGTTCCTCGCGGGTGCGATCGGCGCGGGCACGCTGATGGCGGTGTTCCTGGCCAACTCCGGTGGCGCCTGGGACAACGCCAAGAAACTGGTCGAGGACGGCCACCACGGCGGCAAGGGCAGCGAGGCCCACGCCGCGACCGTCATCGGTGACACGGTCGGTGATCCCTTCAAGGACACCGCAGGCCCGGCGATCAACCCGCTGCTGAAGGTCATGAACCTGGTGGCGCTGCTCATCGCTCCGGCGGTCATCAAGTTCTCCTACGGGGCCGACAAGAGCATCGGCGTGCGGGTACTGGTCGCCGTCGTCGCGTTCGTCGTCATCGCGGCGGCGGTCTACGTCTCCAAACGGCGCGGGATCGCCATGGGCGACGAGGACAACTCGGATCAGGAGCCCAAGTCGGCCGACCCGGCGGTGGTTTCGTAGGCCCACCTCCGCAACCACCGTTCGGCCTCGTTAGAGGCACAGCTCAAGCGGCGGGGGGGGGGGGGGGGGGGGGGGCGCGCCCCCCCCCCCCCCCCGCCGCGCGCGTGCGCGCACCCGACACCGTGAGCCTTCTCTCTCTTGGTGCAAATGGCTTCAATACGGTCTTAATGGATGTTCGTCCGGTGGATGTCCCCCATCCGGCGTGTATGTTCCGGGGCCGAGAGCCATGGAAGGGACCAATCCGGTGAACAAGAAGCTCGCGGCCGCACTGTCCGGCGGTGCGGTACTGGTACTGGCGCTGACGGGATGCAGCAGCAGCGACGACAACGAGAAGCTGGACTCCTGGGCGAAGGAGGTCTGCGAGGGAGTGCAGCCGCAGGCCAAGAAGATCGAGGCGGCCAACGCGGCGATCCAGAACGAGACCTCCGACAACAGCACGCCGGCAGAGGTCCAGAAGACCGACGCGAAGGCGTTCCAGGACATGTCCGACGCCTACAAGGCGATGGCCGCCACCGTACGGAAGGCCGGCGCTCCGGACGTCGACGACGGCGAGAAGAAGCAGAAGGACGCGGTCACCGAGCTGAACGGCCTCTCCTCCTCGTACGCGTCCCTGCGCAAGCAGGTGGAGGACCTCAACACCAAGGACCAGGCCAAGTTCGCCGACGGCCTCAAGGACATCGCCACCGAGCTGAACAAGCTCAGCAAGAGCGGCAGCGACGCGCTGAAGACCCTCGAGGAGGGCGACGTCGGCAAGGCGATGGCGAGGCAGGAGAGCTGCAAGTCGGCCTCCGCGACGCCGTCGGCCGCCGCGGGCTGACCTCCCCCACGCGGACGCGGGGCGGGTCGGAGGACGCGGGGCCACAATGGGGGCGTGAGTAACGCCAGCCTGTCCCCCCTGCCCCGCGCCGACCGCCCCGACGTCACCGCCCGGCTGCGGGACGCCCTGCTCGGGGCGTCCTTCACCGCCGACGGACTGCTGGAGCTGCTCGGCGCCCCCGCCTACGCGGCCCTGTCGCGCAGCGAGACCGTGCCCGCGCTCCGGGCCACCCGCGGCGACACGCCGCTCGAACTGCTCGTCCGGCTGTTCCTGCTGCAGCAACCCGTCCGCCACGCGCGCGTGGAGGACGTTCTGCCCGTCGACGCCTGCCTGGAGAGCGGGTGGCTCGTCCGCGCGGGCGACGACGAGGTGGCGGCCACCGTGGACGTCCGGCCCTACGGCGGCCCCGGCGGCGAGGACTGGTTCATCGTCTCCGACCTCGGCTGCGCGGTCGGTGGCTCCGGAGGCATCGGCAGCCACGCCGAGGGTGTCGTCCTCGGCGTCGGCGGCGCTTCCACGACCCTCGCGGGCCTCACCGTCCGCACGCCCGTCTCCGACGCCCTCGACCTCGGCACCGGCTCCGGCATCCAGGCACTGCACGCCGCCGCGCACGCCACGCGCGTGACGGCGACCGACGTCAACCCGCGCGCGCTGCACATCGCCGCGCTCACCCTCGCCCTGTCCAAAGCCCCGGCCGCCGACCTGCGCGAGGGCTCCCTCTACGAGCCGGTCGCCGAGGACGAGACGTACGACCTCATCGTCTCCAACCCGCCGTTCGTGATCTCGCCCGGCGCCCGCCTCACCTACCGCGACGGCGGGATGGGCGGGGACGATCTGTGCCGCTCGCTCGTTCAGCAGACGGGGGAGCGCCTGAACGAGGGCGGATTCGCGCACTTCCTCGCCAACTGGCAGCACGTGGAGGGGGAGGACTGGACGGACCGGCTGCGCTCCTGGGTGCCGCGCGGCTGCGACGCCTGGATCGTGCAGCGTGAGGTGCAGGACGTCACCCAGTACGCCGAGTTGTGGCTCAGGGACGCGGGCGACCACCGTGGCGACCCGGCCGACTACCAGGCGCGGTACGACGCGTGGCTGGACGAGTTCGAGGCACGCGAGGTCAGGGCCGTCGGCTTCGGCTGGATCACGCTGCGGCGGACCGGGGCCACCGAGCCCTCGGTCGTCGCCGAGGAATGGCCGCACCCGATCGAGCAGCCGCTCGGCGAGACCGTGCGCGCCCACTTCGACCGCGTCGACTACCTGCGGGCCCACGACGACGCGGCCCTGCTCGAAGCGCATTTCACGCTGGCCGGCGAGGTGGTCCAGGAGCAGGTCGGCCTGCCCGGCGCCGAAGACCCGGAGCACGTCGTCCTGCGCCAGAACCGCGGCATGCGCAGGGCCACCCGCGTCGACACGGTCGGCGCCGGCTTCGCGGGGGTCTGCGACGGCACCATGAGCGCGGGCCGCATCCTGGACGCCATCGCCCAGCTGGTGGGCGAGGACCCGGTGGCGCTGCGCGACCGCACGCCCGCCCAGATCCGGCTGCTGGTGGAGCAGGGCTTCCTCGAACCGGCGTAGGGCCGCGTCTCGCACCGGCGTAGCGCCGGGCCGCGAACCGGCGTAGCGCTGCGTGGAAGACGGGCGCGGGTACGCTTCCCCATCTTTTTCCGCGCCGCCCCGCCCCGTCGACCCGCGGGGAACGAGCCACGGCCGACGGCGGGCGGTGGACGCGTCGGCTCCCCGTTCACCCGGGGTTCGCCTGCCCGCCGCCCGCGCGTGACAGCCTCCCGGAAGCTGGGCACCAGCGGGTGGGAGAAGAGGGGCACGGGGACCATGGAGAGCGGACCGGCGATCTTCGCGGGATCGGTGTTCACCCTGTTCGGGGCGGGACTGCTGATGTGGACCACGACGCGGGTGCGGCACGGCCGGCCCGTCGCGCTCGGTGTGAGCCCTGTCGCATCGGCGACGGTCGCGAGCGTCGCCGCCGTGGTCGCGCTGGCCCTCGGGGCTTGGTGCCTGACGCACGGGTGAGAGGCCGGTTCCGGCCCCCGGCCGCATCCCCGCCCGAGTAATCGGCGGATCGCACTCCGGATACACGCGTCGGGGCAGGTGGGCACTCCGGGCGGCAGGAACAGGGTTCGTCGGGTTACCGTTCGAGTGGCCGTTGCGGGCTTTCCCCGTTTGACACGGGGGCGGGAGGTACCGTCACACTCCGCAGCGTCACGACCGAAATGCAGCACCCCCGACCCCGGGAGCACTGCCTGGGGAGGCCCAGCGTCGACCGGAGAGAAGAGCGAAGTTGTCCCCGACCAGCGAGACCGCGAAGGGCGGCCGCCGACTCGTCATCGTCGAGTCGCCTGCCAAGGCGAAGACGATCAAGGGCTATCTCGGCCCTGGCTACGTCGTCGAGGCGAGCGTCGGGCACATCCGCGACCTTCCCAGCGGCGCCGCGGAGGTGCCCGAGAAGTACACCGGCGAGGTCCGCCGCCTCGGTGTGGACGTCGAACACGACTTCCAGCCCATCTATGTGGTCAACGCCGACAAGAAGGCCCAGGTCAAAAAGCTCAAGGACCTGCTGAAGGACTCCGACGAGCTCTTCCTCGCCACCGATGAGGACCGCGAGGGCGAGGCCATCGCCTGGCACCTGCAGGAAGTCCTCAAGCCGAAGATCCCCGTCAAGCGCATGGTGTTCCACGAGATCACCAAGGACGCGATCCGCGCCGCCGTCGCCAACCCGCGCGAGCTCAACCAGAAGCTCGTCGACGCCCAGGAGACCCGCCGCATCCTCGACCGCCTCTACGGCTACGAGGTCTCGCCGGTCCTCTGGAAGAAGGTCATGCCGAAGCTGTCGGCCGGCCGCGTCCAGTCCGTCGCCACGCGCCTCGTGGTCGAGCGGGAACGCGAGCGCATGGCGTTCCGCTCCGCCGAGTACTGGGACCTGACGGGCACCTTCTCCCCCACCTCCGACTTCGCTCCGGCGGAGGGACCCCCGCCCGGCCGCGCGGGGGACGCCTCCGACCCGTCGTCGCTGGTCGCCCGCCTCCAGACGGTCGACGGACGGCGCGTCGCGCAGGGCCGCGACTTCGACTCCCTGGGCCGGATCAAGAGCGCGAACACCCTCCACCTCGACGAGGCGAACGCCCGCGCGCTCGCCGCCGCCCTGGAGGACACGCGCTTCGCCGTCCGCTCCGTCGAGTCCAAGCCGTACCGCCGCTCGCCGTACGCCCCGTTCCGTACGACGACGCTGCAGCAGGAGGCCTCGCGCAAGCTCGGCTTCGGTGCGAAGTCGACCATGCAGGTCGCCCAGAAGCTGTACGAGAACGGCCACATCACCTACATGCGTACGGACTCCACGACCCTGAGCGACACGGCGGTCACCGCCGCCCGCGCCCAGGTGACGCAGCTGTACGGCGCCGACTACCTGCCCGCCCAGCCGCGCACGTACGCCGGCAAGGTCAAGAACGCGCAGGAGGCGCACGAGGCGATCCGCCCCTCCGGCGACCGCTTCCGCACGCCCGCCGAGACCGGACTGACCGGCGACCAGTTCAGGCTCTACGAGCTGATCTGGAAGCGGACCGTCGCCTCCCAGATGAAGGACGCGACCGGCAACAGCGTCACCGTGAAGATCGGCGGCGCCGCCTCCGACGGCCGGGACGTCGAGTTCAGCGCCTCCGGCAAGACGATCACCTTCCACGGCTTCCTGAAGGCCTACGTCGAGGGCGCCGACGACCCGAACGCCGAGCTGGACGACCGCGAGCGCCGGCTGCCGCAGGTCGCCCAGGGCGACGCGCTGACGGCCGAGGAGATCACGGTCGACGGCCACGCCACCAAGCCCCCGGCCCGCTACACCGAGGCGTCGCTGGTCAAGGAGCTGGAAGAGCGCGAGATCGGCCGCCCGTCGACGTACGCGTCGATCATCGGCACGATCCTGGACCGCGGCTACGTCTTCAAGAAGGGCACGGCGCTCGTCCCGTCCTTCCTGTCCTTCGCCGTGGTCAACCTCCTGGAGAAGCACTTCGGGCGGCTCGTCGACTACGACTTCACCGCCAAGATGGAGGACGACCTCGACGCCATCGCCCGCGGCGAGGCCCAGGCCGTGCCGTGGCTGCGGCGCTTCTACTTCGGCGAGACGGCGTCCGACAGCGGCTTCGCCACGGGCGCGGCCGACGCCGGCAACGGCGACGGGGACCACCTCGGCGGCCTCAAGGAACTGGTGACCGACCTCGGCGCGATCGACGCACGCGAGGTGTCCTCCTTCCCGGTCGCCGACGACATCGTGCTGCGCGTCGGGCGCTACGGCCCGTACGTCGAGCGCGGCGAGAAGGACGCCGAGAACCACCAGCGCGCCGACGTCCCCGAGGACCTGGCGCCGGACGAGCTGTCCGTGGAGCTGGCGGAGGAACTGCTCGCCAAGCCGAGCGGCGACTTCGAACTGGGCACCGACCCGGCCACCGGCCACGCCATCGTCGCCAAGGACGGCCGCTACGGCCCGTACGTCACCGAGGTACTCCCCGAGGGCACTCCGAAGACCGGCAAGAACGCCGTCAAGCCGCGCACCGCGTCGCTGTTCAAGTCGATGTCCCTGGACACGGTCACCCTGGACGACGCGCTGCGGCTCATGTCGCTGCCGCGTGTCGTCGGCACCGACGCCGAGGGCGTCGAGATCACCGCGCAGAACGGCCGCTACGGCCCGTACCTGAAGAAGGGCACGGACTCGCGGTCCCTCCAGACCGAGGAGCAGCTCTTCGAGATCACGCTGGAGGAGGCGCTGGCGATCTACGCCCAGCCCAAGCAGCGTGGCCGGGCCGCGGCCAAGCCGCCGCTGAAGGAGCTGGGCACCGACCCGGTCAGCGAGAAGCCGGTCGTGGTCAAGGACGGCCGTTTCGGCCCGTACGTCACCGACGGCGAGACCAACGCGACCCTGCGCTCCGGCGACAGCGTCGAGGAGATCACGCCCGAACGGGGCTACGAGCTGCTCGCCGAGAAGCGCGCCAAGGGGCCCGCCAAGAAGACGGCGAAGAAGACCGCCGCCAAGAAGGCCCCGGCCAAGAAGGCGACGGCGAAGAAGACCGCCGCGAAGAAGACGACCGCCAAGAAGACCACGGCCAAGACCGCCGCGAAGAAGACGACCGCCAAGAAGACCACGGCCAAGACCGCCGCGAAGAAGACGACCGCCAAGAAGGCCACCGCGTCGAAGGCGTCGGAGGACTGAGCACCGGTCAGTGCCGGACCGGACACGGAGCACGGAGCACGGAGCACGGAAGGCGAGGGCCGCGCACGCTCTTCGCGAAACGCACGCCCCGGCATCATTTCGGTGTCGGGGCGCGCGTACGTTCGGCAGGGCACGCCGGACTGTCGGCGGCGACCGATAGGCTGAACGCATGACGCGAGCCGAGCAGCCAACGGCCCCTCACCCCGCCTCGGACGACGCCCTGGTCGCGGACTCCCGCGAGCGCGCCGTCCGCGCCCTGCTGCGCCGTCCGCAGCTGAGGCGCTTGTGGAGCGCACAGCTCGTGGGGGGTGTCGGCGACATCCTCGCCCTCCTGGTGCTGGTCCTCCTCGTCGTGCAGGCCGCGATCGGCGCGGGCTCGTTCGGCGGGGGATACCGGGGCGTGGCGTTCGCAGTGGCGACCGTTTTCGGCGTACGCGTCCTGGCGACGCTTCTCTTCGGTGCCGTACTGCTCGGGCCCCTGACCTCACTCACCTCGCGGGACGGTCCGCTCGACCGGCGCTGGACCATGGTCGGCGCCGACGGGCTGCGGGCCGCGCTGCTCATCGTCGCGCCGCTGTGGACCGACTGGACGCCCGACGACGCGCTCGCCGTCCTCCTGGTGACCGTCTTCGTCACCGGCGTCGCCGAGCGCTTCTGGACGGTGTGCCGCGAGAGCGCGGCCCCGGCGCTGCTGCCCGCACCGCCCCCGGAGGGCGCGACGGTACGACCGCTGCCGGACCACATGGACGCGCTGCGCCGCCTGTCGCTGCGCACGAGCTTCGTGGCCATCCCCCTCGCGGGCGCCGCGCTGGTCGTCGCCGGGCTGCTGAACAACCTGCTGGGCGCCGGTATCGACTGGTTCGCCGGGCACCAGGCGGCGCTCGGTTCGTACGTGGCGGCCGGACTGTTCGCCGCGTCCCTGTCCGTGCTGACCTTCCTGGAGCTGCCCGGAGTGCGCACCCCGCGCGCGCGGTCACCGCTGGAGGGCATGCGTCGGCCCAAGAGCGGCACCGGCGTCGACAAGGGCCGCACCGGAGTGCTCCCGCTGCTGGTGTTCGCCTGCGCCGCGGTCGCCTCGGTGGTGGCCGCCACGGTCGCCGTGGCGGTGCTGCACGCCAAGGACCTCGGCGGCGGCCCCGTGCTCTACGGGCTGATGGTGGGCGCGCTGACCGGCGGCGTCGTCGTCGGCATCCGCACGGCCCCCGCCCTGCTGCCCTCCCTGTCCCGCCGGCGGCTGCTCGCCCTGGCGATCGCCTTCGTCGGCGTCACCCTGCTCGCCGCCGGGCTCGTCCCGGACGACACCACCGTGCTGCTGCTCCTCACGCTGACCGGGGTCGGCGCCGGCGTGGCCGCGAACACCGGGCACGCGCTGCTCGACCAGGAGACCGAGGACCACCGCCGGGCACGCGTCACCGAGCACCTGCACGCGGTCGTCCGAATCTGCGTGGCGCTCGGCGCGGTCGTCGCGCCCGTGGTGGCCGCGGCGATCGGGCCGCACCGGCTGGAGAGCGGCAAGTTCGTCTTCGCCCACGGCGGCGCCGCGTTCGTCGTGATGCTGCTCGGCGCGCTGCTGCTGCCGCTGGCCGCGCTCGTGCTGGCCAAGGTCGACGACCGCTCCGGCGTGCCACTGCGGCACGACCTGCGGGACGCGCTGCTCGGCGGCGACGACCCGGTGCCGACGCCCGCGGCGGGCGGCTTCTTCATCGCCCTGGAGGGCGGCGACGGGGCCGGCAAGTCCACCCAGGCCGAGGCCCTCGCCGAGTGGATCCGGGGCAAGGGGCACGAGGTCGTGCTCACCCGCGAGCCCGGCGCGACCCCGGTCGGCAAGCGTCTGCGCTCCATCCTGCTGGACATCTCGAGCGCCGGTCTGTCGCACCGCGCGGAGGCGCTGCTGTACGCCGCCGACCGCGCCGAGCACGTCGACACCGTGGTACGGCCCGCCCTGGAGCGCGGTGCCGTGGTCATCTCCGACCGCTACATCGACTCCTCGGTGGCCTACCAGGGCGCCGGACGCGACCTGTCTCCCACGGAGATCGCCCGTATCAACCGCTGGGCCACCAACGGGCTCGTACCGCACCTGACCGTCCTGCTGGACGTGTCGCCGGAGGCCGCCCGCGAGCGGTTCACCGAAGCCCCGGACCGGCTGGAGTCGGAGCCCGCCGAGTTCCACGCGCGCGTGCGCTCCGGTTTCCTCACCCTGGCCGCCGCCGACCCCGGCCGCTACCTCGTCGTGGACGCCGGCCAGGAGCCGGAGGCCGTCACCACCGTCGTGCGCCACCGGCTCGACCAGGTGCTGCCGCTGTCCGAGGCCGAGATCGAGGCCCAGGAGGAAGCCCGCCGCAAGGCCGAGGAGGAGGCCCGCCGCAAGGCCGAGGAAGAGGCCGCACGCAAGGCCGAGGAGGAGCGCCTGGAGCGCGAGCGCCTCGAACAGCTGGAGCGGCTGCGCGCCGAGGAGGAGGAGCGCAAGCGGCGCGAACTGGAGGAGGCGCAGCGGCGCGAGGCCGAGCGCCAGGCCGAGGAAGCCCGGCAGCGGGCCGAGGCAGCCCGCCGGAAGGCCGAGGAGGAGCGGGCACGGGTCCTCGCCGAGGAGAAGGCACGCGCGGAGGAAGAGGCGCGGCTGCGGGCCGAGCAGGAGCGGCGCCGCAAGCAGGCCGAGGAGGAGGAGCGCCTGCGCGCCGAGGCCGAGGCCCGGCGTCTGGAGAAGCAGCGCAAGGCCGAGGAGGCCCTGCTGCGTGCCGAGGAGGCACGCCGGGCGGCGGAGGAGGCGGCGGCCGCGGCCGCGGCCGGCCCCAAGTCGGCCGCCCCTCCGGCGGCGGACGCTCCCCGTCCGAAGCCGGCCGCCCCGGCCCCCACCGACGTGGTGACCGTGCCGACCCCGATCGTGGCCCCGGCCAACGCCTCCGGCGGGCCTGCGGAGGACACGGGGGTACTGCGGCCGGTCGGGGACGCTCAGGACGACGACCGCGGTGACGCCGGGGACGACGTCCGGGGCGGGCGTGACGACGGCGGCCGGTCGCCCGGCGGGTCCGAGTCCGAGGCGACGACCGAGCTGCCCGTGCCACCGGCGCCGTCCGGCGCGTCCGACGAGACGGCGGTTCTGCCGGCGGTGGAGCCGCGGGACGCCGACGAGACGGCGGTGCTGCCGCCCGTGAGGCCGGGAGCCGCCGACGAGACGGCGGCCCTGCCGCCTGTACGCGGGGACGATCCCGCCGACCGGGTCCCGCCGGGCTACTTCCGCGAGGAGGGCGGGGGCGCCGGTGCCGACCCTGCCGAGGAACCTCAGGACCGCACGCGCGAGCTGCCCCGGATCGACCCCGACCAGGCGCCACCCCGCAGGCGCCGCTCCGACTGGGCCGAGGAGACCCCGCTGGACGACCTGCCGACGCTGGCGGACGAGTTGCTCGGACCGCATGACGAGGACGAGGGCGGCCGGGGCGACGACGGCCCCGCAGGACGAGGTGACGACGACGGCCGTCGGGGCAGGAGCCGGGGACGACGCTGAGTAACGGGACCGCGGGTCCGCAGGACCGCGGGTCCGCGGGGCACGCGTCCGGCGGTCCGGCCCGCGTTGTCGGTGCCGCCCCGCACAATGGACGGTGCGGTGCGGTGCGGCGCGGTGCGGCGCGATGCGGATCGGTGCGGCGCGATGCGATGCGGATCGGTGCGGTGCGATGCGATGCGGTTGCGGTGCGACGGGCCGGTGTGCCGGCCTGGAGCGACGGCTCGGTGTGATTGCTCGGTTGTGACGGAAGGACGGCGTGACCCATGACCGTGTGGGACGACCTCGTCGGGCAGGAGAAGGCGAGCGAGCCGCTCGCCGCCGCTGCCCGGGACGCCGACGCCTTCGTCACCGCCGCCGCGGCAGCCGGCCCGCTGCCGCAGGCGACGAGCATGACGCACGCCTGGCTGTTCACCGGCCCGCCCGGCTCGGGGGTGACACAGACGGCCCGGGCCTTCGCCGCCGCGCTGCAGTGCGTGAGTCCCGACCGCGCCCTCGGCGGCGTCCCCGGCTGCGGCTTCTGCGACGGATGCCACACGGCGCTGATCGGCACCCACGCGGACGTCAGCACGGTGGTCGCGGTGGGCGCCGAGATCCGTGCCCAGGACATGCGGGACACCGTCCGCAAGTCGTTCACCTCACCGGCGAACGGCCGCTGGCAGATCATCCTCGTCGAGGAGGCCGAGCGGCTGAACGAGAAGTCGGCCAACGCCGTCCTCAAGGCCGTGGAGGAGCCCGCCCCGCGTACGGTCTGGCTGCTGTGCGCCCCGTCCGTCGAGGACGTCCTGCCCACGATCCGCTCCCGCTGCCGCCACCTGAACCTGAGCACGCCGTCGGTCGAGGCCGTCGCCGACATGCTCGTCCGGCGCGAGGGCGTCGAGCCGGACGTGGCAGCCGCGGCCGCCCGCGCCACCCAGGGCCACATCGACCGGGCCCGCCGCCTGGCCACGGACCCGGCCGCTCGCGCCCGCCGGGCCGCCGTGCTGAAGCTGCCGCTGCGGGTCGAGGACGTCGGCGGTGCCCTCAAGGCGGCGCAGGAGCTGGTCGACGCCGCGGCGGAGGACGCCAAGCAGCTCGCCGAGGAGATGGACACCAAGGAGACCGAGGAACTGAAAGCCGCTCTGGGCGCGGCCCAGGGCGGGCGCCTGCCGCGCGGCACGGCGGGCGTGATGAAGGACCTGGAGGCAGACCAGAAACGCCGCAAGGCGCGTACGCAGCGCAACAGCCTCGACCTCGCCCTGACCGAACTCACCGCCTTCTACCGCGACGTCCTCGCCTACCAGCTCGGCTCCCGCGTGGCGATCGCCAACACCGACGCGGAGGACGCCCTGGAGCGCCTAGCGCGCGGCAGCACGCCCGAGTCCACCCTGCGCCGCATCGAGGCGATCGCCGCCTGCGGGGAGGCCCTCGACCGCAACGTGCCCCCGCTGCTGGCGGTGGAGGCGATGACGATGGCGCTCAGATCGGGCTGAGCGCGCGCCCCGGAGGAGCGCCCGGTTGACGCCGTAACACGTACGGGGCCACGCGCGCCACGCACCGCAACACCCTCCTCGCGGAGAGTTACCCTCGCTGGATGCACTCAAGGCGCACTCACCGCAGGACCCGCACCGGCAGCACCCGTCTGAGAGTCGCGCTGCTCGCCGCCGCGCTGCTCGCCACCGCCTGCTCGGCCGGGGGTGCGTCGACGTCCGCAGGTTCCCCCGCGGCGGAGGCGGCGGGCTCGACGGAGGTGGCGAAGGCATCCCTGGCCGCGCTGCCGAAGGCCACGCCCTCCGCGCTGTCGCCGTACTACGAGCAGAAGCTCGACTGGCGCGACTGCGGCGTCCCCGGCTTCCAGTGCGCCACCATGAAGGCCCCGCTCGACTACGCGAAGCCGGCCGATGGGGACGTCCGGCTCGCGGTGGCCCGCAAGAGGGCCACCGGCCCGGGCAAGCGGCTCGGCTCGCTGCTGGTCAACCCGGGCGGACCGGGCGGCTCGGCGATCGGCTACCTCCAGCAGTACGCGGGCATCGGCTACCCGGCCGAGGTCCGCGCCCAGTACGACATGGTGGCGGTCGACCCCCGGGGCGTGGCCCGCAGCGAGCCGGTCGAGTGCCTCGACGGCCGTGAGATGGACGCGTACACGCAGACCGACGTCACGCCGGACGACGAGAGTGAGGCGGACGAGCTGGTCGACTCCTACAAGAAGTTCGCCGAGGGCTGCGGAGCGGACGCGCCGAAGCTGCTGCGCCACGTCTCGACGGTCGAGGCGGCCCGCGACATGGACGTGCTGCGCGCCGTGCTGGGCGACGAGAAGCTGACCTACGTCGGAGCCTCGTACGGCACGTTCCTCGGCGCGACCTACGCGGGGCTGTTCCCGGACCGGGTGGGCCGCCTGGTCCTGGACGGCGCGATGGACCCCTCCCTGCCCGCACGCCGCCTGAACCTGGAACAGACGGAGGGCTTCGAGACGGCGTTCCGGTCCTTCGCGAAGGACTGCGTGCGGCAGCCGGACTGCCCCCTCGGTGACAAGGGCACCTCCCCCGACCAGGTCGGCAAGAACCTCAAGTCCTTCTTCGACGACCTGGACGCCAGGCCCGTCCCCGCCGGCGACGCCGACGGCCGCAAGCTCACCGAGTCCCTCGCCACCACCGGCGTGATCGCGGCGATGTACGACGAGGGCGCCTGGCAGCAGCTGCGCGAGTCGCTGGCCTCGGTGATGAAGGAGAACGACGGCGCCGGCCTGATGGTCCTCTCCGACAGCTACTACGAACGCGAGGCCGACGGCGGCTACAGCAACCTGATGTTCGCCAACGCCGCCGTGAACTGCCTCGACCTGCCCGCCGCCTTCTCCTCCCCGGACGAGGTGCGCGACGCCCTCCCGGACTTCGAGAAGGCGTCCCCGGTCTTCGGCGAGGGCCTCGCCTGGTCCTCCCTGAACTGCGCGTACTGGCCGGTGCGGCCCACGGGTGAGCCGCACCGCATCGAAGCGGCCGGTGCCACCCCGATCGTCGTGGTCGGCACCACCCGCGACCCGGCCACCCCGTACCGCTGGGCCGAGGCCCTGTCCGACCAGCTCTCCTCCGGCCGCCTCCTCACCTACGAGGGCGACGGCCACACCGCCTACGGCCGCGGCAGCGCCTGCATCGACTCCGCGATCAACACGTACCTGCTGCGCGGCACCGCCCCGGACGACGGCAAGCGCTGCTCATAGCCACCCCCTGCCCGCCCGCTTCACTCGCCCCACAGGCCCACAGGCCCACAGGCCCACAGGCCCACAGGCCCACAGGCCCACAGGCCCACAGGCCCACAGGCCCACAGGCCCACAGGCCCACAGCCCCGGAGCCCCGGAGCCCCGGCCTCCGGGGCGGGTGCGAAGCACCCCCGGAAACTGTGTAGACTTACCGACGTTGCTGATCGCACCATGGTGCTCAGCGCGCCGCCTTAGCTCAGATGGCCAGAGCAACGCACTCGTAATGCGTAGGTCTCGGGTTCGAATCCCGAAGGCGGCTCATAGAAACCCCAGGACTCACTCGCCGTGACCTGGGGTTTCTTGTTTTGGTTGACCTTGGGATTCGGGCCGATCGGGCACGTGCGGTCTGCGCTTCGCAATGCGTGGGTCTGGAGTTGACGGCCAGTGGAGGTTGCGGATTGCGGGGCTGTGACCTCGGCATTTGTTCATGGCTGTCGATCTCCACGGCTCCGCCCGGCTCCGTGATCCGGCTGTGGAAGGGTACGACCACCACCCTGCACAGCGGTGACGGCGAAGAGAACACTCCGCTTCTGCCGCCCGACGACCCGTCCGATCTGTCGGCGGGGCGCACTGGAGCGGCCGTCTTCGCACGCGGGGACCGGCTGGGGACGGGACGGCCCGGGGCGTACGCGGCGATCCGCCTCCGAGCCGGCCGCGGGGCGGGTCTCCACGGCGGCCACCGCCCGGTAGCGGCGCCAAGCGGGCGCAAGGTAGCACAGGTGGCACGGGCCGGGGAGCGGCTTACACGCACCGGTCGGGGTACGGCACACTGGTGCGGACCCGATGGTCTCCAGCCGGACGAGTATCAGCCGCAGCAAGGGAAGCCGAAAGATCCGTGAGTGACGAATCCGCAGCTCCGGAGCCGCACGCCCCGGACCCCGTCGACGAGGGCGCGTTCGGTATCGACGCTTTCTCCCTCGACGACCGGCTGCGGCTGTTCCACTTCGCCGCCGCCGAGAAGCGTCACGAGTACCTGTGGCTGCTGCGGGCCTTCGACCGCGGACGTGCCAACTACCAGGTGCTGCTGCACGCTTCCGACGCGGTGGGGCTGCTGGAGCGGCTCGCCGTCGACCACCCCGCCGCGGGTGCCGTGGGTGGCTCGGCCGGCGTTCAGCCGTTGCTCGACGCGCTCGCGGAGTGGCAGGTGCTGGACCGGTCGTACGACGGGACGCGCGCCGCGAACCTCGCCGAGTACCGCAACCGCCACTACGTGTACCAGTTCACCCAGGCCGGATACCGGGCGTACCGGGCCGTGGAGGACGTGCTCGGCGCGAGCCTGGAGGACGCGCAACTCTCCCGCCTCGTCTTCCCCGACATCCTCGGCGACCTGCGCGCGCTGGCCGAGGCCAACACCGCGGGCGACGGCGAGGAGGTGTACCGCAAGCTCGGCCGCCTCGACTCCGTGCTGAACGAGATGGCGCAGCGCGCCGCCCGCTTCTACCTCATGCTGGGCGACCTGGCGCGCACCAACGACACCCGGCCCGAGGTGTTCCTCGCCCACAAGGACACGCTCCTCGCGCACATGCGGGAGTTCACCGCCGAGCTCGGCCGCTACGCCCCGCTTCTCGCCGAAGCGGTCGAGAAGGCCGCGGCCACCGGTGTGGACCGCATGATCGAGTACGCGGCCGAAGCCGACGAACGGCTCTTCCGCAGCCCCGCCGAGCGGCTGGCCGACTGGCGGCACCGGTGGGACGGCATCGTCCACTGGTTCGCCGAGCGCGAGCACAGCGAGACCGAGCGGCTGCAGGACGCGACCGTCACCGCGATCCGCTCCGTCCTCGCCCTGCTGCGCCGGGTCACCGAGGCGCGCCGGGGCGGGGTGAGCCGGGAGAGCCAACTGCGCCACCTCGCCCAGTGGTTCACCTCCTGTGAGAGTGACGAGGACGCGCACGCCTTGTTCCAGGCGGTCTTCGGGCTCGGCGCGCCCCGCCACATCGCCGTCCCGTACGCCGACCCCGAGCGGATCCCGGGGCGTACGTCCTGGTGGGAGGCCGAACCGGTCGAACTCGCCCGCACCCTGGTCCAGTCCGGCCGCACCCCCGCCCTGTACGGCCCCGGCCGCATCGACCGCGACGACGACCGGCGGGCGCTGCTCCGCGCCGAGCAGCTCAAGGAACAGACCGAGCGGCGCGGTGCCGCGAACGCCCTCGCGTCGGACGGGGTGTACGGCCGGACGCTCGACCAGCACGAGACGCGGGCGCTGCTCGCCCTGCTGGACGTGGCCCTCGCCGCCCGGGTCCCCGCCAGCCGCCGGGTCACCGCGGCCTCCGGCGCCGCCCACGGGGTACGGCTCACCCTCGCCCCCGCCGAGGGTTCCACCACCGTCGACACCGTGCGCGGCCGCCTCCATCTCGACGGGCTGCGCCTGGAGGTCACCGCATGAGCGAGGTCACCGTATGAGCCGTGTCGCCGAGGGCGTCTCCCCGCTCGAACTCGCCGACTACCAGAAGGCGGTACGGCTCGTCCTGCGGCATCCGCTGGTCACGCCGGGGTACCCGGACAGGGCGGCGCTGGCGACCGTGCGCCGCTGGGCCGACCATCTGCGCACCGATCTGATGGAGGTGCTCGGGTACCGGCTCGTGACCACCGCCGACACCGCCCGGCTCCAGCGCGCCCAGGACGGCCTGGACGCCACCCGCCCGGCCCTCACCCGCGCGGGCCGCCCCTTCGACCGGCGCCGCTACGCCTACCTCGTCCTCACTCTCGCGGCGCTGGGCCGCCACGGCGCGCAGGTGGCGCTCGGGGAACTGGCCGACGCGGTCGCCGCCGACGCCGTACGCATCGACGGACTCGGCCTGGACACCGCGCGCAAACCCGACCGGGACGCCTTCGTCGACGCCGTCACCTGGCTCACCGAGCGCGGCGCGCTCACCCTCGCCGACGGCTCCGCCACCGCCTGGGCCGGCGACCCCGAGCGCGCCGAGGCCCTGTACGACATCGACCGCGAGATTCTCCTCGCCGTCCACCACCCGACCCGCGTCCTGCAGCATCTGACCTCGGTCACCGCGCTGCTGGACTCCTCCGGCGCGATGGGCCTGTCCGCCGGCCGCGCCGCCCAGCGGCGCGACCAGGCGCGCCGCGCCCGCCGCCTGGTACTGGAGAACCCGGTCGCGTACTACGCCGACGCCGACACCGAACTTCTGGGCCAGTTGCGGGCCCCCGCCGTCGCCGAGGACCTGGAGCGGCTGACCGGGCTGACGGTGGAGCGGCGGGCCGAAGGCGTGGCGCTCATCGACACCTCCGGCAGGCTGTCCGACCTCCGCTTCCCCGGCGGCGGTACGGTCGCGCAGGCCGCGCTGCTGCTCGCCGCCCGGATCAGCGCCGCCGTGCAGCGGTCCGGACGGCACGCCCTCGAACTGCTGCCCGCGCCCACCGCCGCCGAACGCCTCGCGGCCCGCGCCCGGCGTATCGACGCGGCCCTGCCGTCGCGCGGGCTGATCACCGAACTCGCCGAACCCGACGAGGGGTCGGCGTACGAGGCACCAGGCGGCGAGGGTCATGCGCCGACGGAGGCCCGTTACCCCTTCGTCACGGATTCCTGGCTCCGGGGCAGGCTCAGGGAGATCACCGCCGAGTACGGAGCGGGCTTCGCCGCCGATCTGCGCGGCGACCCGGACCGGCTGCTCGGCCAGGCCCTCGACCTGCTGGCCGCCATGTCGTTGGTCGTCCGGGTCGACGGCGGAGCCCTCGCGCTTCCGCTGCTCGCCCGCTACCGGGGGGTCACGGCCCGCGTGAGAACCCGTACAGCGGCCGGGCCGCCCTCCCAGACCGCCCCGTCCGTCGACGACACCACCAAGGACCCGACTCCGTGAGCACCCCCGCTCCCACTCCCGTCGCCCCCTCACTCACGGCCTCCGCCGGCCGGTTCGTCCCCACCCGTGCCGGGATCATCAATCTGTGGGACTACCGGGACGAGGAGTTCTCCTTCGCCGGTGGCTGGCTGGTGTTGCGCGGACCCAACGGATCGGGCAAGACCAAGGCCCTGGAAGTCCTCTTCCCGTTCGTCCTCGACGGCCGTATCGACCCCAAGCGGCTCAACCCGTTCGCCGCCGAGGACCGCACGATGAAGTCCAACCTGCTCTTCCGCGGGCAGGACAGCGCGCTGGGATACGTCTGGATCGAGTTCACCCACCGGGAGACCGGCCGGGCCGTCACCTGCGGCATCGGGCTGCACGCCCAGCGGCACCGCGACGCGCCCGCTCGCTGGCACTTCGTCGCCGAGGGCCGGGTCGGCGAGGACTTCTCGCTCCTCACCCACGACGACCGGCCGATGACGAGGAAGCAGCTCGCCGCCGAACTCGGCCGCGAACTGATCGCCTCCACCGCCGACTACCGCGCCGCCGTCGACCAGCGCCTGTTCGGCCTCGGCCCGGAGCGGTACGAACAGCTGCTCACCCTGATCCTCACGTTGCGCCGCCCGCAGCTGGCCAAGAACCTCGACCCGGCCAAGCTCTCCGACACCCTCACCGCCGGCCTGCGCCCCCTGGACGACGACCTGATCGCCGAGGCGGCCCGCTCCTTCGACGACATGGAGTCCGTGCAGCGCACGCTGGAGGGGCTGACTGCCGCCGACGACGCCACCCGTGCCTTCCTCGCGAGCTACTCCACCTATCTGCGGGTGCACGCCCGCGCCGCCGCGGACCGGCTCACCGCCCGCCGCACCGAGACCGCCGAGCGCGCCGCCGCGCTCAGGGCCGCTGTCGCGGACCTGGCGTCGGCCCGTGAGCGGCAGACTCTCGCCGAGGCGCGCGCCGAGTCCGCCGACGCCTCGCTCGCCGCCCAGCGCTCCCGGCTCGACCAACTGCGCTCCTCCGCCGCCTACCAGGCCATCGAGCAACTGGCCGACCTGGAACGCCTGGTGCGCACCTGTGAGCAGACCGCCCGGCAGGCGAGCGCCGAACGCGAACGCCGCAGCGCCGCCACCGGCCGCGCCCGCGCCGAGGCCGAACACGCCGCGCGGCTCGCCGCCGAACTCGACGCCGCAGTCTCCCGGGCCGCCGCCGTCGTCGCCGACGACGCGCACACCGCCGGCCTGCCCTGGACCCCGGCCGACGCCGAACCCGCCCGCCTCGCCGAACGCTCCGCCGCCCTCGCCGCCGCCCGCCACGAGGGCGTACGGGCCGTGCGCGCCGCCCAGCAGACGGCACGCGGCGCCGAGCAGACCCGCGACCTCGCCCGGGTGTCCCTCGACCGTGCCGAGGAGGCCGTCACCGCGGCCGAAACCGCGGAGACCGCCGCCGAGTCGGCCCTTCGCGCCGCCCGCGAACAGGCCCGTACGGCCTTCGGCCAGTGGATGGGCACACATGGTGAACTGCTGACCGAGGAGGGGGCCGGCCGACTCGCCGAGGCCCTCGCACTCACCGGCGAGGCCGAGGCGTTCACGCTCGCCGACGCCTTCGCCGAGGCCACCGCGCCCGCCGTGCAGGAAGTGCGCGACACCCTCGCCGCCCTGCGCGCCCAGCGCACCGACGTGGAGCGCCGCCGCGCCGATACGGAGGCCGAACGCGACCGGATCGCCGCCGAACACGACGACGCCCCGCCCCCGGCCCGCGGCCGCACCGCGGAGCGGAGCGAGACGGGGGTCCCCCCGGCCGAAGTCCCCCAGAGGGGGTGCCCCCGGGGGAGGGTGCCCGGCGAGGGCGTTCCGCTGTGGCGGCTCGTCGACTTCGACGACAAGCTGACGGGCCGTCAACAGGCGGACCTGGAAGCGGCCCTGGAGGCGTCGGGCCTCCTCGACGCCCTTGTCACCGCCGAGGACACCCCCGTGACGCCCGGGCACAGCGAGGGCTACCTCCGTGCCGGCGCCCCGCTGAGCGGACCGAGTCTGGCCGACCTCCTGCGCCCCGAGGCCCCCGACACCGGCGACGCGATCCCGACCGCCGCCCGGATCACCGCCGTACTGCGCTCCGTCGCCGTCACCGGAGACCTCGACTCGGGCATCCCGCAGATCAGCCCCGACGGCCGGTACGCGGCCGGGGTCCTGGTCGGTGCCCACACCAAGGAGCACGCCGAGTACGTCGGCGCCACCGCCCGCGCCCGTCGGCGCGCCGCCCGGATCGCCGCCTGCGAGACGTCGTTGGCCGAACTCTCCGCTCAGCGCGAAGAGTTGGCGCACGCGCAGGCCCGTACCGACGCCGCCCTCGACGCGTATGCCGCCGCCCGCGCCGCCCTGCCCCGCACCACCGGCATCACACAGGCGCTGCGCGGGCTCGACCGGACCGCGGCGAGGCTGCGCGCCACCCGCGACGCCGCCGACGCCGCCCGGACCGCGTACGACGAGTCGGTGGCCGCCTGCTCGGTCGCCGAGCGCGCCCTGCGTCGTGCCGGCGCCGAGCACGTCATCGAGACCGACCGCGTCGACGCCGTCGAGACCGCCACCCGCGCCTTCGAGACCGCGGTCCGCGAACTGGCGGCCCGCCGCCGCGAACACGCCCGCCAGACCGAGGCCTCACAGGCAGCCGCCGAACGGCTCACCGCCGCCGCCGAGGACGAGGAGGCGGCGCTGGACACCGAGCGCGCCGCGCGCCGCCGGCACGCCGAGGAGGCCGCGGGACTTGAGGCCCTCCAGGAAGCCGTCGGGGCCGAGGCGCAGGAGGTGATGCGCCAGGTCCAGGAGGCCGAGGACGGCATCGACGCCCTGGTGGGGGAGGTCGAAGCGGCCCGCACCGCTCAGCACGGCGCGATCGCGGGCACCGCCGCGGCCGAGGCCCGCCGTACGGCCGCCGCCGAGGCCCGGTCGGTCGCCGCGGCGGAGGAGAAGGACACCGCGCGCTCCCTGCGCCCGTACGCCGCCCGCGAACTCCTCGACATCCTGCGCTGCCCGCCCGGCCTCGCGTGGCCCGGCCAGGAGGCCGACTGGACCGGTGAGGCACTCCCGCCGGCCGTGGCCGCCGTACACGAGGCGATCCTCTCCGCGACCCGCGACCTCGCCCCCACCGAGACCAGCCTCAAGCAGTCCGTCACCCGGCTCACCAAGGCCCTGGACGACCTCCAGGCGCAGCTTGCCGCGGCCGGACAGGACTACCGGCCCGAATGGGACGGCTCCGACGGGGTCATCCTCGTCCGCGTGGCCGACGAGGAGGGTCCGCTGCCGGTCGCCGCCTTCGCCCAGAAGATCTCCTCCCACCGCCGTGACCAGGCCGAACTGCTCTCCGAGTCCGAGCAGCGCATCCTGGAGGACGCCCTGCTCACCCGGCTCGCCCAGCAGATCCACGACCGCACGGTCGACGCCCGCGACCTGATCCGGAGGATGAACACCGACATGCGACGGCGCACGATGTCCTCGGGGACGACGGTCGGGGTGAGCTGGCTGCTCGCCGACCACCTCGACGACGAACAGCGCGCCGTCTGCGCCCTCCTCGACTCGGACGCCGCCCGCCTCGGCCCGGAGGGGCTGGCCCGGGTGCGCGTCCACTTCGCCGCGCAGATCAAGACCGCCCGCGCCCGTCACCGCGACCAGCCCTACCGCGAGCTGCTCGCCGAGACCCTCGACTACCGGCGCCGGCGGCAGTTCGCGTTCCAGCTCGTACGCCCGGACAAGAGCGAAGAGCGACTCACCCGCGCCCGGCACAGCCGCCTGTCCGGCGGTGAGCAGTCCGTGTCGCTGCACCTGCCGCTGTTCGCCGCCGCGCACGCCATGCTCAACTCCGCCGATCCGCACGCCCCGCGTCTGCTCGCCCTGGACGAGGCCTTCGCCGGGGTGGACGACACCGGGCGGGGCGAACTCATGTCACTGGCCGCGCAGTTCGACCTCGACCTGTTCATGACCGGCTACGACCTGTGGGCCGCCCACGCCTCCGTGTCCGCCGCCGCCCACTACGACCTCGCGCACACGGCCGTCGACCACACCGTCTCCGCGCTGCTGCTCGTCTGGGACGGCGCCCGGCTCCTCGCCGACGACACCGGCGACCTCACCGCCGCCCTCGGCTCGCCCGGCACCCGCCGCGTCCCGGCCCCCGAGGAGGCCCCGGTTGCCGGCTGAGCGGGGTGAAGATCACGGGTACGACGAGTTGCGCGGCGAGGGATGGGCCCGGCTGCTCGCCGCCGCCCGCCGCAGACTGGAGCGCACGGGGGGCGCGCTCGACGGCGACATCGGGCTCACGGGGCCCGGCGAGGCCGAGCGCCGTATCGTCATCGGCGTCACCGGCCGCTACCGGTCCGAGACCGCCAAGCGCCTCGCCGTACCCCTGCGTGACCTGGACGGGTATCTGTACGACCGTTACGGCACCGGTCTCCTCCAGACCCTCGGCCGGCTCCACGGCCCCTTGCGTGACCGTCCGGCCGAACGGGCCGGTGAGGAAGCACGCCGCGAACAGGCCCTGGAGTCCGCCCACTCCAGTCGGCTCGCCGGGCGGGGGTGGTTCGCCGCATGGCTGGACCGGATCGCCGCCGACGGCACCCTCACCCGTCTCGTACGCCGGGGGGACGCGCCGCTTCTCGACGCGGCGGTGCGCGTTCTGGAGAGGCTCCCCGGTGACGGGGACCGTGTCGCAGGCCCCCCGGAACGATCTCCCGCCGTCCTGCCGCTGCCGGTTCTCGCGGAGTGGGCCACCGGCGACACCAAGGCTCTTGTTCCCGGCACGCCGCTCGAACAGCTCGTCCTGCGTGCCCTCGCCCAGCGCACCGGCGGCGGTTTCGCCGTGCCGCGTGACCGGGCCGGGCGGCGCGCCCTGTGGGAGAGCGCCGGCGCCATCGCGGACGACCTCGCCAGCCAGGTACTCGTCCTCAACATCGGCGCCGAGGGCGACACCGTCGTCTGCGACTGGCTGCGCGGCGCCGCGGACTTCGGCATCCCCTTTCGGCTCACCCTCCAGCAGCTGGCCACCGACCCCGTCGTCCCCGCCGCCCGCACCATCCACGTCTGCGAGAACCCGGCCGTACTGCGCGCCGCCGCCGGCGAACTCCAGGACACCGGCGCGGCCCTCGTGTGCACCGAGGGCGTCCCGTCCGCCGCCTGCCACAAACTGCTCGGCGACGCCGTGCGCGCGGGAGCCCGGCTGCACTGGCGCGCCGACTTCGACTGGGCCGGCCTGCGCATCACCGCGGACGCCGTGGACCGCTACGGCGCCCGCCTCTGGCGGATGACGGCCGCCGACTACACGGCGGCACTCGACGAGGGTGAGTCCACACCGCTCGCGGGACCGCCCGCGGCCAGCCCCTGGGACCCCCGACTGGCCCTCGCGATGCAGGCGTCGGGCAGCACGGTCATGGAGGAACGCCTCCTGCCCGCCCTCCTTTCCGACCTCAGCCGTGCCTGACTCGGAGTCCGGTGGCCGTCGTCACCGACGATTCCCTGGAGCCGCCGCCGGCGTCGCGAGCAGAACCAGCCGTGCGGACCGCGGATCCTGGTCCCCGGGCGACCTCGCCCGTGTCTCCTCCTGATCGCGTGCGTCTTCTCAGCGAGTGCCGGTTTGCTGCTACCGCAGATGGTGGTGGCGCGGCCGGACGGTCTCGGGGTGGCCATGGAGGCAGGGCCGGCCGGCCCTGCCCGCCCCGTGCGGCCGTCGCCCCTCACTTCGCGTCCGCGTAGCACTCCACCACCGCGGTCGTGAACGGAAAGCGGACCGGCGTCGGGCCGAACGTCAGTCGTCCCGCCAGCTCCGCCGCCTCCCGGATCGCCGCGACGACGGTGTCGGTCTCCTCCTCGGGGCAGTGCACGATCACCTCGTCGTGCTGGAAGAAGACCAGCTCGGCCGCCATGTCCGCGCAGGCCCGGCGCAGCCCGGCGAGCAGCAGCAGGGCCCAGTCGGCGGCGCTGCCCTGGACGACGAAGTTGCGGGCGAAGCGGCCCCGCGCGCGGGCGTTGGTGGACGCGTAGCCCGGCACCCACTCCTGCGGGCGGTCCGCGGTGCCGGCGGGGTCGTCCTGCGGCAGGCCCGCCTCCTCGGTGCCGTCGGCCGCACCGGGCGCGGGCGGGCAGGTGCGGCCCAGCCAGGTCCGCACGAGCCGGCCCTCCTCGCCCGCGCGGGCCGCGTCGTCGACGTACGCCACCGCAGCGGGGAAGCGGCGTCTGAGCGCGGCGAGGTTCTTGAGGCCGTCGCCGGAGGTCTGGCCGTAGACCGCGCCGAGCACGGCGAGCTTGGCCTGCGCGCGGTCGCCGGAGAAGGCGCGGTCGGAGACGGACTGGTAGAGGTCGGCCTCCCGGCCGGCCACCTCCATCAGAGCGGGGTCGCGGGAGATCGCCGCCAGCACGCGCGGCTCCATCTGGTCGGCGTCGGCGACCACCAGCCGCCAGCCCGGGTCGGCGACGACGGCCCGCCGGATCACCTTGGGGATCTGCAGTCCGCCCCCACCGTTGGTCACCCAGCGTCCGGTGACGGTGCCGCCCGCCAGGAACTCGGGGCGGAACCGTCCGTCGCGCACCCAGTCCTGGAGCCAGGACCAGCCGTGGGCGACCCAGATCCGGTACAGCTTCTTGTACTCGATCAGCGGCTGCACGGCCGGGTGGTCCAGTGACTCCAGCTCCCACCGGCGGGTGGAACCCACCTTCACGCCCGCCTGCCCGAACGCCCTGACCACGTCCGCGGGCAGGTCCGGTCGCACCCGGCGCCCGAACGCCGCCGACACCTCCTCCGCCAGCTCGGCCAGCCGACGCGGCTCACCCCCGCCCGCGTAACGCTCGCCCAGCAGGTCGTGCAGCACCTCGCGATGCACGTCGGCCCGCCAGGGCAGCCCCGCGCGGTTCATCTCGGCGGCCACCAGCATCCCCGCCGACTCGGCCGCCGTCAGCAGCCGCATGCGGCCGGGGTGCGCGGCCCGGTCGTGGCGGTGCCGCTGCTCGGCGTAGACGGCGAGCAGGTCGGTCAGGGGGAGGTGCACGGCCTGCGGTTCGAACAGCGAGGACTGCGCGCCCGGCTCGGCGGAGCGCTGCGGCGGATCGGGCGGTACGGGGCCGCCGCGCAGCCGGGCCAGGGCGGCCGCGGCCGAGCGCGGCTCCCCGTGCCGCCCCTCGTGGCCGAGCAGGAGGGTCTCGGCCGCCTCCACGTCGTAGCACCGCTCCACTCGCACCCCCGCGGCGAGCAGGCGCGGGCCGACCTCGGCGGTGGACCGCCACACCCAGCGCACGACGTCCGGCCTGCTGCGCACGGCTTCGGTGAGACCGGGCTCCCGCCGCACCGGTCCGGCGGGCAGCCCGTCGGGGCCGAGGGGGGCGACCTCCACGCCACCGCCCTCGGCCACCGCGAGCGCCCACCTCTCGGCCATGCGGCGAGTGTCGCAGGAGGGTCTGACATCGGCCCCCGAACCGCGCTGTGCCGGGACCTCAGGCCTCTTGCTGCCCGGGACCTGCCTCCCCGGTCTTCTCGGTGGCCCCGATGAACTCGGCCAGCACCTCGACGACGTAGCGCTCGGTGGCGTCCTTGTCGAGGCCGAGTCCGCTGAGTACGCCCTCGCCGTGTTCGTGCTCCAGCAGGGCGAGCAGGATGTGCTCGGTGCCGATGTAGTTGTGGCCCAGGCGCAGGGCCTCGCGGAAGGTGAGTTCGAGGACCTTCTTGGCCGCCGGGCCGTAGGGCACCAGTTCGGGGACCTCCGCGACGGCGGGCGGGAGCGCCGCGGTCGCCGCCTCGCGCACCGTGTCGAGGGTCACGCCCTGCGCGGCGATCGCCTTGGCGGAGAGGCTCTCGTGCTCGGTGACCAACCCGAGGACGAGGTGTTCGGGCAGGCCCTCGGCGTTACCGGCGGTCCGGGCGGCGTTGTGGGCGCACATCACCACGTTGCGCGCGCGGGGCGTGTAGCGGCTGAATCCCTGGCTCGCGTCCAGGTCGGCCGACTCCCTGGGCACGAAGCGCTTCTGCGCCGCCTGCCGGGTGACGCCCATGCTCCTGCCGATGTCCGTCCAGGACGCACCGGAACGCCGGGCCTGGTCCACGAAGTGGCCGATGAGGTGGTCGGCCACCTCACCGAGGTGCTCGCCGGCGATGACGGCGTCCTGGAGCTGTTCCAGGGGCTCCGCGTGCACCTTCTTGATCGCCGTGATGAGTTCGTCGAGTCGTACGGAGGACGTGATGCTCGGATGCGTCGACATGTGTCAACCGTAGGTTGCGCTCCGGGGACTGTCACTCAACGGTTGACAGTCCTGCTCCGGTCTTCACGGCTACTTCGGCGACGCCACCACCAACCGCACCGCCAGCCCGGCGAACACCGTTCCGGAGACGATGTTCAGCCAGCGGTTCGCCCGGGCGCTGCGCTCGGCATCGCGCAGGCCACCCCGAACGCGGCCGTCACACCCGCCGCGGGGCCGCCCCGCCCGCCCATCGCCACGATGAACATCATGCCGGGCCCCGGAGTGATGCACAGCGCGAAGGCGGCGACCAGGAACGCCGCGTAGAGAGTCATGTCCACCATGCGCGCCACGCTCGGCGCCGGGCGGCGCGGCCCCGGCGGAATTCCGCGGAGTGAGACGCACCGGACGGGCATGGCACCATCGCCGGGTGAGTACGCCCAGCACCGTCGACCGTGCCTTCGAGACCGCCCTGTACGACACCGCCGACGACGCCCTCGACACCGCCGCCTCGCTGCTCGCCGCCGACCCGGCCGCGGACGCCGAACTGGCCCGGCGGGGCGAGGACTTCGTGGCCACGGCCTGGCGGCGCGGCTGGCAGCCCGCCGACCTCGTACGGATCGTGCGGCGCGAGCTGGACGACGACGTGCACGGACGGCTGGTGGCCGCGCTGATCCGCGCCCAGGCGCCGCACGACCGTGCGCGCGGTCCCCGCTGGACCGCGCAGCTCGACGCCGTACCGGAACAGGCGCCGCCCCGCACCGACCGCTTCTCGCACGCCACCGCAGTACTGGAGCTGTACCGCCTGCTGCTGCGCCTGCCCGCACTGGAGCCCCTGGAGGCGGGGGAGTCGCCGTACCGGGGCCGGGAGAACCGGCCGGAGTCGCGCACCCTCGCCCGCATCCGCGCGCTGCTCGCCAAGGCGGAGGCGACCGGGTATCCGGAGGAGGCGGAGGCGCTCAGCGCCAAGGCGCAGGAGCTGATGGCCCGGCACAGCCTCGACGAGGCGCTGCTGTCGGCCCACGCTCCCTCGCCCGACGCCCCGGGCATCCGCCGGATCGGGGTGGAGCCGCCGTACGAGCAGGCCAAGGCGGTGCTGCTGGACGCGGTGGCCGACGCGAACCACTGCCGGGCCGTGTGGAACGAACCTCTCGGTTTCTCCACCGTCGTCGGCTTCGAGGCCGATCTGGAGGCGGTCGAGCTCCTCCACACCTCGCTTCTGGTGCAGGCCGAGGCCGCGATGACCAAGGCGGAGGCCGCGCAGCGCGCCGGCGGGCGCAGGCGGACCAAGACCTTCCGTCAGTCGTTCCTCGCCGCCTACGCCCACCGCGCGGGCACGCGGCTCCGGGCGGCGTCGGAAGCGGCCACGGCCGAGTCCGGTACGGCGACGGGCGCGGACCTCCTGCCGGTCCTCGCCTCCCGGGAGGCCGCGGTCACGGACCGGCTGGAGCGCATGTTCCCGGAGACGACGACGACCCGGCTGCGCGGCGCGGGCGACGCGGCGGGCTGGACGGAGGGGACCCGCGCGGCCGACCACGCCCGGGTCGACCGCCGACGACCGCTGTCCTAGACGCCCTTCCCGCATCCTCTGACGTCACCCGGGCGCGGCGCGGGTGCTCCCGTCCCGTTCAGGAGCCGAGGCCGGCCGTCGGCAGTCCGGGTGGCAGCGAGCCGCCCTCCGACCTGGTGTAGGTCTCCTCGCCGAGGCCGCCCTGCCACACCACCCTGAGCGATGTCCCGTCGACCGACTCGACGGTGCCCGTCGCCCGGTCGTCACTGCCGTCGGTGCACTTCAGGCGGATCGTCCGGGTGCCGGAGCCCTCGCCGGCGGTACCACTGCACACGGTCCCGCCCGTGGCGAAGAGGGCGGCCTCGCCACCGGTGACCATCAGCGCGACGGCCCGGTCGTCGGTGGTGGCCAGCCAGCTTCCCTCCAGTTCGTCCGCGGCCGCGGACGGTGATCCGCCACCGCCCGTGTCCGCGCTCCCGGACGCGCTGGGCGCGGCCGAGGACTTGTCGCCCCCGCCAGGACCGCCGCCGGAGCCCGCGCCCGAGCCGCCGTCGCCGGAGTCACCGCCGTCGGTGCACGCGGTGAGCGCCAGCGCACCCACCAGCCCGACGGTCACGGCGGCGGTCCGCACGGACCGGCGAACCGCCCGCCCGCGCCGTTCCCGCGCACCACTGGGCCCGTCCGGCCCCGGCTCGCCCGGCGAAGGCACCACCGCGCGCGTGGCGTTCGCCGTGCGCGCCGTGCTTTCCGCGATCACCGACGTCACCGCCTCTCTTCTCTCCGGAAGCCCCAGGCTCCGCCTTGCTCCCCGAGCCGGGGCGGTGCAGTCCACTTCCGCACGTGCAGGGTTCGGGGCCCGTCCCGGCGACCGCAGGCGGAGCACACCCGGCTGGTGGGCTCCGAGCTGCCGACCCCCACGTAGGTCCGCCCGTACCGCCGCGCCTTGCGGGCGCGCATCCTCACGAACCGGGCCCGGCCCGAAGCCGCGTGAACCGGACGCTAGCACCGGCCACCGACACCCAGGGGCGGATCGGCCGAAGCCGAGGGCGGCGACGGAACGGTCCGGTGGGGCTCCGCGCCGAAACCGCGGATGTCGTTCCGGCGCCGGATTGAACGCGGGTGCCATGCGGATGCGCTGCGGCAGCCGGACGGCCGAGCGCCGGCGCCGAGATCCCGGCCCCGGCCCGACCGAGCCCGAGCAGGCGAGCCCGAGCCCGACCGAGCCCGAGCCCGGCAGCCCGGCCCGAGCAGGCCCGAGCCCGGCCCGAGCAGGCCCGAGCAGGCCCGAGCAGGCCCGGTCCCTGCCCGGGTAGGCCCAGCGCGGGCGGGCTGCCCAGGGCAACCCAGGGACAGCCGCGAGCTACCACGGGGCGCGCTGACCCGTCGTACGGGACGCGCTGACCCGCGCGGCACGCGGCCGCATGACACCGCATGCCGCCGCACCTCGCGCACCGGCGACAACACGGGGCCCGCTCGTCACGAGCGGGCCCCGTGTTGTCGCATGTTGTTGCATATTCTTCGAATCCGGGGGCACATGCGGGAACGACTTCCCGAGGCCCGGCGTCAAAGAGAGCAGGGCTCGGCAAAGCGGTCGTCAGAGCTGTAACCGCAGGAACACCGCGCGTGCACGTGCATTTGCTTATGCATCTGCACGTGAACGGGGTTATGATCCGGATCAGTTGACCACTGCATCAATGGCCACATCAGCCAGTGCACCACCGGGGAGCGACCTGTGGACCACGACGTGTACAACGGCATGGCCGCCACGCAGTTGCACGAGGCGGCCTGGCAGAAGAGCCGGCACAGCAACTCGCAGGGTTCCTGCGTGGAGTTCGCGCGGCTGCCCGACGGCGCGGTGGCGGTACGCAACTCCCGCTTCCCGGACGGTCCCGCGCTCGTCTACACGCGCGCCGAGATCGAGGCCATGCTGCTGGGCGTCAAGGACGGCGAGTTCGACCACCTGATCGCGAGCTGACCTCCGCCGGGCCATCGGCCGCAGGCCGCCGCCGCAGGTCTCAGAGCCGGAACAGCGCCCAGACCACCTTGCCGTTGAGCGTCCCCGCGAGCGGGTGCCAGCCCCAGCTGTCGCTGAAGGAGTCGACGAGGAACAGCCCCCGGCCCGACTCCGCCGAGCAGTCGTCCGTGTCACGGGTCACCGGGCTGTCGTGACTGGGGTCGCGCACCGCGCACACCAGCCGTTCGGTCCAGCGCATCAGATGAAGCCGGACGGGACCGTTGTGCTCCCCGTGCCGAGGGGCGTCCGCCGGCAGGGCGTGCCGCAGGGCGTTGGTGACGAGTTCGGAGACCACCAGGCAGACGTCGTCGAAGCGGTCGCCCGTGTCCCAGCCGTCGAGGGTCCTGCGGGTGAACTTGCGGGCCTCGCGCACCGCTTCGTAGCGGGGCGGCAGGGCGCAGGAGGCGGCGTTCGACACGGCTGCGGGGTCGAGCGGCGGAAGGCCCTGCCGTAACGGCTGGAGCATGGTCGATCCATTCGTCCCCATGCGAGGCACTCCCGGGAGTTCGCGGTCGTAGCGATGCGGCGCGGTGGTGCGGGACCATGGTTTCGGATGAGTACCGCAGATGCAAGGGCAGATGCACGTGCACGTGACCGAAATGGACCTGCCCGTACCGCTTGTTGGGCAATTTTTCCGTCATCTTCGCCCCTGCTTCACCTCCGTCAATGGCCGGTTCCGGAGCGGTCCGTGCGCGATCCTGCGCATTTCTTTTGGCTCGATTCCGTTTCCGTAACCGGACGAGTACTGCTCGGAGTGTTTTAGTGGCAGACTTCGGCCCCTGAAGACGGTTGGGGAGGCTGGCGAACGTGAGCGCGGGAGAGCCCGGATCGGTGGTGCGGCGCATGCTGCTCGGATCACAACTCAGGCGACTGCGTGAGACGCGGGGGATCACGCGGGAGGCGGCGGGTTACTCGATCCGCGCCTCCGAATCGAAGATCAGCCGGATGGAACTGGGCCGGGTGAGCTTCAAGACGAGGGACGTAGAGGACCTGCTGACGCTGTACGGCATCACGGACGGGCAGGAGCGCAGCTCCCTGCTCTCCCTCGCCAAGGAGGCCAACGTCGCGGGCTGGTGGCACAGTTACTCCGACGTGCTGCCCAGCTGGTTCCCCACCTATGTGGGTCTGGAGGGCGCCGCCTCGCTGATCCGGGTCTACGAGGTGCAGTTCGTGCACGGCCTGCTGCAGACCGAGGAGTACGCCCGCGCGGTGGTCCGGCGCGGCATGAAGGGCGCCGGCGAGGCGGACGTCGAGCGGCGGGTGGCGCTGCGCCTGGAGCGGCAGAAGCACCTCGTCGCGGAGAGCGCCCCCGAGTTCCACATCGTGCTCGACGAAGCGGCGCTGCGCCGCCCCTACGGCGACCGCGAGGTGATGCGCGGTCAGCTCCAGCATCTGATCGAGATGTCCGAACGCCCCAATGTGCGCCTTCAGATCATGCCGTTCGGCTTCGGCGGGCACTCCGGTGAGAGTGGCGCGTTCACGATCCTCAGCTTCCCCGAGTCCGACCTCTCGGACGTCGTCTACCTGGAACAGCTCACCAGTGCGCTGTACCTGGACAAGCACGAGGACGTCACCCAGTACGAGACGGCGCTGAAGGAACTCCAGCAGGACAGCCCGGGCCCGGACGAGAGCCGCGACCTTCTGCGGGGGCTCCTTCAACTCTCTTGAAACATCAGTACGATGACGCTCAATCAGGCGGCTCGCTCGCGGCGGCTGCGGCAGCTAAGGGATTGAGGGAACACATGTCGTCGTACTTCACCGACCTCGCCCGGCAGTACATCGACGGCGAGTGGCGTCCGGGCACCGGCTCCTGGGACATCATCGACTTCAACCCGTACGACAACGAGAAGCTGGCCTCGATCACCATAGCCACGGTCGACGAGGTCGACGCCGCCTACCGGGCCGCCGAACGTGCGCAGAAGCAGTGGGCCGCGACGAACCCGTACGCGCGCCGCGCGGTGTTCGAGAAGGCGCTGAGCCTGGTGGAGGAACGCGAGGAGGAGATCAGCGAGGCGATCGTCGCCGAGCTGGGCGGCACCCGCCTGAAGGCCGCCTTCGAACTGCACCTCGCCAAGGAGTTCCTGCGCGAGGCTGTCCACCTGGCGCTGCGCCCCGAGGGCCGGATCATCCCCTCGCCCGTCGACGGCAAGGAGAACCGCGTCTACCGGGTGCCGGTCGGTGTCGTCGGCGTCATCAGCCCCTTCAACTTCCCGTTCCTGCTCTCCCTGAAGTCGGTCGCCCCCGCCCTCGCCCTGGGCAACGGCGTCGTCCTCAAGCCGCACCAGAACACGCCGATCGTCGGCGGCACCCTGGTCGCGAAGATCCTTCAGGACGCCGGACTGCCGGGCGGCCTGCTCAACGTCGTCGTCACCGACATCGCGGAGATCGGCGACGCCTTCCTGGAGCACCCGGTGCCCAAGGTGATCTCCTTCACCGGCTCCGACAAGGTCGGCCGCCACGTGGCCACCGTGTGCGCCGCGCACTTCAAGCGCTCGGTCCTCGAACTGGGCGGCAACAGCGCGCTGGTGGTCCTCGACGACGCCGACGTCGACTACGCGGTCGACGCCGCCGTCTTCAGCCGGTTCGTCCACCAGGGCCAGGTCTGCATGGCCGCCAACCGTGTCCTGGTCGACCGGTCGGTCGCCGAGGAGTTCACCGAGAAGTTCGTCGCCAAGGTGAAGTCCCTCAAGGCCGGAGACCCCGGCGACCCGTCCACCGTCATCGGCCCGGTGATCAACTCCTCGCAGGCGGACGCGCTCGCGGGCGTGGTCGAGCAGGCCCTCGCCGAGGGCGCCACCGCCCTGGTGCGCGGCACGACCACGGACAACCTCGTCGAGCCCTCGGTCCTCACCGGCCTGCCCGCCGACTCCGCGCTGCTGCGGCAGGAGGTCTTCGGGCCGGTCGTCTTCCTCGTCCCGTTCGACGGCGAGGAGGAGGCCGTACGCCTCGTCAACGACACCCCGTACGGGCTGAGCGGCGCCGTGCACACCGGGAACATCGAGCGCGGCGTCAACTTCGCCAAGCAGATCGACACCGGCATGTTCCACGTGAACGACGGCACCGTGCACGACGAGCCGATCGTGCCGTTCGGCGGCGAGAAGCACTCCGGCATCGGCCGCCTCAACGGGGACACGATGCTGGACGCCTTCACCACGCAGAAGTGGATCTCGGTGCAGCACGGGCGCAGCGGGTTCCCGTTCTGAGCCGCACACGGGCTGGGCGGACATGCGTCCAGGTGCACAGTGGACGCATGTCCGCTACCCGCCCCATTGCCGAAGCGAGGGGCAAGCTCGGTGAGCTGGCCCGGCGAGCCGCGCGGCACGAACGCATCACGCTGACCGGCCGGGGTGTACCGGCCGTCGTCCTCGTGTCACCGGCCGAGCCGGAGGACGTCGGGGACGCGCCGGCGCCGGCCCGCCTGGACGGGACCGCGCGCTCGGGCGCATCGGGACTCCCGTCCCGCACGCCGAGGCACGCCGCGCCCTGCTTGAGGCGGTCGGGCGGGGTGGCGAGTGACCTGGGAGGTCGTCTGGGAGCCGGCTGCCCTGGACGCGGCCACCGGCACCTCAAGGGCGATCCCGCAGGAGTTGACGACCTCCTGTACGCCACCGATCAGCCCGCGGGTCGTCCCCGGCCGGAGGGCTCCCGTGCGTGGGGAGCCGACCACCGGCGGCTCCGTCACGGCCGGTGGCGCGTCCTCTACCGTCTCGATGCCGAGGCCCGCACGCCGTACATCGAGCACGTCGGACGCACGGAGGCCTGAGCGAGCCCAAGCCCTCGACGGCGTCTTCGCCCGGGACCTGGTGGCGAGGGAAGAGGGCCTCCCCGCCTAACCTGGACCCCATGTCAGCGATCCGTCTCCTGGTGCTCGGCGCGGTCCGCCAGCACGGGCGGGCCCACGGCTACCAGGTGCGCAATGACCTGGAGTACTGGGGCGCGCACGAGTGGTCCAACGCCAAGCCCGGCTCGATCTACCACGCGCTGAAGCAGATGGCGAAGCAGGGGCTGCTGCTCGCGCACGAGATCGCGCCGTCCACGGTGGGCGGTCCGCCGCGCGTGGAGTACGAGATCACCGAGCGGGGCACCGAGGAGTTCCTCACCCTGCTGCGCGCCTATCTCACCGCCTACGACCAGCGGCCGGACGTGCTCACCGCGGCGCTCGGCTTCATGGTCGACCTCCCGCGCGAGGAGGCGCTCGCGCTGCTGGAGGAGCGGGTGCGGAAGATCGAGGAGTGGCGGGCCTCGGTCACCGAGTACTACACGCCCGCGGAGGGGCCCGGTCAGCTCGGGCACATCGGCGAGATCATGAACTTCTGGGTCCACTCGGCCGACTCCGGCGCCGAGTGGACCCGCGGCCTCGTCGCGCGCGTCCGGGGTGGCGCGTACACCTTCGCCGGTGAGGGCGAGCCGTTCGTCGGTGTGCTGGCCGAGGGCGAGGAGAACCCCTACGCGACGGGACGGCCGCACTACGGGGACGCCCACTAATCAAGTTTGACCAACCGAGGGAAGCGCGTTACCTTCCCGGGGTAGTCAAATTTGTCTAGCGAGGGGAGTTCCAGTGGCCGACGCGGCGATCACCGTCGAAGGCGCACGCAAGAAGTACGGCGGCAAGGACGCGCTCGACGGACTCGACCTCACGGTCGCGCGCGGCACGGTGCACTGCGTACTGGGCCCGAACGGCGCGGGCAAGACGACCCTGGTCCGTATCCTGTCCACCCTGCTGCGGCCCGACGCGGGCCGGATAGAGGTGGCCGGACACGACATCGTCGCCGAGGCGTACGCGGTACGGCTGCGCATCGGCCTGCTCGGCCAGCACGCGGCTCTCGACGAGGAGCTGGGAGGTCGGCAGAACCTGGAGATGGTCGGCCGCCTCCATCACCTGGGCGCACGACGGGCACGCGCGCGTGCCGACGAACTGCTCGCCCGCTTCGGCCTCACCGACACCGGACGCAAGCCGGTCGGCGCCTACAGCGGGGGTATGCGGCGCCGCCTGGACCTGGCCGCGTCCCTCCTCACCGAACCGGAGGTGCTCTTCCTGGACGAACCGACCACCGGACTCGACCCGCGCGGCCGCGCCGAGGTGTGGGACTCGGTCCGCGCCCTGGTGGGCGCCGGTACGACGGTCCTGCTCACCACCCAGTACCTGGAGGAGGCCGATCAGCTCGCCGACCGCATCTCGGTCGTCGACGCCGGCCGGGTCGTCGCCGACGGCACGGTGGACGAACTCAAGGCCGCCATCGGCGGCGACCGCGTCGACGTCGTCCTGCGCGACGCCGGTCAACTGGGCGCGGCGGTCGCTCTGCTGCCGCTCACCGGCGTCCGCGTCGACGCCGACCGCCGGCTGCTCAGCGCCCCGGTCACCGACCGGATGGCGGCACTGACCGGCGTCGTACGGGCGCTGGAGGAAGCCGGTCTGGACGCGGAGGACGTGGCCCTGCGCCGCCCGACCCTGGACGAGGTGTTCCTGCACCTCACCGACCGCACCGTCACCGACCGCACGAAGGAGGCCGTGTGAGTACCGGAGTGAGCACGAGCACGGTCCCGAGGCCCGTGACGTACGCCCTGACCGACTCCTGGACCATGACCCGCCGGGAGCTGGCCCGCTGGGGGCGGCAGCCGGTGACGGTCGTCGTCGGCCTGGTCTTCCCGGTCATGCTGCTGCTGATGTTCGGCTACCTGGTCGGCGGCGGCCGGGGCGTGAGCGGCGAGTACGTCGACTACCTGGTCCCCGGCATGCTGGCGCTCACCATGGCCTTCGGCCTGGAGGGCACCATGATCGCCGTCACCCGGGACCTCGACAAGGGCGTCGTCGACCGCTTCCGCTCGCTGCCGATGGCCAACGGCGCGGTGCTGGTGGGCCGTTCCGCCGCCGACATGCTCCAGTCGGCGGTCGGCCTCGCCGTGCTGACCGGCGTCGGGTACGCGCTCGGCTGGCGGGCCCACGGCGGCCCCGGCGCCTTCCTCGGCGCGGTCGGCCTGCTCCTGCTCTTCCGCTTCGCCATGCTGTGGATCGGTATCCTCCTGGCCCTGGCGGCCGGGAAGCCCGAGCTGGTGCAGGCGGTGCAGATCCTGGTGTGGCCGGTCGGCTTCCTCTCCAACGCCTTCGCCGCGCCGGACTCCATGCCCGGCCGGCTGGGCACGGTCGTCGAGTGGAACCCCATGTCCCAGACCGCCACGGCCGTCCGCGACCTCTTCGGCGGCCCCGGCGGCGAGTCCGGCCACGTGTGGGCGGCGGTCCTCTGGCCGCTGGCCCTGCTCGCGGTGTTCTTCCCGCTGGCGGTGGCGCGCTTCGCGCGGCTCAGCCGGTGAGCGCGGGACGTCAGCAACCCGGCCCGCCGTCCGCCCGCGCGAGGAGACGGGCACCTCTGCTCTCCGCGATCCGCATCACGTCGGTCAGGGCCTCGCTCGTACGGGCAAGGACGTAGCGGAGTTGGCCGGACGTCACGTCCGGGTCGTCCAGCATGTCGGCCACGCGGTCGAGGAGGTCGCCGGCCATGCCGAGTTGGACGCTCTCGACGGTGTCGGCGGCACGGGAGAGGCGTCCGCTGCCGTCGGTCAGGAGATAGCACGGCTTCCCCTCGGGGCCTGTCCGGGGCAGGAGCCGGGCGGGGGTGAGGGCGTGGTGTGTCATGCGGTCATTCCCAGGGAGCGGATCGAGTGTGGGGGTGGGGCGAGGTGGACGCCTTGCGGGGCGATCACCAGGGAGAGGCGACGGGCCTTTCGGCGCCTCTCCCGCTCCCGCCGCTCGTGCGCGACGAGATACGGGCGCACAAGGGCGTGGTCCCCACCGCGCAGCGGGCATGCGCCGAGCCGGCGCGAGGCCGGTCCCCCGGCGGGCGGAGGCGACGGGACGCCGGGGTCCCGCGCGGTGCGTCGATGCCGCCCCGCACCGGGGACGACAGGGCGAAGCAGTGGTTCGCAGAGGCGGGCGAAAGGGCCGGGCATGGCGTGACTCCGTGATCGACGTCGCTGTGTGTAGCGATCGACAAACGAAGTGCGAGGCGCCGCGCCAGGCTCGCCAGGGGGTGCGAGGCGACAGCTCCTTTGTCACATGGGAGTTGATCGCGTGAGCACGAATTACGGTGACCGGCTCAAGGAACAGCGTGAAGCGGCGGGGCTGACGCAACAGCAACTGGCCGACGTGGCGGTCATGACCCGGACGCACATCGCGCACATCGAGGCGGGGCGCCGAGTGCCGTCGCAGGAGGACGCGCGGCGTCTGGACAACGCCCTGAACACGGGAAACGTGCTGAGCCGGTTTCTGCCGGAACAAGACGTGGTGGTCGCTGCCTGCTTCGAGGCGGCTCGCTTGCTCGAACAACAGGCACTGACGATTCGTGAGTTCGCGTTGTCGTTCGTGCCAGGCATCCTTCAGACGAAAGGGTACGCGCGTGCGGTTCTGAGCACGTCGTTCCCTCCGGTGAGTGAAGAGGAGCGTGACAGGCGCCTTGTCACACGCCTGAAGCGGGCGGAGGTCCTCGATGATCCGGCGACGCCCGTAATCTGGGCGCTGCTGGACGAGGCGGTGCTACGGCGCCAGATCGGCGGCCCAGAGGTGATGGCGGAACAGCTCACCCACCTCGTGCGCCTTGCCGAAGTCGGCCGGATTCAGGTGCACGTGCTTCCGTTCACGCTGGGGCTCCATCCGCTCCTGAGCAATATCATCACGCTGATGTGGTTCGAGGACCAGCCGCCGGCGGCCTACGGTGAGGGCCTCTGGATGGGCAGGCTCCATGACTCTCCGTCCATCGTCCGGGAGCTTCGGCATCGCTACGATTTCGGGTTGGGCAACGCCCTGCCTCTGAAAGAGTCCCTGGCTCTGCTCAGGGCGACAGCAAAGGACTATGAACGCCATGTCCGACCTGGTCATTCCGAACGCCACGGTGCTGGAGGGACGGCGTAAGTCCTCCTACGGCAACGATCAGGCGGGCAGCTGCCTCGAAGTCCTCGACGGCCACCGCCGGGGCGTTCCCGTGCGCGACTCCAAGAACCCCCACGGCCCCGCCGTGATCGTCCCGGCATCCGCCTGGTCGGCGTTCGTCACGGCGGTCAGCGGCGGCGAACTGCCCTCCTGACCAGGCGGCGCAGCCGTCAGTGGTGGAACCCGGTGGCCGCACCCTTGTCCCGGATCAGTGGGCCCGGCTGCCGGCGCAGTTCCGGCAGCAGCCGCTCCAGGTCGTCCAGCAGCAGGTCGGCCATGTCGGCCGAGAAGCCGTTGCGGCACACCACCCGCAGCACGGACAGGTCCTCGCGGTGCGGCGGGAAGGTGTACGCGGGCACCAGCCAGCCGCCCTCCCGCAGCCGCCGGGAGACGTCGAAGACGTCGTACGCCGTCACGTCGTCGGCCGTCGTGAAGGCGAACACCGGCAACTGGTCGCCGCGCGTCAGCAGCCGGAAGTCGCCGAGCGCCGCCACCCGCCCGGCGAGCGAGCCCGCGATGTCCCGCGCGGTCTGCTGCACGGCCCGGTAGCCCTCGCGGCCCAGCCGCAGGAACGTGTAGTACTGCGCTACCACCTGCGCCCCGGGCCGGGAGAAGTTCAGCGCGAAGGTCGGCATGTCACCGCCCAGGTAGTTGACCCGGAAGACCAACTCCTCGGGCAGCGCCTCCGCGTCCCGCCACAGCGCCCAGCCGACCCCCGGGTAGACCAGCCCGTACTTGTGTCCCGAGGTGTTGATCGAGGCGACCCTCGGCAGCCGGAAGTCCCAGACCAGGTCCTCGTCCAGGAACGGCGCGACCATGCCCCCGGAGGCCCCGTCGACGTGCACGGGGATGTCGAGGCCGGTGCGCTCCTGGAGGGCGTCGAGGGCCGCGCACAGGTCGGCGATCGGTTCGTAGGAGCCGTCGAAGGTGGAGCCCAGGATGCCGACGACCCCGATGGTGTTCTCGTCGCACAGTTCGGCGGCGGCCTGCGGGTCCAGGTGGAAGCGGTCGCCCTCCATCGGGACCTGCCGGGCCTCCACCTCCCAGAAATTGCAGAACTTGTCCCAGCAGACCTGCACGTTCACGCCCATGACGAGATTGGGCCGCACGTCCTTCGCCGGGTACCGGTCGGCGTTGCGCAGCGCCCACCGCCGCTTGAGCGCCAGCCCGGCCAGCATGCACGCCTCGCTCGACCCGGTCGTCGAGCAGCCCACGGCCGCCGACGGGTCGGGCGCGTGCCACAGGTCGGCGAGCATCGCCACGCAGCGCCGCTCCAGCTCGGCGGTGCGCGGGTACTCGTCCTTGTCGATCATGTTCTTGTCCCGGCACTCGCTCATCAGCACCCCGGCCTGCGGCTCCATCCAGGTGGTGACGAAGGTGGCCAGGTTGAGGCGCGCGTTGCCGTCCAGCATCAGCTCGTCGTGGACCAGGCGGTACGCGCTCTCCGGCGGCAGCGGGGAGTCGGGCAGCCGGTGGGCGGGCGGGGCCTCGGTCATGCCGCCGAGCGGGTTCGCCGCCGCGTGGAAGGGGTTCACGGCGAGCCGGCGCCGGTCACGATCGTCGTCGTGGGACGGGCGGGGACCCTTGTGCAGTGACATGCAACCGACGGTAGGCCCGAGCCCCCGGCCCCGCACCCGGGGCCGCACCGGACTTGCACCCGGGGCCGCACCGGACTTGCACCTCACGCCGCGTGAGGCGGCAGCGTGGACGGCGTCACAGAAGGGAGCGGAAGTGAGCTACTCCGTGGGACAGGTGGCCGGCTTCGCCGGAGTGACGGTGCGCACCCTGCACCACTACGACGACATCGGCCTGCTCGCACCGGGCGAGCGCAGCCACGCGGGCCACCGGCGCTACGGCGACGCCGACCTCGACCGGCTGCAGCAGATCCTGTTCTACCGGGAGCTGGGCTTCCCGCTCGACGAGGTCGCCGCCCTGCTCGACGACCCGGCCGCGGACCCGCGCGCGCACCTGCGCCGCCGGCACGAGCTGCTGACCGCCCGGATCGAGAAGCTGCGGAAGATGGCCGCGGCCGTGGAACACGCCATGGAGGCACGCAGCATGGGGATCAATCTCACGCCTGAGGAGAAGTTCGAGGTGTTCGGGGACCACGACCCCGACCAGTACGAGGACGAGGTCGAGCAGCGCTGGGGCGACACCGACGCCTACCGTCAGGCGCGGCGGCGCGCGGCCTCGTACACCAAGGAGGACTGGCAGCGCATCCAGCGCGAGGCCGACGAGATCAACCGGCGCTTCGTCGCCCTCATGGACGACGAGGCACCCGCCGACTCCGATGCGGCCATGGACGCCGCCGAGGAGCACCGCCGGTGGATGTCCCGCAACCACTACGACTGCGGGTACGAGATGCACACCTGCATCGGCGAGATGTACGTCTCGGACGAGCGGTTCACGAGGAACATCGACGCCACCAGGCCGGGCCTCGCCGCCTACCAGCGCGACGCGTTCCTCGCGAACGCCGCCCGGCACACCTCCTGAGCGTCCTTCGAACGGCCGTGGCCCGGACCTCATTCCCGGGCCACGACCACCGCCGTCCCGTACGCGCACACCTCGGTGCCCACGTCCGCCGCCTCCGTCACGTCGAAGCGGAACGCCAGCACCGCGTTGGCCCCACGCGCGCGTGCCTGCTCGACGAGCCGTTCCATCGCCTGGTTGCGCGTCTCCACCAGCGTCTTGGTGAGGCCGCGCAGCTCGCCGCCGATCATCGACTTCAGCCCCGCGCCGAGCCGGCTCCCCAGATGCCGGGAGCGCACGGTCAGTCCGAAGACCTCCCCGAGCACCTCCTGCACACGGTGGCCCGGCAGGTCGTTCGTGGTCACGACGAGCACCTCGGGCTGCGGGCCCTGGCCGCCGCCGTATTCTTCAATACCCATGGTTCTCGGGTTTCCCGCGGAACGGCACAGTGCACCCCGGGGCGTCCCGTGGAACCAGGGACACCGCGGCTGCGTTGTACGTTTGGGCAGCCAGGTCCAGCCCGCCTCCCCCCAGCAGCAGGAGCCACAATCCCGTGACCACCCTTGCGCTCGGTCCCGAGTGGATCAGCCCGGACTACCTGATCGAGACGTTCAGTCTGCCCGGCATCCTGCTCATCGTCTTCGCCGAGTCCGGACTCTTCGCGTTCCTGCCCGGCGACTCGCTGCTGTTCACCGCGGGCCTCTTCGTCGCCCAGGGCCAGTACATCAGCCAGCCGCTGTGGCTGGTGTGCGCCCTGATCGTGACCGCCGCCGTCCTCGGTGACCAAGTCGGTTACATGATCGGCAAGTTCTTCGGTCCCAGGCTCTTCAGCCGCCCCAACTCCAAGCTCTTCAAACAGGAGAACCTGGAGAAGGCCCACGAGTTCATGGACAAGTACGGCCCCAAGGCGATCGTCCTGGCCCGCTTCGTGCCCATCGTGCGCACCTTCGCCCCCATCGTGGCGGGCGCCGGCCGCATGAAGTACCGCACCTTCCTCACGTACAACGTGATCGGCGGCGTCGCCTGGGGCACCGGCGTCACCCTCGCGGGCTACTGGCTCGGCCAGATCGAGGTCATCCGCACCAACGTCGAGGCGATCCTCGTACTGATCGTCCTGGTCTCGGTCGTCCCGATCGCCATCGAGTTCCTGCGCGAACGCAGGAAGAAGCAGCGCGCCGCCGCCGCGACCGGGCCGGTCCCTCCGGCGGACCGGCAGCAGCCCTCGTACCCGGTCATGGACGACGCGACGACCCAGCTCCGCCGCGTGGACCCGTACGAACGGCAGCCGCACCAGTACCAGCACCAGCAGCCGCAGCACCAGCAGCAGCCGCCGCAGTACCAGCCGCCGCAGCAGTACCAGCAGCAGCCGTACGCCCCGCAGTACCCGCAGAACTACGGCCAGCAGAGCTACGACCAGCAGCGGCCCTATGGCGACCAGCGGCCCTATGGCGACCAGCAGCCGCACGGCGACCAGCAGCCCTACGGCGACCAGCAGCCGCACGGCGACCAGCAGGGCGGGCAGTACCCGTACAGCCAGGGACGCTGACCCTCCTCAGAGGCGCGGGGACCGCGCGACCAGCCACGACGCGTTCGCAGCCGCCGACGGACCGAACCGTCCGGGCTCGTGGGCGCCCCGCGCTAGAAACCCCGCGTCCGCTTCGCCGCCCGGCGCCCCGCCGCACTCGCCGCACCCGGCACCTTCAGGAACAGCCGCGAGATCTCCCCGCCCAGGTTCACCCCGATCGCGATGGCCATCGCCAGCGCCACCGCCTTGGACAGCGACAGCAACCCCGCGTCGACCTCGCTCTGCGCGATCGCCAGCAGCCCGAAGTACGTCGCCGAACCGGGCAGCAGCGGTCCGATCGCCGCGGTCGTGTACGGCAGCGCCGACGCGAACCGGTACCGGGACATCAGCTGCCCGAACAGACCCACAAGGCCGGCCGCGGCGGCCGTGGAGGCCACCGGTGAGATGCCGCCCGCGTAGTGCATGGCGCCGTACACGCACCAGGCGACGCCGCCGTTCAGGGTGACCGCCAGCACGGTGGACCGTTCCTGCTGGAGCAGGATCGCGAAGGCCAGCGACAGGAGCATCGAGGCGAAGATCTGCACGAACGGTTCGTCGCCCGTGCCCAGCGCGGCGTCCGGGTTGAGCTCGGCACCCAGCTGGACGCCGAAGTACAGCACCACCAGCACCCCGGCGACGATGCTGACGAAGAAGTACATGACCTCGAGCAGGCGCGCGGCCGCGGTGATGTAGAAGCCGGTCAGGCCGTCCTGCACCCCGGCGACCAGTGCCCGCCCGGGCAGCAGCGCGAACAGGCCACCGGTGATGACCGCGGACGCCTTCACGTCGACGTGCGTCACCGTCAGCGCGACGCCCATCGCGGCGGGCGGCATCGCCGCCACCGCGAACTGGTAGAACTCCGGCAGTCCGCGTCCGGCGCACAGCCAGGCCAGCCGGTCGCCGAGCATCGAGCCCAGCATCGCCGCGAAGAACACGGTCAGCCCGCCACCGACGAGCAACGAGGCCCCGCCCGCGAGCATCCCGCTCGCCGTGGTCAGCACCCAGGTCGGGTACGGGTGCCGGTTGCGGCGGATCTCGGCGAGGCGCCGGTAGGCCTCCTCCAGCGAGATCTGCGTGTCCGGGTCGCTCAGGTCGTCCACCAGCTGGAACACGGCCGCGAGCCGGGTGTAGTCGGTGCCGCGGCGGCGTACCGTCCGCGACGCCGTCACCGGGTCCTCGACCAGGGACGGCTGGTGGGAGATCGACAGCAGGGTGAAGGTGACGTTCGGCTCGCAGCGGTCCAGGCCGTAGGACCGGCACACGGCGAACATGGCCGCCTCCACGTCCTCGGCGCCCTCACCGCCCGCCAGCAGCAGCTCCCCGATACGCAGGGTCAGGTCGAGCACGCGCGGCACGGCGGGGCCGGTCTCGTCGTCGTGCTTCTGCGACGGCTCGGGCGCGGGCCGCTCGGCCACCGGCATACGCAGCATGGCGCGCATACGGTCCTGCCAGGGCACGTCCGTCAGGTTCACCGCCGGGAAGCCGCTCGCCGGAGTGAAGGCGGTCGGGGCGGTCCACGCGCTGTGGGTGCTCGGAATGATGAACGCTGAGCCCTCGTGGTCCGCGGGTGCCGCCGACGGCACCTCCAGGCCGTCGGGGAGTGAGAACTCCGAGGTCGTCTCGGACTCCGTGCCGGTGTGCCGGGAGAAGGCGAGCCCCTGGGGGATCTCGAACTCGGACGTCGTCGACGACTCGCCGTCGATCGACGCGACGATCCCACTGGGCTGCCGGAAGGCACTGCGGGCCTCGTCCGACTGCGGTTTGCGGTCCTCCGCCTCCGTCACCTGCGCAACGCTCCCTGGTACGAACACACCCTCCTGTTCACCTCAGTATGCGCACCGAAACGCGAACGGGCCGCACGCGGGTGCGTGCGGCCCGGTACGGGAGGGGCGCCCGATCAGTGGCCGCCCTGGTCCTTGAAGCGCTTGTACGACCGCTCGATCTCGGCCTCGGCGTCGGTGCGGCCCACCCAGTCGGCGCCCTCGACGGACTTGCCGGGCTCCAGGTCCTTGTAGACCTCGAAGAAGTGCTGGATCTCCAGGCGGTCGAACTCCGACACGTGGTGGATGTCACGCAGGTGCTCCACCCGAGGGTCGGTCGACGGCACGCACAGCAGCTTGTCGTCGCCGCCGGCCTCGTCCGTCATCCGGAACATGCCGATCGCGCGGCAGCGGATGAGGCAGCCCGGGAAGGTCGGCTCGTCCAGGATGACCAGCGCGTCCAGCGGGTCGCCGTCCTCGCCGAGGGTGTTCTCCACGAAGCCGTAGTCGGTCGGGTAGGCGGTCGAGGTGAACAGGCGGCGGTCCAGGCGGATACGACCGGTCTCGTGGTCCACCTCGTACTTGTTCCGCGAACCCTTCGGGATCTCGATCGTGACGTCGAACTCCACCGGACGCTCCTCCATGATCAGCACATAGTTCTGGTGGTTAAGTGTCCCTCACGCAGGTGGGTGATCGCGAAAGGGGCTGGTGATAGTGCCGGAGCCGAGGCCTTGGCAGGCCGCGAGACCGCACGTGGTGCGGGCCGCGGGCGCCGTACGCCCCCGTCTGGCGCGCCTCACCCGGGCCGCCGGGCCCCGGACCGCACGGGCCGCGAAGCCGCAGCTCGCCCGGGTCATGAGGCCGAAGACCTGGCAGTACACCGCCGGTGCCGCCACCGCCGGGCTGGCTCTCGCCGCCGGTGTGGTGACCGCCGCCGGCCCCTGGGACTCCACGGGGCAGCGTACGGCCGAGCGGGACCGGGCCGCCGCCCTGGATCGTGCGGGTGGCACAGATCACGGTGGCGGGCCCGGGGCCTCCGGTACGGCGTCCGGTTCCCCCCGTCCCGCGCCCAGCGCCGGTGCCGTACTGGCCGGCCTCGGCGGCGCCGCCACCCCGGGCGGCGTCGGGGCGGCACCCGGCGACAAGGCCCTCGCGGATCTCCGGGACCTCCTCGATCCCCTCCTGAAGGACGACCCCGCACTCGGCGAGCGACGCGCGGCGGCCGTCGTCGACCTCACCACCGGCGAGCGCCTCTACGGCCTCGGCGCCGACGACCCCCTCGTCCCCGCCTCCACCACCAAGATCGCCACCGCCGTCGCCGCCCTCACCGCTCTCGGCCCCGACCGCCGCCTCACCACCCGCACCGCACTGGAGACCGACACCGGCGAACTCGTCCTGATCGGCGGGGGCGACCCCACCCTCACCGCTCGCGAGGCCCCCCGAGGCCTCGCGAGCCTGCGCACCCTCGCCGAGAGGACCGCGGCCGCCCTGAAGAAGCGGGACGTGCGCAAGGTGACGCTGTCGTACGACACGACGCTCTACGCCGGTACGGAGACGCACCCGATCGGAGTCAACGAGAACCTCGCGCGCGTCACCGCGCTGATGGCCGACGAGGGCCGCGCCGACGACTCCACCAGCGGCCCCGCCCCGCGCGTGCCCGACCCGGCCGCCGACGCCGCCCGCGCCTTCGCCGGTTTCCTCGAGCAGCACGGCGTCACCGCGTCGGTCCCCGGCCCCTCCAAGGCCACGGGCCGCGCCGACACCCTAGCCACGGTCTCCTCGCCCCCGCTGTCGGCCCTGGTCGAGCGGATGCTGACCAACAGCGACAACGACCTCGCCGAGGCCCTGGCCCGGCACACCGCCGCGGCCACCGGCAAACCCGCCGACTTCGACGGGGCGGGCGCCGCCGTCACCGCCCGCCTGAAGCAGCTCGGCCTGCCGGTGCGCGGCGCGCGGTTCCACGACGGCAGCGGCCTTGACCGCACCGACCTGCTCACCGCCGACCTGCTCACCGCCCTGCTGACCGAGGCGGCCGACCCGTCCCGCCCCCAGCTGCGCCCGGTGCTCACCGGCCTGCCCGTCGCCCACTTCACCGGCACCCTGGCCGGCCGTTACACGGACGGCGCAGCGGGCCTCGTCCGCGCCAAGACGGGCACCCTGACCGGCGTCAACACCCTCGCGGGCACGGTGGTCACCCCCGACGGCCGCCTCCTGGGCTTCGCCTTCCTGGCCCGCGGCACGACAGACCCGTGGGCGGCCCAGTCGGCCCTGGACCGTGCGACGACCGGCCTGGCGTCCCGGACGCCGTAGCCGCGCGGCGCCGTCCCCTCCGCACCCGCGCGGACCTGGCACAGCTGCGCGCCCTCGCCCCCGAGGACGTCAGCCCCCCCACCGCACCGCCGGTCACAGCCTGCCCCAAGCGGCAGCGCTCCCGTACCGTTGACGCATGACGAGCATCGGCGCACATTCCGGCATGGTCGACTGGAACCTCGCGGTGGCGACCGCGACCCGGCTCGTACGGCCGGGCCCCGAGGTGAGCCGCGACGAGGCCAGGGCCGTCGTCGCGGAGCTCCGCCGCCATGCGAAGTCCTCGGAGGAACACGTCCGGGGCTTCACCCGTATGGCCACCGACGAGGCCCACGACACCCCCGTCCTCGTCGTCGACCGCCCGGGGTGGGTGCGGGCGAACGTCGCCGGGTTCCGGGAGCTCCTCAAGCCCCTGCTGGAGAAGATGCAGGAGCGGCGCGGCGGTGGCGCGGGCAACGCGGTCCTCGGCGCCGTCGGCGGCAAGGTCACCGGCGTGGAGCTGGGCATGCTGCTGTCGTTCCTGTCCTCCCGCGTCCTCGGCCAGTACGAGACGTTCGCCCCGGCCACCCGCGAACTCCCGGCGGGCGCGGGCGGCGGCGGCCGGCTGCTGCTGGTCGCGCCGAACATCGTGCACGTGGAGCGGGAACTCGACGTCCAGCCGCACGACTTCCGCCTGTGGGTGACCCTGCACGAGGAGACGCACCGCACCCAGTTCACCGCGGTGCCCTGGCTGCGCGACCACCTGGAGGGCGAAATCCAGTCGTTCCTCGCGGAGACCGACGTCGACCCGATGACCGTGCTCGAACGGCTCCGCGAGGCCGCCCAGACCCTCGCCGGCGGCCCTCCCGAGGCGGAGGAGGACGACGGCGGCCGGTCGCTGGTGGAGCTGGTGCAGACCCCGGCCCAACGGGAGGTCCTCGGCCGCCTCACCGCCGTCATGTCCCTCCTGGAGGGCCATGCCGACTTCGTCATGGACGGGGTCGGCCCGGCGGTCGTGCCGAGCGTCGGGGAGATCCGCGAGAAGTTCCAGCAACGCCGCGCCAAGGGCGCCTCCCGCCTCGACATGGCGCTGCGCAAGCTGCTCGGCCTGGACGCCAAGCTCCGCCAGTACCGCGACGGCGAACGCTTCGTGCGGGCCGTCGTCGACGAGTGCGGCATGGACGGCTTCAACCGCGTCTGGACCTCGCCCAACACGCTGCCCACCAAGTCGGAGATCGCCAAACCGGCGGACTGGATCGCGCGGGTGCACCGCAAGCCGGAGGCGTGAGCCCCGCGGGCGGGGCGTGAGCGATTCCGGCCGACGGCAGGCAAACGCCCCTTCAATCACCCGTCCGAGGGACCGTGAGCCTTCGGCAGGCGTGCGATGCTCAGGGAACGGCCCGTTTCTGTCACCATCTACACACTCTGTGTGACCGAACCTCGGGCTCACCCCCGACAACTTCATGAAGGGCACCGGACATGGGTCCCCATCCTGCGGTCGCGGCGATACGCCTGGCGGTCCGCCGCGTCCTCCACGACATCCTCATCGAACTGAACACTCCGGCCGGCGTCCCCGCCGCGACGGCCGCCGAACGAACGCCCGAGCGCCCGCCGTCACCGCTCGTGCTCGTGGCGTGCTCAGGCGGCGCCGACTCCATGGCGCTCGCGTCCGCCCTCGCCTTCGAGGCCCCCCGCCTCGGCATCCGCGCCGGCGGCGTCACCGTCGACCACGGGCTGCAGAGCGGGTCCGACCTGCGCGCCGAAGAGGTCGTCCTGCGCCTGCGCGAACTCGGCCTCGACCCCGTGGAGGCCACCGCCGTGACCGTCGGCCGCGCGGGCGGGCCCGAAGCCGCCGCCCGGGACGCCCGCTACGCCGCCCTGGACGCCGCCGCCGCCCGCCACGGGGCCGCCGCCGTCCTGCTCGGCCACACCCGCGACGACCAGGCCGAAACCGTCCTGCTGGGCCTCGCCCGCGGCTCCGGCATCCGCTCCCTGTCGGGCATGGCCGCGGTCTCGGGGGCCGACGGCCGTTACCGGCGCCCCTTCCTCCAGGTCGACCGCCAGACCGCCCGCAAGGCCTGCATGGTCCAGTCCCTGCCCGTCTGGGACGACCCGCACAACGCCGACCCCGCCTACACCCGCTCCCGGCTGCGTCACGAGGGCCTGCCCGCCCTGGAGAAGGCCCTCGGCAAGGGCGTCGTCGAGGCCCTCGCCCGTACGGCCCAGCTCTCCCGGGACGACGCCGACGCCCTCGACACCTGGGCCCGCCAGGCCGAGGCCGGCGTCCGCGACGCCACCGGCGTCCTGGAGTGCGCCAAGCTCTACGCCCTGCCGCCCGCCGTCCGCCGCCGGATCCTGCGCCGCGCCGCCATCGAGGCCGGTTCACCGGGCGGTGGCCTGTTCGCCCGCCACATCGAGGAAGTCGACCGGCTGATCACCGGCTGGCGCGGTCAGGGGGCCATCAACCTCCCCGGCAAAGTCGTCGCCCGGCGCCAGGGTGGCAGACTGGTGATTCGGCAAGGCTGAATCCGGGCCCTCCCTCCGATCCGCGCACGGATCGCCGGGATGCTGCGGAGTGGCCGGTGGGACGACCGAAAGTGATGCGGGTGGACGCGAACGACATGGGTGCCGACCTCGAGAAGGTACTCATCACCAAGGAAGAGATCGACGCGAAGCTGGCCGAGCTGGCCGCGAAGATCGACGCGGAGTACGCGGGCAAGGACCTGCTCATCGTCGGTGTGCTCAAGGGCGCCGTGATGGTCATGGCCGACCTCGCCCGGTCGCTGTCCACCCCCGTCACGATGGACTGGATGGCGGTGTCGTCGTACGGCGCGGGCACCCAGTCCTCCGGTGTGGTGCGGATCCTCAAGGACCTCGACACCGACATCAAGGGCAGGCACGTCCTGATCGTCGAGGACATCATCGACTCAGGCCTCACCCTGTCCTGGCTGATCTCCAACCTCGGCTCGCGCGAGCCCGCCTCCCTCAAGGTGTGCACGCTGCTGCGCAAGCCCGACGCCGCGAAGGTCGCCATCGACGTGGAGTGGGTCGGCTTCGACATCCCCAACGAGTTCGTCGTCGGGTACGGCCTCGACTACGCCGAGAAGTACCGCAACCTCCCGTTCGTCGGTACGCTCGCGCCCCACGTGTACGGCGGCTGACACGGCCGGTACGGGCTTCACGGCGTTTCGGCCGGCGGACCGGGAACCCCCGGGGCCCTCGCGCCGTTGGAGCATGCAGACGGGACGTCAGCCCTCCCGTGCGGCTGAGGGCCGCCGCGCTGGGGTACCGTCGGAAGAACTGTCTTATCAAACTCACTATGGCAGGAGGGACGGGGCGACACCGCTCCGTGTGGATGGACGTGAAGCGATACTTCCGTGGGCCAATCATGTGGATCGTGCTGGCCGTCCTTGCCGTGGTCGTGTTGATGCAGGTCGTGGGCTCGTCCGGCGGCTACAAGACGGTGGACACCGGCCAGGTCGTCCAGGCGATCAACGACAACAAGGTCGAGTCGGCCAAGCTGACCACCGGCGACGAGCAGACCATCAAGGTGCAGCTCAAGGACGGCACCAAGGTCGAGGACAGCTCGAAGATCCAGGCGAGCTACATCGGCGACCAGGGCGTGACCCTCGCCAACACACTGCAGAACAAGTACCAGGACAAGCAGATCCCCGACGGCTACACGGTGTCGCCGTCGAAGCAGAACCCGTTCGTCGGGATTCTGCTCTCCCTGCTGCCGTTCGTCCTGATCGTGGTCGTCTTCCTGTTCCTGATGAATCAGATGCAGGGCGGCGGCTCCCGGGTCATGAACTTCGGCAAGTCCAAGGCGAAGCTCATCACCAAGGACACCCCGAAGACGACGTTCTCGGACGTCGCGGGATCGGACGAGGCCGTCGAGGAACTCCACGAGATCAAGGAGTTCCTGCAGGAGCCGGCCAAGTTCCAGGCCGTCGGCGCCAAGATTCCCAAGGGCGTGCTGCTGTACGGCCCGCCCGGCACCGGCAAGACCCTGCTCGCGCGTGCCGTCGCGGGTGAGGCGGGCGTGCCGTTCTACTCGATCTCCGGTTCCGACTTCGTCGAGATGTTCGTCGGTGTCGGTGCCTCCCGAGTGCGCGACCTGTTCGAGCAGGCCAAGGCGAACGCGCCGGCCATCGTCTTCGTCGACGAGATCGACGCGGTCGGCCGTCACCGCGGCGCCGGCCTCGGCGGCGGTCACGACGAGCGCGAGCAGACCCTGAACCAGCTGCTCGTCGAGATGGACGGCTTCGACGTCAAGGGCGGCGTGATCCTCATCGCCGCGACGAACCGGCCCGACATCCTCGACCCGGCGCTGCTGCGCCCCGGCCGTTTCGACCGGCAGATCGCCGTCGACCGTCCGGACATGCAGGGCCGTCTGGAGATCCTCAAGGTTCACCAGAAGGGCAAGCCGGTGGCGCCCGACGTCGACCTGTCGGCCGTCGCCCGCCGTACGCCCGGCATGACCGGTGCCGATCTCGCCAACGTGCTGAACGAGGCCGCTCTGCTGACGGCCCGCAGTAACCAGAAGCTGGTCGACAACCACATGCTGGACGAGGCGATCGACCGTGTGGTCGCGGGCCCGCAGAAGCGGACCCGGATCATGTCGGACAAGGAGAAGAAGATCACCGCGTACCACGAGGGCGGTCACGCCCTGGTCGCGGCGGCCTCACCGAACTCCGACCCGGTCCACAAGATCACGATCCTGTCCAGAGGCCGCGCTCTCGGGTACACGATGGTGCTCCCGGACGAGGACAAGTACTCGACCACGCGCAACGAGATGCTCGACCAGCTCGCCTACATGCTGGGCGGCCGTGCGGCCGAGGAGCTCGTCTTCCACGACCCGACGACGGGTGCGGCCAACGACATCGAGAAGGCCACCGGCCTGGCCCGGGCGATGGTCACGCAGTACGGCATGACCGAGCGTCTCGGTGCGATCAAGTTCGGTGGCGACAACACCGAGCCGTTCGTCGGGCGTGAGATGGGTCACCAGCGGGACTACTCGGAAGAGGTCGCCGCGCTGGTCGACGAGGAGGTCAAGACGCTCATCGAGACGGCGCACAACGAGGCCTGGGAGATCCTGGTCGAGAACCGCGACGTCCTCGACAACCTCGTCCTCGCGCTGCTGGAGAAGGAGACGCTGGGCAAGGAGGAGATCGCCGAGGTCTTCGCCCAGATCGTCAAGCGCCCGGCCCGGCCCGCCTGGACCGGTTCCTCCCGCCGTACGCCCTCGACGCGTCCGCCGGTGCTCTCCCCGAAGGAGCTCGCACTGACGAACGGGGCGAACGGCGCGACGGCCGCGATCTCCACCACCAAGAGCACCACGGTGGAGCCCGCTCCGGCACCGGAACGGGCACCGGAGGACCGCCCGGAGAGCTGACCAGGTCACCTCCGGCGGCCCACCAGGCCCGGAATGTGTGCCGTGCCCCCCAGGTTCTAGCCTGGGGGGCACGGCATTTCCGTATGCCGACCGCAGGACGGATCAGGAACGAGGCACCAGATGACCGACCCCGTGACGTTGGACGGCGAGGGCAGGATCGGCGAGTTCGACGAGAAGCGGGCCGAGAACGCCGTACGCGAACTGCTGACCGCGGTCGGCGAGGACCCGGAGCGCGAGGGTCTCAGGGAGACTCCGGCGCGAGTGGCGCGGGCCTATCGGGAGCTCCTGGCGGGACATACGCAGAAGCCCGAGGACGTACTGACGACGACGTTCGACATCGGGCATGACGAGATGGTCCTGGTGAAGGACATAGAAATCGTCAGTCTGTGCGAACACCACATGCTGCCGTTCCATGGCGTGGCCCACATCGGGTACATCCCGGCAGCGAGTGGCAAGATCACGGGTCTGTCGAAGCTCGCGCGGCTGGTTGAGGTCTTCGCCCGCCGTCTGCAGGTGCAGGAACGTCTCACCACGCAGGTCGCCGACTCCCTCATGCGGATACTCGAGGCCCGGGGCGTGATCGTCGTGATCGAGGCGGAGCACATGTGCATGTCGGTACGCGGGGTGCGTAAACCGGGTGCCAAGACCACGACGTCGGCGGTGCGCGGTCAGCTCCGGGACGCCACGACCCGAGCCGAGGCAATGAGCCTGATCGTGGCCCGCTGACCTGGGTGTCAGCGGTGCCCGGTCCCGTCCTCGCAGGGACGGACGGCTTGCTCACGGTGGTCCGCAGCCGCGCCTCGTGAACCGGGTACGTCATACCGTCGGCGCCGCCCCCGTGCCGTCGTGTTCGTCGTCCTCCGGGAGCTTGCAGACCCGCTCGAGGAAGACCGCCGCCGCTATCACGCCGATGCCCGCCACGACCGAGAAGCCGGCGTAGACGGCCTGGTCGCGGCGGGCCGGGATGTCGAGGTACTCCAGCAGGAAGACGCCCGTGCCGCCGTACATACCGGCGACGAGGGCCGCCACCAGGGCGCTGGCCTGGCCGAAGACGACGGCACGGGCCGCCATCATCGGATCGACGCCCTTGGCGTCCGGGACCCGCTCCCGCTGGGCCTTCAGGCGGGCGCGGATCGAGAGCGCCGTGGCCAGCAGGATCACCGCGATCAGGGCGAGGACGACGGGCGCGGCCAGGGGGACGCTCGGGAGGGTCCCGACCGAGTTCCACAGGCGCGCGCCGGCCCAGGACAGAGTCCCGGCGATGACGAACACGCCGGCCAGCACCCTGATGCGCAGCTCTTTCACGGTGTCCCGGTGTCCCTTCGGTTCCCCAACGTGGTCGTTCTGACCTCGTCGACCTTAACGACTACTCGGGCAGCCGGAGTTCCAGGTCGGTGCGGGGCGCGATCCCGTCGCGGGTGACGGCCTCCAGGAGGTCGGCGACCGTGCCCTGTCCGGGCAGCCGGGCCTCGGGCTCCACGTCCAGCCAGGGGGCGAGGACGAAGGCGCGTTCGTGGGCGCGCGGGTGGGGGAGGGTGAGCTGCGGGTCGTCGGAGACGACCTCGGCGTAGGCGACGATGTCGACGTCCAGGGTGCGCGGCCCCCAGTGCTCGTCACGGACCCGGTGGAAGGCCTCCTCGACCGCGTGCGCGCGCTCCAGCAGGGAGGCCGGGGGCAGGGTGGTCTTCAGGACCACGACCGCGTTGAAGTACGACGGCTGGCTGCCGGGGTCGACGCCCCACGGCTCCGTCTCGTACACCCGGGAGACCCCTTTGACGCGCACACCCGGGGTGTCCTCCAGGGCGTCGATGGCCCCCTGGAGGGTCTCCAGCCGGTTGCCGAGGTTGGCGCCGAGGGCGATCACGGCGCGCTTGGGGTTGGAGAGGGTGGTGTCCGCGGCGTCGACCTGCTCGATGACGGAGGCCGGCACGGGCTGTACGGTCGGGTCGCTGGAACCCGGGGCGAAGGGGGCGCTCATACACGGCTCCGGACGATGGTGACGGTCACGTCGTCGAAGGGCACGGTGATCGGCGCGTCCGGCTTGTGGACGCAGACCTCGACCTCCTCGACCCCTTCGTGCTTCAGACAGACCTGGGCGATGCGCTCGGCGAGCGTCTCGACGAGGTTGACGGGCTCGCCCCCGACGACGGCCACGACCTCCTCGGCCACGATGCCGTAGTGCACGGTCTTCGCCAGGTCGTCGTCGGCCGCGGCCGGTCGGGTGTCCAGTCCGAGGACGATGTCCACGAGGAAGGTCTGGCCGTCCTCGCGCTCCCTGGGGAACACACCGTGGTGCCCACGGGCCTTCAGGCCGCGCAGCGCGACACGATCCACGCGAATCACTCCTGCAGTCGTCGGTTCGGCCGGTCGTACCACGTGCGGGCGGTACGGCGACCCCAGTCGAATCTACCCGCGGGCACTGACAGCACCGGGCCACGGGGTGCGGGGCCGGGCGGAGGGCCGACAGGTTTCACCGTGCGTTCTCCCTGGCGGCCCCGGTGGATCACGGGTTGGTAGCCGCCCATACCCGGCGGTCCGTGATTCCAACCACTTCTCCCTCGGCCGGCTCAGGCAGGGGTGTCCTCGCCGTCCTCGTCCTCGGTCTCGGCGAGTACGGGGGAGGCGTGGTGCGACCAGATCTTCCAGCCGGCGGGTGTGCGCCGGAACGTGTTGGTGGCGACCACGAGCTGGCCGACGAGCGGCCCGAGCTCCTCGCCGCCGTCGGGGGCGGGGCCGCCGCTCAGGATGTTCTCGGTGCAGGTGACCAGGGCGGTGTCGCCGGTGACGGAGACGTGCACGTCGGTGAGGAAGAACTGGATGTAGTCGGTGTTCGCCATGATCAGGGCGTAGGAGCGCAGGACCTCGCCGCGGCCGGTGAGCACCGGCCAGCCGGGGTGCACGCAGGAGACCACACCGGTGTCGGCCGGGTCGTGGTACGTCTCGTCGACGCCCAGGTCGGAGGGGGCGAGCCAGAACTCGGAGACCTTCTCGAAGTCACCCTCCTCCAGCGCCTCGTAGAAGGCGGTGTTGGCGGCCTCGACCTGTTCGACGTCGAGGTGCGGCGCGTTCACCGGGCGCCTTCGACGGCGCGGGCGACCCGTACGGCGTCGGCGGTGGCGCGGACCTCGTGCACGCGTACGGCCCAGGCGCCGGCGTGCGCCGCGAGGGCGGAGACCGCGGCGGTGGCCGCGTCGCGCTCACGCGCGGGAGGCGGGGCCGCCCCCGGGCCGGCGAGGACCCGGCCGAGGAACCGCTTGCGGGAGGCGGCGACCAGCAGGGGGTGGCCGAGGCCCAGCAGGCGGTCGAGGTGGGCGAGGAGGACGAGGTCGTGCTCGGCGTCCTTGGAGAAGCCGAGGCCGGGGTCGACGACCACGCGGTCGGGTGCGATGCCGCCCTCAAGAACCGTCTCCACGCGCGCGTGGAGCTCGGTGACGACCTCGGTGACGACGTCGCCGTAGACGCCCCTGACGTTGCCGCCCTCCAGCAGACCGCGCCAGTGCATGACGACGAAGGGGGCGCCCGCGTCGGCGACGACCGGGATCATCCGGGGGTCGGCGAGGCCGCCGCTGACGTCGTTGACCAGGGCGGCACCGGCGGAGAGGGCCTGCTCGGCGACGGAGGCGCGCATGGTGTCGACGGAGACCGTGACGCCCTCGGAGGCCAGGCCGCGCACGACCGGGACGACCCGGCGGAGTTCTTCGTCCTCGTCGACACGGGTCGCGCCGGGGCGGGTGGACTCGCCACCGACGTCCACCAGGTCGGCGCCCTCGGCGACCAGGTCGAGGCCGTGCTTGACGGCGGCCGTGGTGTCGAAGAAGCGGCCGCCGTCGGAGAAGGAGTCGGGTGTCACGTTGACGACCCCCATGACCGCGCAGCGGTCCCATGCGGCCAGTCCGGCGAGGTGACGTCGGCGGCCGGTCTGCTTGCTCATGTGTTCAGCGTAGGCGGTGGCCTCTGGCGGCGGTGCGGGGTGCCCGCGGCGGCCTGAGCGGGTTCGGTGGGAGTGCGCAGTGCCCGCGGCGGGTGTCGGGCGGGTGCCCGGCGCAGCGGCACCGGCCGACCGGGCCGCGTCACCCACCCCCGCCGGACGACCCGGTACCACCGCCCCGCCTGCCGTACCGGTCACGCCGCCCGTTCCGTCACGCGGTGCACGCAGGGTCGACGCGAGGACTTCCGGTGTCGCAGGAATCGCGGCAGCGGCACCGTGAGGGTGACGAACCCCTCCGCCTGCATCGCCGCGAAGCCGATGCGGGGGAGGTCGGCGGAGCGGCGGTACACGACGAAGCGCGGCTCCCACCGGGGCCGGAACTTCGCGTTGAACCTGTACAGGGACTCGATCTGGAACCACCGGGACAGGAAGACCAGCAGTCCGCGCCACGCGCGGAGGACCGGGCCCGCGCCGATCTTCTCGCCCCGGGCGAGCGCCGCGCGGAACATGGCGAAGTTCAGCGAGACCCGTGCGATGCCCAGCTTCGGGGCGGCCTGGAGCGCGGCCACGATCAGGAGTTCGTTCATGCCGGGGTCGGCCGCGCGGTCGCGGCGCATGAGGTCCAGGGAGGCTCCGTCCGAGCCCCACGGCACGAAGTGCAGGACCGCCTTCAGGTCGCCGTACTCGCCGGGCCCGGTGTCCTGCTTGTGTGCCGTCGCGATCAGGCAGTCGCCGTCGGCCGGGTCGCCGACGCGGCCCAGGGCCATGGAGAAGCCGCGCTCGGTGTCGGTGCCGCGCCACGCGTCGGCGGCGCGGCGGACGCGGTCCAGTTCGGCGTCGGAGAGGTCAGCCACGCGCCGTACCCGGGTCTCGTAACCGGCGCGCTCGATGCGCTTGACCATCTGGCGCACGTTGCGCATCGCGCGGCCGGCGAGGGAGAAATCCGCGACGTCCACCACCGCCTCGTCGCCCAGTTCGAGCGCGTCCAGCCCGGTCTCACGGGTCCACACCTCGCCGCCGGTCTCGGAGCAGCCCATGACGGCCGGGGTCCAGGAATGGGCACGGGCCTCGTCCATGAAGCGTTCGATGGCGCCCGGCCAGGCCTCCACGTCACCGATCGGGTCGCCGCTGGCCAGCATCACCCCGGAGACGACGCGGTAGGTGACGGCGGCCTTGCCGCTGGGGGAGAAGACCACGGCCTTGTCCCGGCGCAGCGCGAAGTGGCCGAGGGAGTCCCGGCCACCGTGCCGGACGAGGAGGGCGCGCAGACGCGTCTCGTCGTCCTCGGTGAGGCGGGCCGCGGGGTGTTCGGGACGGAAGGCCAGGTAGATGGTGGTCATCGCGGTCAGCAGGCCGAGGGCGCCCAGGGAGAAGGCGACCGTCCAGGAGGTGGTGCCCCGGTAGTCGACCGGCCCCTCGACGCCGAACAGGCCGTAGACGACGTGGGTGATGCGGTCGGCCAGGCTCGGGTCGCCGAGCATGCCGCGCGGGTGGGCGTTGACGACGAGCAGTCCGAGGACCAGCGAACCGGCGCCCATGAGGACGAAGTTGGCCAGGGCCCGCCAGCGGCTGCGCGGGTCGGGCAGGGCCGCGAACTGGTCGCGGTGACGCAGCAGGGGCGCCAGCAGGGCCAGGGAGAGCAGTACGCCGAGCAGCGAGTGCCGGTAGCCGAACTGGGCGACGGCGCCCACCGGGAGCAGGGCCACCGCCGCTCGCCACGCCCGGCGTTTGCGGCGCTTGAGCCCGTGCGCGAGCAGCAGGAGCAGCACGCCGGCGCTGAGCGAGAGGGCCGCGGCGAACGGGCCGAACGCACCCGGCAGGACCTCGGCGAGGGCGTGCATACGGCTGTGCCTGAAGCGTGGGAAGACGCCGGCGGCGATGTCCAGCAGGCCGACGAGCGCGCAGGCGCGGCCGACGAGGACCGGCACGTTCTCCGCGCGGGGGCCGCGCGGTACGCGACGTACGCCGGTGGGCCCCGCCGGAACCGCACCCGACATTTCCGCATCTGTCCTGACAGACATCGCACCTGTAGTTCTGCGAGAAGGCGTGGATCCGGGCCCGTTTCGGGCATCCGGCGACATTGCGTCCTCTAGGACGGTGTCTCGGAGGGAGAGGTTCACTCCCTCCGATCGGAAAGCCCGAAGGGGGTCCGGGCGGATGGCCCGAACGGACGCATGGAAAGCGCAGGCGGGTAGCAGGACATGGGTCTCACGAGCGACAAGGTGCTGGCGCTGGCGGTGGCGGCCGGCGTACTGCTGTTCGTCGGCACGGTGTGGCTGTGGCCGCGTCTGGCCCGGCGGAGCGTGCGGGCGGTCCTCGGCCGGGTGGGCCTGCTGTGCGCCACCCAGGCGGCGGTCTTCGCCGCGGTCGGCCTGGTCGCCAACCAGTCCTTCGGGTTCTACGGCAGCTGGGCCGACCTGTTCGGCCGGGAGGACGGTCAGGGTGTGGTCGTGGACCACTCGGCGGGCGGCACCGGCACACCGCTGCGGGTCGTCGGCGACCGGCGGGTGCCCCGGGCCGGCGGGGCGCGGCCCGAAACCGCGGGGCGGATCGAGGAGATAAGGATCGTCGGCCGTACGACGCGGATCGCGTCCCCCGCCTTCGTGTACCTGCCGCCGGAGTACTTCCAGGCCCGGCACCGGGCCCGTACGTTCCCGGCGGCCGTCGTCCTGACCGGCTATCCGGGCACCGCCGAGGCGCTGGTGGACAAGCTCCGCTATCCGGGTACGGCGCTGGAGCTGGCGAAGTCCGGGCGGACGCGGCCGATGATCCTGGTGATGCTGCGGCCCACGGTGGCGCCGCCGCGCGACACGGAGTGCGTGGACGTGCCGGGCGGACCGCAGACGGAGTCGTTCTTCGCGAAGGACCTTCCCGAGGCGGTGGGCGCCCACTACCGGGTGGACGAGGGGCCGCGGAGCTGGGGCGTCGTCGGCAACTCGACCGGTGGCTACTGCGCCCTGAAGCTCGCCGCGCACCATCCGGAGGTGTACGCCGCAGGGGCCGGGCTGTCCGCCTATTACGACGCGCCGAACGACCCCACCACGGGCGATCTCTTCCAGGGCGACCAGGACCGGAAGAACCGGGCGAACCTGTGGTGGTATCTCGGGAACATGCCCGCACCCGACACCTCACTGCTCGTCACCAGCAGCAAGTCCGGCGAGACGAACTACAAGGACACGCTGAGGTTCATCGAGCGGGTGAAGGACAGGAAGCCGACGCGGATCTCGTCGATCATCCTGGAAAGCGGCGGGCACAACTTCAATACCTGGCGGCGGGAGATTCCCGCGGCGCTCCAGTGGCTGGGGGAGCGGCTCGGCGACCGGGACGCGCGGAGGGCCGGATCGCTTCAATGATCTTGAAGTAATTCGCCCGCCATCGAGGGTCGTCGGAGATGTGGATTCCCGGTGCCGTGTGAACACGTCGGAGATGGGCGTGTTTTTACGGGGCGGGGCGCCAAGAATCGCCTACGCGCGGTAAGTTTCTGGCCATGCCACGTGGACGTCACCGTCATTCCCCGCCTCTGCACCGGCTGCTTCCTCCGTCGGCGATCGCAGGCGTCTCCGTCGTCTGCGCCCTCGGCCCCTGGTTGTTCAGCGAGACCGTGATCCTGCGCGTACTGGCCGCGGCCGCCGCGGTGACGGCCGTGGTCGGCGCGGTCGTCATGCGGCACTGGGACACGCAGGCGGGCCGGCGGGTCGCCGACCTCACGCGCGCGCGTGCGAGCGACGAGTGGCGTTTCGAGGAACGGGTCGCCGAACTGGAGTCCGACCTGGAGGAGTCGCGCGAGCTGCGGCAGAAGCTGGAGCACCGGCTGCGGGCCAAGCGCACCGAGCTGGCGGGGCTGCGCAACGAGCACGCCTCGCTGCTGCGCCGCTACGCCACCGCGGAGACCGAGCGGGCCAGCGCGCTGGAGGGCCGCCGCCTGCTCGAGATAGAGGGCGTGCCGCAGGCGCCCGCGCTGCCGGCGGCACGGCCCGCCCCGGCCGAGGAGACGGCGGCGCCCGAGGACGAGGCGACGAGCGAGGAGGGCCGGACCGCCGGAGAGGCTCCCGCGGTGTTCTCGCCCGAGGGTTCCCGGCTGTTCCTGCGCGCGAACGCGGCACTGGCCCGCTTCGACGACGACCCGCCCACCGGCCCGGACGGTGGCGACCGGACCGACGCCCCCGGCGGCTCCGACGTCCCCGACGCCCCCCAAGTCTCCGGTGCTTCGGGCGGCTCCGACGCCCCCCAAGTCACCGGCGACTCCGACTCCGCCTCCGACGACGACGGGGACGGCGGCGGAAGCGGCGGCGGCGAGAGCGCGGCGGCGGCCGGGGCGGCGCGGGAGGACGGGGCGGCGCGGGAGGACGAGACGCAGGGGCGGCCCGAGGCGGCCGACGGCCACGAGCGCACCGCCGCCGCCTCCCCGACGCCCCAGTCCGACGAGCGGCCCGCGCAGCCCACCCAGTCCGCGCAGCCCACCCGGCGGGGCGCGGGGCACTTCACGGTGCCGACCGCGGTGGCCGTCGTACCGGAGACTCCGGCGCGGCGTCCCAGGGTCGAGGGCGGCTTCGACTTCTTCGGCACCAAGGCCCCCGAGGACGCGGCGGACGGTGCCGCCTCGTCCGACGCCGCTCTGGAGACCGTCCAGAACGAGGACCTCGCCGACGTGGTCGGCCAGGAGGCGCTCGCCCTGCACAAGGCCGAGGCCGAGGTGGCCTTCAAGCCGGCCGGCGAGGAGTCCCGGGGGGTGGGTCAGGTGATCGACCTGACGGCCCACGACGAAACCGAGCGGATCGACGTACAGGGACTGCGCAGCGCGGTCTCCTGACCGCGGACCGCGGCCGGGTGGGGCGGGGCCAGGCCGGGCCGGGCCGGGCCGGGCCTCAGACCATCCACCGGTCCGGGAGCGCGTCCCGGCGCCCGGTCCGGGACCGTTCCGCCTGGCTCCGCAGCAGCTCCGCCGCCTCGCCGGCGTCCCGCAGCCGCGCGGTCACGGTCTTGTTCGCCCCCGTGTCCACGTGTACGTCGGCCAGCCCCAGGGCGCGCCGCCAGGGGCCTTGCGTCAGGCGGACGCTCTGGACCTTGGCGTGCGGCACGAGCGCCAGGCTGCGGCGCAGCAGTCCGTACCGGGCGGCGAAGACCGCGTCGGTGACGGCGAGTCCGTGGCCGCGCCACCACAGGGGCCTGCACCGCGCCGCCCGCCGCGGCGGGCGCGACAGCTCAGGGCCCGCCGGCACGGTCACCCCGGGCAGCACCCGCGCGACGACGGACTCGGCGATCTCCCGCGGGGCGACCGGCAGCAGTACGGAGTTCGACGACCCGGCCACGTCCAGCTCCACCCGCACCCAGCCGCGCCGCCGCCACAGCAGCGGCTCCACGATCCGCACGGTCTGCACCCGGCCCGGCGGCACCGTCTCGTGGGCACGGTCCAGCAGGCCGTGATCGATGCGCAGCCCGTCCGGGGACTCGGCCACCGTCCAGTCGTACTCCCCGACGAACCGGCCCGCGCTGCTCGCGCCCGCGGCACCCACCAGGGGGACGGCGGTCGCCAGCACCGTCCACAGGTTGTGGGTGGCCAGCCACAGCAGCGTCGGCACGACGACGGCGGCGAGCAGCGTGCCCCAGGTGGCCCCGGTCAGCAGCAGCGAGACGGCGAGGACGCCGGGCGGCACCCGCAGCAGCTGCCGGGCGGGGGCCTCGCCGACCTCGTGCGCGGTCTCGGGCGCGAAGCCGGCCGCGCGCGCGAGCAGCCCGGCCCGCAGCGCACGCGCCTCGGCGGCGCCCAGGAAGGCCAGCTCGTCCTTCTTGCCGGTGCCTATGACGTCGAGTTTGAGCTTGGCGACGCCCGCGACCCGGGCCAGCAGCGGCTGGGTGACGTCGATGGCCTGGATGCGTTCGAGGCGGATGTGCGCGGTGCGTCTGAACAGCAGCCCGGTACGGATGCGCAGCTCGGTTCCGGTCACCGAGTAGTGGGTGAACCACCAGGTCAGAAAGCCGTACAGGGCGGCGGCCGGGATCAGCACGGCGAGGCCGATCAGCAGGTGGGCCGTGGTGAGCCGGGTCAGCTGGCGCTGTGCCTGGTCGGGATCGTGCACGGCCCAGCCGACGAGCACGGCGACCGGCGCCCACGCCCGCCGCAGGGGCGTGACGGGATGCAGCCGCCGCTCGACGACCTCGTCCGCGGGCGGGGGCGCACCGGTGCCCGGGGGCCCGGCCGTGCCGTCCTCCGGCGCCGTCCCTCCGGCGTCCGCGCCGGTGGTGTCGCGGGCGTTCCCCGTGGCATCGGGCGCGGGGAACGGCGTGCGGGGGACCGGCCCCGTCGCGCGGCCCGGATCTCCGGCCGTGTCGCGCTCCGGCTTCCTCGGCACACCGTCCCCGTTCGCGGCACCGGTTCCGGCAGCGTCCGTCCGGTCCGCCGGGAAGGCCTCCGTGGCACCGCCCTCCGGCCCGCGCACGCCGCCCCCTGGCCTCGTGGTGTCCTCCTCGGCCTCTGGCTTCGTGGTGTCCTCCTCCGCCCCGGGCCCCGTCGTGCCGTTCTCTGCCCCGGGCCCCGTCACAGCCCCGCCGATCGGGCCTCGCCCAGCTCGGTGAGGTGGTCGCGCAGGCGTTCCGCCTCGGCCGGGTCGAGGCCGGGGATGGTCGCGTCGGTCGCGGCGGCGGCCGTGTGCAACTGCACGCTGGCCAGGCCGAAGCGCCGTTCGACCGGCCCCGAGGTCACCTCGACCAGCTGCATGCGCCCGTACGGGACGACGGTCTCCTCCCGCCACAGCACGCCCCGGCTGATCAGCAGGTCGTCGGCGCGCTCGGCGTACCGCCAGGAGCGCCAGTTGCGCCCCAGCATCACCCAGCCCCAGCCCAGCAGGGCCAGTGGCAGCAGTGCCAGGGCGGCCCACAGGGGGTCGAGGAACAGTGGGGGCAGCACGCCCGCGGCGAGCGTCAGCAGACCCAGCCACACCACCAGCAACAGCCGCCGCATGCGCAGCAGCCCCGGTGGCAGGCCGGTCCACACCGGCTCGTCCCGCGCCGGATCCGCCGCCTGCGTCGCCCACGCCGTGCCCGCGTCGTCAGGGCTCCCCGTCTCCATGGGGCCAGCGTACGTAGGGGAGACTGGGTTCATGACTCCCACGACGGAGACCACGGTCGGTATCGGCGGTGCCGCGGAGAGCACCGACATGGTGCTCAACATCGGGCCCCAGCACCCGTCCACGCACGGCGTGCTGCGGCTCAAGCTGCTCCTGGACGGCGAGCGCATCACGAGCGCGGAACCGGTGATCGGCTACATGCACCGCGGGGCGGAGAAGCTGTTCGAAGCCCGTGACTACCGTCAGATCATCATGCTCGCCAACCGCCACGACTGGCTGTCGGCGTTCTCCAACGAGCTGGGCGTCGTCCTCGCCGTCGAGCGGATGCTCGGCATGGAGGTCCCCACGCGCGCGGTGTGGACGCGAACGCTCCTCGCGGAACTGAACCGCGTGCTCAACCACCTGATGTTCCTGGGGTCGTACCCCCTGGAGCTGGGCGGCATCACTCCGGTCTTCTACGCCTTCCGGGAACGGGAGGTCCTCCAGAACGTGATGGAGGAGGTCTCCGGCGGGCGCATGCACTACATGTTCAACCGTGTCGGCGGCCTCAAGGAGGACCTGCCCGCGGGCTGGAGCACGCGCGCGCGTGCCGCCGTCGCCGCCGTGCGTTCGCGCATGGACGTCTTCGACGACCTGGTGCTCGGCAACGAGATCTTCCGGGGGCGTACGCGGGGCGTGGGGACCCTGTCTCCGCAGGCCGTGCACTCCTACGGCGTCAGCGGCCCGATCGCGCGCGCCTCGGGTGTCGACTTCGACCTGCGCCGCGACGAGCCGTACCTCGCCTACGGCGAACTCCAGGACACCCTGAAGGTCGTCACGCGCACCGAGGGCGACTGCCTGGCGCGCTTCGAGTGCCTCCTCGAACAGACGCACAACGCCCTCGCGCTTGCCGACGCCTGTCTGGACCGCCTGGCCGGACTGGAGCCCGGACCGGTCAACCAACGGCTGCCGAAGGTGCTGAAGGCGCCCGAGGGCCACACGTACGCCTGGACCGAGAACCCGCTCGGCATCAACGGCTACTACCTGGTCAGCAAGGGCGAGAAGACCCCGTACCGGCTGAAGCTGCGCTCGGCGTCGTACAACAACATCCAGGCACTGGCGGACCTGCTGCCCGGGACGCTGGTCGCGGACATGGTGGCGATCCTGGGGTCACTGTTCTTCGTGGTCGGGGACATCGACAAGTAGCGCGGCGGCGTCGAGGGGCCCCACCGGCTGGAGCAGCCACCCGAAGTCGCCGAGACCGCCCGGCGCGGTCAGCTCGGCGGCCTGGGAGGCGCTCGCGAGGGCCCGCACGTAGGCCGCCGGATCGGTGGCGGCCAGCGCGAGCGGGGGGCGTGCGCCGGTGACACCGAGAGCGTGCAGGGCTTCGCGCTGGGGGCGCATCAGCGCATCGGGGGGCGTGCACCCCGGCGCGCACCTCGCGGCGGGGGCGGCCGCACACGCGTCCAGCGCGACATGGGCGGTGATGTCGCACGAACCGTCCGGCACCGGGCGGGTCTCCCGTCCCTCCCGGAAGCCGGTGAGCGTCCCGAAAGGCGGGCGGGCGGCCGCCGTGTGCGCGTAGTCGGCGGCCACCGCGAGACCGCCGTCCAGCGCCGACACGGCGGAGGCCCAGGCATCGTCGCGGGGAAGCCCGATCTCCGCCCGCAGCCCCTCCTCGCCGGCCAGCGGCCACCACCGGGCCAGCCACTCGGCCGCCGTGCCGGTCAGCGGCTCCCCGAGCCGCTCGGTCCCGTCGTCCCGGACGAGCACCCGCCGTGCCACCCCCGCGGCGTCCACCTCCGCCGCCTCCACCGGTACGTTGTCCAGCCACTCGTTGGCGAACAGCAGCCCGGTGACGCCCTCCGGCGGCTCCGGGCGCCATCGGACCCGGCGGTCGAGCCCCTCGGGGCGGCCGACGACCTCGACGGCGTACGCGCGCGTGCGGACGGCCACGTCGGCGGGCAGGGCCGCCAGCACCCCGGTGACCAGCTCGCCCCGCCCGGCCGCCATGTCCACGAAGTCCAGCGAACCGGGCCGTCCCAGCGCCTCGTCGACCCGGCACAGCAGCCGCGCCACGGCCCCGGCGAACAGCGGCGAAGCGTGCACGGACGTGCGGAAGTGCCCCGCCGGACCCCCGGGACCCGCACGGTAGAACCCCTGTGGTCCGTAGAGGGCGTCCCGCGTGGCCTCGCGCCATCCCCGCCATTCCTCATGCGTCTCCGGACCCCCGTCAGGCCCTGTCGCCTCCGGAGCTCCGCCTGGCCCTGGCGCCCCTGCCGTCTCTGGTGTCCCTGGTGTCCCTGGTGTCACAAGCCCAGGCTAGGGGCACAGGAGAACGGAGCCTCCACCTTGCGGAGTACGCGCGGGGGATACGGATCGGCCCTCCGGTTGACCCCTGCACCTATTCCACTTCCCTACGCTGGGTTACGTGCAGCGCCTCTACGATTTCCTCCGCAGACACCCGACCGGGGTCGACTGTTTCTGGGCCCTCGTCGTGCTCGGGATCTCCGTGGTCTCTGCGGCGGCCCCGGGGACCCGGGCGGACGGGACGGACGACCTGGCGCTGATCCTCCCCTTCGTGGTGCTGCTCAGCGTCGTGATCGCGCTGCGCCAGCGGACGCCGGAGAGGATGCTGCTGCTCGCCGTCGCGCTCGGCGTGGGGCAACTGGCGCTCGACGTCTCGACGATGCCCGCCGACTTCGCCTTCCTGGTCATCATCTACACCGTGGCCGCGACCGGCGCCCGCTGGGCCTCCCGCACCGCGCTGGCCGCGGGCCTGTGCGCGGCGCCCCTCGCCCAGCTGCGCTGGTCCGGCGGCGAAACGGGCATCGGGACCACCATCGCCGTGACGGTGTTCCAGGCGGTCCCCTTCGCCCTCGCCTGGGTGCTCGGTGACTCCGTCCGCACCCGCCGCGCCTACTTCGCGCAGTTGGAGGAGCGCGCGACCCGGCTGGAGAAGGAGCGCGAGGCACAGGCCAAGGTCGCGGTCGCCGCCGAGCGCGCCCGGATCGCGCGCGAACTGCACGACGTCGTCGCCCACAACGTCTCCGTCATGGTGGTGCAGGCCGACGGCGCCGCCTACGTCCTGGACGCGGCTCCGGATCAGGCGAAGAAGGCCCTGGAGACCATCTCCTCCACCGGCCGTCAGGCGCTCGCGGAGATGCGCCGTCTGCTCGGCGTGCTGCGCACCGGCGAGCACGAGGAGGCCGGCGAGTACGTCCCGCAGCCCGACGTCCAGCAGATCGAGGACCTCGTCGAGCAGTGCAGGACCTCCGGGCTGCCCGTCGACTTCAAGGTCGAGGGCACCCCCCGGCAGCTGCCCAGCGGGGTGGAACTGACCGCGTACCGCATCGTGCAGGAGGCGCTGACCAACACGCGCAAGCACGGCGGCGCCGACGCGGGCGCGAGCGTGCGCCTCGTCTACTTCGACGACGGCCTCGGACTGCTCGTCGAGGACGACGGCAAGGGCGCCCCGCACGAGCTGTACGAGGAGGGCGGCTTCGACGGCCAGGGCCACGGCCTGATCGGCATGCGCGAGCGGATCGGCATGGTCGGCGGAACGCTGGACGCGGGCCCGCGTCCGGGCGGAGGATTCCGCGTCAGTGCGCTGCTGCCGCTCAAACCCGCACACTGACATGCGCGGCCGTACGCGTGTACGGCGTTGACACCTGTCACATCCGGAAGACGAGCCGGAAGAAGAACCGGCGGAACAAGCCGGCAGACCTGGGCTGCCGGAGAACGGAAGAGGCCCCGATGGCGATCCGCGTAATGCTCGTCGACGACCAGGTGCTGCTGCGCACCGGGTTCCGGATGGTGCTGGCGGCCCAGCCGGACATGGAGGTCGTCGCGGAGGCGGGCGACGGCGTCGAGGCCCTCCAGGTGCTGCGCTCGACGGCTGTGGACGTCGTCCTGATGGACGTCCGCATGCCCAAGCTCGACGGCGTGGAGACCACCAGCCGGATCTGCGTGGCCCCGAACGCGCCGAAGGTGCTGATCCTGACCACCTTCGACCTCGACGAGTACGCCTTCTCGGCGCTGAAGGCGGGTGCCTCCGGCTTCATGCTCAAGGACGTACCGCCCGGCGAGCTGCTCGCCGCCATCCGCTCCGTGCACAGCGGTGACGCGGTGGTCGCGCCCTCGACCACGCGCCGGCTCCTGGACCGGTTCGCGCCGATGCTGCCGACCACCGGCCAGGAGGCCGGGCACAAGGAGCTCCAGCGGCTCACCGAGCGGGAGCGCGAGGTGATGCTGCTGGTGGCGCAAGGCCTGTCCAACGGGGAGATCGCGGCGCGGCTCGTGCTGTCGGAGGCGACGGTGAAGACACACGTGGGCCGCATCCTGACCAAGCTGGGCCTGCGTGACCGCGTACAGGTCGTGGTCCTGGCCTACGAGACCGGGCTGGTGCGGGCCGGCGGCGGTAAGGGCTGACGCCGGACGGGCTGTGGTGTACCCGGGCGGGCTGTGGTGCGCCCGGGCGGGCTGCGGGGTGCACGCGGACAGGCTGCGGTGCGCCCGGGCGGGCTGTGGTGTACCCGGGCGGGCTGCGGTACACCCGCACGTGGCCGGTCAGAGCTTCAGCCGGGCCGCGAACTCGCCGACCGCCGCCTTCACGTCGTCGGCCGTCCACTCCAGGCCCGCCGCCTCCACCCCCACCTCGGTGACGGCGATCCCGGGCCCCGCCGGGTCCCAGGGCCGGGAGAAGAGCATCGTCCCGGTCTCCTCGCCCTGCCGGAGCGCGGCCTCGCCCGCGGCGTCGGCGTCACAGGGCAGCCAGACCTGGAACTCGTGGGTGTGCGGCACCTCGGGGTGCACCCGCGCCCACGGCAGCCCGGCCGCGGTGAAGCCCTCGCGCAGCGCGGCGGCCACCACACGCGCGTGGGCCACGTACCCCGGCAGCCGGGGCAGCTCGCGCTCCAGCCCGGCCAGCGCCGACAGCACCGTGGGGAACTGCTGGAAGAGCTGGCCGCCGTACCGGTGCCGCCAGGCCTTCGCCTCCTCGACCAGCGTCCGGGGGCCCGCCAGGGCGGCTCCGCCGTAGCCCTTGAGGGACTTGTAGAACGACACGTACACGCTGTCGGCCAGACCCGCGATCTCGGCCAGGGGGCGGCCGAAGTGCACGGTGCACTCCCACAGGCGGGCTCCGTCGAAGTGCACCACCGCGTCGCGCTCCCGCGCCGCCTCGACGACGTCGGTGAGCTCCTCCCAGGTGGGGAGCAGATAGCCGGCATCCCTGAGCGGCAGTTCCAGCATCAGCGCACCGAACGGCTCCTCGAAGCCGCGCACCTCGTCGGCGGTCGGCAGCCGGGGCTCGCTGGTCACCCGTACCGGGCGCAGCCCGCTCACCCGGCTGAGGGCGTCGCGCTCGTGCACCTCGGGATGAGCGAGCCCGTGCAGCGCGACGGCCGGGTCGCCGGTGCGGCCCGCCCAGCAGCGCAGGGCCACCTGCTGGGCCATCGTCCCGGTCGGGAAGAAGGCGGCGGCCTCGGTGCCGAGCAGGGCGGCGGTCTTCTCCTCCAGGGCCTCCACGATGCCGTTGCCGTACATGTCGGACGGCGCGTCGAGGTCGTACAGCCCGTCGGCTCCGTCCAGCAGGGCGATGCGCTCCCGCAGGGTCGTGATGAAGCCCGGGCGGGCGAGCACCCGCCGCACGTCGCGGTGGACGGCCACGCGTCGTTCGCGAAGGCGTCGGCGGCGTTCCCGTTCCTCCTCCCCGGCCGGTTCCGTTCGTTCCGCCGTACCGCCGCGTGCCGCCGTTTCGCTCATGCGGAGATCATGCCGCGCGGGCGCCGGGGCGGGCACCCGGGTTTTCCCCCGCGTTCCGACACATGTCCACAAGCGCGGGCGCGGGTGTGCCGCTCCTTCACACGGAAACCCACAGGCTGTGGACAACCGGACGGCGCCCGAACCAATCGCGTTAACATGACGAGAAATCGTCCGGTACCCCGAGCGGACTGGAACGGGAAGGCCGCCGTCGCGTGAACACAAGCCCACAGCCAGATCCCAAGGACCGCCCCGCGCGGCTCACCGTAGGCGTCGTCGGCGCCGGACGGGTGGGCCCGGCGCTGGCCGCGTCCCTCCAGCTCGCCGGGCACCGCCCGGTGGCCGTCTCCGGGGTCTCCGACGCCTCCAGAAGGCGTGCCGCGGCCCTGCTCCCCGACGTGCCGCTCATGACGCCCGCCGAGGTCCTCCAGCGCGCCGAGCTGGTCCTGCTGACCGTCCCCGACGACGCGCTGCCCGGCCTGGTGACCGGGCTCGCCGGGACCGGGGCGGTGCGGCCGGGCCAGCTGCTCGTCCACACCTCGGGACGGTACGGCGCGAGGGTCCTGGACCCCGCCCTGCGCGCGGGCGCCCTGCCGCTGGCCCTGCACCCGGCGATGACCTTCACCGGCACCCCGGTGGACGTCCAGCGCCTGGCCGGCTGCGCCTTCGGCGTCACCGCGCCCGAGGAGCTGCGGCTGGCCGCCGAGGCCCTGGTCATCGAGATGGGCGGCGAGCCGGAGTGGATCGCCGAGGACAGGCGTCCGCTGTACCACGCCGCGCTCGCCCTGGGCTCCAACCACCTGATCACCCTGGTCGCCCAGTCCATGGAACTGCTGCGCACGGCCGGCGTGGCGGCCCCCGACCGGATGCTCGGCCCGCTGCTCGGCGCCTCCCTCGACAACGCCCTGCGCTCCGGCGACGGGGCCCTCACCGGCCCCGTCGCGCGCGGGGACGCGGGCACGGTCGCCGCACACATCGAGGAGCTGCGCGAACACGCCCCACAGGCCGTCGCCGGCTACCTGGCGATGGCCCGCGCGACCGCCGACCGCGCCCTGGACCGCGGGCTGCTGAAGGCCGAACTCGCCGAGGACCTGCTCGGGGTACTGGCCGACGGAGCCACGGGGCCCGGCGGCACCGGCGGGGACGGCGGACCGGCGGGGACCGGTGGAGCGGGCGGGGACGGCGGACCTGCGGGGAGCGGTGGTACGGGCGGCACCGGCGGGGACGGCGGACCGGCGGGGAGCGGTGGAGCGGGCGGTGCCGGCGGAACCACCGGCACCGGCGGCACCGACGGAAGTCCCGGCCCCGACGGCACCGACGACCCCGGCACCGACGACCCCGACGGCACCGACGGCACCGACGACCCCGACGGCACCGACGGCACCGACGACCCCGACGGCACCGAGGGAGACGCCCGATGACCACCACCCCGCCCGTCCTGCTGCGCACCGCCGACGAACTGCACGCGCGCGTGCGGCACGGGCGCCGGGCCGTCGTGATGACCATGGGCGCCCTGCACGAAGGCCACGCCACCCTGATCCGCACGGCGCGCGACCTGGCGGGCCCCGACGGGGAGGTGGTCGTCACCGTCTTCGTGAACCCGCTCCAGTTCGGCGCCGGCGAAGACCTCGACCGGTACCCGCGCACTCCGGACGCCGACCTGAAGATCGCCGGGCAGGCGGGCGCCGACGCCGTCTTCGCCCCCTCCGTCGACGAGGTGTACCCGGGCGGCGAACCCCAGGTGCGCGTCACGGCAGGCCCCATGGGCGAGCTCCTGGAGGGCGCCTCCCGCCCCGGCCACTTCGACGGCATGCTCACCGTCGTCGCCAAGCTGCTCCACCTCACCCGCCCGGACCTCGCCCTCTACGGCCAGAAGGACGCCCAGCAGCTCGCACTGATCCGCCGCATGGTCCGCGACCTGAACTTCGGCGTCGAGATCGTCGGCGTCCCCACGGTGCGCGAGGAGGACGGCCTGGCCCTGTCCAGCCGCAACCGCTACCTCTCGGCCCGGGAACGCCGTACCGCCCTCGCGCTCTCCCAGGCGCTCTTCGCCGGCCTTGACCGGCACGCCGCCCAGGAGGCGCTGCGCGCGCGGGCCCGCGAAGTACCCGCCACGCAGGAGCGCGCCGAGGCGCTCAGCGCGCTCGGCGAGTCCCGCGCGGCGGCCGACGCCCACGCCGTCGCCACGTCCGCCCCGGGCGGTGCGGGCGCCGTCCGGGCCGCCGCCCGCCTGGTGCTGGACGACGCCGCACGTGCCGACCCGCCGCTGGAACTCGACTACCTCGCTCTGGTCGACCCGTCCGACTTCGCCGAGATCGGCGACGACCACACGGGCGAAGCCGTCCTCGCCGTCGCCGCCCGGGTCGGCGCCACCCGGCTGATCGACAACGTCCACCTCACCTTCGGAGCCGCCTCGTGACCAGCACAGGCATACGACTGCACGCCCCCGCACCCGGCTGGGCCATCGCCGCCGACGTGGTGGTCGTCGGCTCCGGCGTCGCCGGCCTCACCGCGGCCCTGCGCTGCGAGGCCGCCGGCCTGCGGACCGTCGTCGTCACCAAGGCCCGCCTCGACGACGGCTCCACCCGCTGGGCGCAGGGCGGCGTCGCCGCGGCCCTCGGCGAGGGCGACACCCCCGAACAGCACCTGGACGACACCCTGGTCGCCGGCGCGGGCCTGTGCGACGAGGAAGCGGTGCGCATCCTGGTCACCGAGGGCCCCGCGGCCGTACGCCGCCTCATCGAGACCGGCGCGCACTTCGACGAGTCCGCCGAGGGCGGCCTGGCCCTCACCCGCGAGGGCGGCCACCACCGCCGCCGCATCGCCCACGCGGGCGGCGACGCCACCGGCGCCGAGATCTCCCGCGCCCTGGTCGAGGCGGTACGCGCGCGTGGGCTCCGCACCGTCGAGAACGCCCTCGTCCTGGACCTCCTCACGGACGCCGAGGGCCGTACGGCCGGTGTGACCCTGCACGTCATGGGCGAGGGCCAGCACGACGGCGTGGGGGCCGTCCACGCCCCCGCGGTGGTCCTGGCGACCGGCGGCATGGGCCAGGTCTTCTCCGCGACGACCAACCCCTCCGTCTCGACCGGCGACGGCGTCGCACTCGCCCTCCGCGCGGGCGCCGAGGTCAGCGATCTCGAGTTCGTGCAGTTCCACCCCACGGTCCTCTTCCTGGGCCCCGACGCCGAGGGCCAGCAGCCCCTGGTCTCCGAGGCGGTACGCGGGGAGGGCGCCCACCTGGTGGACGCGGACGGCGTGCGCTTCATGCTCGGGCAGCACGAACTCGCCGAACTCGCCCCCCGCGACATCGTCGCCAAGGGCATCATGCGGCGCATGCGGGAGCGGGACGCCGAGCACATGTACCTCGACGCCCGGCACTTCGGCGCCGACATGTGGGAGCACCGCTTCCCCACGATCCTCGCCGCCTGCCGCGCCCACGGCATCGACCCGGTCACCGAGCCGGTCCCCGTCGCCCCGGCCGCCCACTACGCCTCCGGCGGGGTCCGCACCGACGCCCGCGGCCGTACCACGGTCCCCGGCCTGTACGCGTGCGGCGAGGTCGCCTGCACCGGCGTGCACGGCGCCAACCGCCTGGCCTCCAACTCGCTCCTGGAGGGACTGGTCTACGCCGAACGCATCGCCGCCGACATCGCGGCGGGCCACGCGGACGGCGCCCTCCACGCGCGCGTGCCCGCACCGCTGCCGTGCCCGGACCGTCCGGCCTACCCCCTGCTCCCGCCCGAGGCCCGCCTCACGATCCAGCGGATCATGACCGACGGCGCCGGCGTCCTGCGCTCGGCCGGCTCCCTCACCCGGGCGGACGACCGGCTGCACCGCCTCCACTCCGAGGCCCGCGAGGCCCTGCACGAGAACGGCAAGACGTCCGAGCCGGGCGTCGACACCTGGGAGGCCACCAACCTCTTGTGCGTGGCCCGGGTCCTGGTGGCCGCGGCGGCCCGACGCGAGGAGACCCGCGGCTGCCACTGGCGCGATGACCACGCGGACCGCGACGACACGACGTGGCGGCGCCACATCGTCGTACGCCTGAACCCGGACCGCACCCTCGCCGTGCACACCACCGACACGCCAGACTTCCCCCCGACCACCCACGGCACCGAGCCGACGCAGCGTCCCCAGGAGCAGTGACAGCAGTGAACACCCCCGACCTTCCCCTCGCCTCCGGCGGAGGCTGCGGCGACGGCTGCGCCTGTGGCGCGGAAACCGAAGAAGACGCCTACACGGAGTGCGGCCTCGACCCCGCGCTCGCGGCACTCCTGCTCGACTCAGGACTCGACCCCGTGGAGGTCGAGGACATCGCGAACGTCGCCGTCCAGGAGGACCTGGCGGGCGGCGTGGACGTGACGACGGTCGCGACCATCCCCGAGGACGCCGTGGCCACGGCCGACTTCACCGCGCGTGAGGCGGGCGTCGTTGCGGGCCTCCGGGTCGCCGAGGCGGTGCTTTCGGTCGTCTGCGCGGACGAGTTCGAGGTGGAGCGCCACGTCGAGGACGGCGACCGCGTGGAAGCGGGCCACAGGCTCCTGTCCGTCACCACCCGCACCCGCGACATCCTCACCGCGGAGCGCAGCGCGCTGAACCTCCTGTGCCGCATGTCGGGCATCGCGTCGGCCACGCGCGCGTGGGCGGACGTCCTGGACGGCACGAAGGCCAAGGTCCGCGACACCCGCAAGACCACCCCCGGACTGCGCGGCCTGGAGAAGTTCGCGGTCCGCTGCGGCGGCGGCGTCAACCACCGCATGTCCCTCTCGGACGCGGCCCTCGTCAAGGACAACCACGTGGTCGCCGCCGGCGGCGTCGCCGAGGCCTTCAACGCGGTGCGCGAACGCTTCCCCGACCTGCCCATCGAGGTCGAGGTCGACACCCTGCACCAGCTGCGCGAGGTCGTGGACGCCGGTGCCGACCTGATCCTGCTGGACAACTTCACGCCCGAGGAGTGCGAGGAGGCGGTGGCCCTCGTCGCCGGCCGCGCCGCGCTGGAGGCCTCGGGCCGCCTCACCCTCGCCAACGCCAAGGCGTACGCCGACACGGGCGTCGACTACCTGGCCGTGGGCGCCCTCACCCACAGCTCCCCGATCCTGGACATCGGCCTCGACCTGCGAGCGGCGGAGTAGAACCCATGCTGCTGACGATCGACGTAGGCAACACGCACACCGTCCTCGGCCTCTTCGACGGTGAGGACATCGTCGAGCACTGGCGGATCTCCACGGACTCGCGCCGTACGGCCGACGAGCTGGCGGTCCTCCTCCAGGGCCTGATGGGCATGCACCCGCTCCTCGGCGACGAGCTGGGCGACGGCATCGACGGCATCGCCATCTGCGCGACCGTCCCCTCGGTGCTGCACGAACTGCGCGAGGTGACCCGCCGCTACTACGGCGACGTCCCCGCGGTCCTCGTCGAACCGGGCGTCAAGACGGGCGTCCCGATCCTCACCGACCACCCCAAGGAGGTCGGCGCCGACCGCATCATCAACGCCGTCGCCGCGGTGGAGCTGTACGGCGGTCCGGCGATCGTCGTGGACTTCGGCACCGCGACGACGTTCGACGCGGTCAGCGCGCGCGGGGAGTACGTCGGCGGGGTCATCGCACCCGGCATCGAGATCTCGGTCGAGGCGCTGGGCGTCAGGGGCGCCCAGCTGCGCAAGATCGAGGTGGCCCGGCCGCGGAGCGTGATCGGCAAGAACACGGTCGAGGCGATGCAGTCCGGCATCGTGTACGGCTTCGCGGGGCAGGTCGACGGGGTCGTCAACCGCATGGCGCGGGAGCTGGCCGAGGACCCGGACGACGTGACGGTCATCGCGACGGGTGGGCTCGCGCCGATGGTGCTCGGGGAGTCCTCGGTGATCGACGAGCACGAGCCGTGGCTGACGCTGATGGGCCTGCGGCTGGTGTACGAGCGGAACGTCGCCCGGATGTAGGAGGCCCGGCCTTCCCGGCCGGGGCCTCCGGCGTGGGTGCGGTCGGCGGTCCGGTGCTCCCGGCACCCGGCACCCGGCACCCGGCGTCGGGCGCCGGGCGGGTGGACGCGCGGCCCGGTGTTGTGGGGTGCCTTCCCCGCTCCCGTTGTCCCCCGAGTGAGGGGGGTGTCGCCGACCGGTGCCGCCCGGCGGCGTGATGTTGCGGCCGGGGTGGGTCAGGACTGCCTGCGGCCGGGGCGGTGTGGGCACCGCGGCCCGGTGTTGTGGGGTGCCTTCCCCGCTCCCGTTGTCCCCCGAGTGAGGGGGGTGTCGCCGACCGGTGCCGCCCGGCGGCGTGATGTTGCGGCCGGGGTGGGTCACGACCGCCCGCGGCCGGGGCGGTGTGCGCCCGCATCCGGGTGGGGGCGGCGCCACACGCGCGCCCCCTATGCCGAGTTTGTCTGATTAGCGCGTATCGTCGCCGCATGCCCACGCCCTACGGACCCCGCGGCGGCATGGCGTTCGGTGCTCAGGAGCTGCGCGTGCTCCGGCGAGCCCTCGCCCTCGCCCTGAACCCCAGCCCCGTCTCCGCCCAGGAGACCCAGGACTGCCTCCGCCTCGCAGAGTCGCTCGACGAGGCGATGCGGGAGGGCGCCCGGCTGCGCGCCTTCCTGGTGGCCGACCTCGCCCGGTACCGCGCCGCCCTCCCCGGCACCGCCACCGGCTACCTCGCGCTCCTGGACGAGGCGCTGGGCGCCGGCCACCGCCCCGGCGCGGACGATCTCGCGGCCCTGGGCGCCCTGCGCGGCAACCCCGCCGCGGCCGCGCTGCTGGCCCGCTGCGGGCCCGCGACGGCCGCTCCGGCCGCCCCGGCCACTTCGATCACTCCGGCCGCTCCGGCCGCTCCGGCCGCTCCGGCCGCTCCGGCCGCCTCGGCCGCCTCGGCCACCCCGGCCACCCCGGCCACGGTGACGGTCCCCGCCGCGCGTACCCGCCTCCACGCCGTCCCCGGCGGCCGCCGGCCCGACAAGGAACCCGCGCGAAAGCCCGCCCCGAGCCCGGCCCCCCGTCCCGCCCCGGCGACGCCCAAACGCCCCGTCCCCACTCCCGGTGAGGTCTTCCCCCGCCGCAAGCCCGCGCCGCCCGCGCCGCCCGCTCCGCCGGCCCCGGGCTCCCGGCACCGCCTCGCCGCCGGCTGACGGCGCCTGGCTACCCTGGTCCCATGGACTACGTCTCCGCGCTCGTGCCCCCGGCCGTCATGGCCGTGTTCTTCGTCGGCCTGATCAGGGTGATCGTGAAGACCCAGGGCGGCGCCAACAAGGCCAAGGAGGACGCCGTCGTCGACGCCGCCCTCGCGCGAGCGGAAGGCGCCCGGCAGGCGTCCCCGCACCCCGAGGCCTGACCGGCCCCGCGTAGGGCACGGCACCGGCCCCGCGTACGGCTCCCTCCCCTGCGGAGCCGTACGCCCCTTTTGTGCCCGTTTGCCAGCGGAAGGGCACGTCCGGCACGCGTTCGCTCGGATCTCCCACTATCGTTCGAAGCGTGCCTCGCCCATTGGGAGAACTCGAAGACGCGGTCATGACGAGGGTGTGGAAGTGGAACCGCCTCGTGACCGTTCGAGAAGTCCTGGAAGACCTGCAACAGGAACGGTCCATCGCGTACACCACCGTGATGACCGTTCTGGACAATCTCCATCAGAAGGGCTGGGTGCGCCGGGAGTCGGAAGGCCGGGCCTATCGATATGAGGCGGTCTCCACTCGCGCCGCCTACGCCGCCGCCCTCATGAACGACGCCTGGTCGCAGAGCGACAACCCCGCCGCCGCCCTCATCGCCTTCTTCGGCATGATGAGCGAGGAACAGCGCCAGGCACTCGGAGACGCCATCCGCATCGTGCGAGGACCGGAAACCCCCGCCCCCAACCCCGGCGCGGTACCGGACGGCGGCGAGCGATAGCGTCCCTCCATGCCAAATGCCATCAGCGTCCGGCGGGCCCGCACCAGGGATGTCCAGGACGTACGCCGGCTCCTCGACGCGTACGTCCGTGACCGCATCCTGCTCGACAAAGCGATGGTGACGCTTTACGAGAGCATCCAGGAGTTCTGGGTCGCGGAACGGGACGACAACGCAGAGGTGGTCGGCTGCGGCGCCCTGCACGTGATGTGGGAAGACCTCGCGGAAGTGCGGACTCTCGCGGTGAAGCCCGGCCTGAAGGGCGCGGGCGTCGGACATCAGTTGCTGGGGAAGTTGCTGGACACGGCGCGCTGGCTCGGTGTTCGCCGCGTTTTCTGTCTGACCTTCGAAGTGGACTTCTTCGGCAAGCACGGGTTCGTGGAGATCGGTGAGACACCGGTCGACACCGATGTGTACGCGGAGCTGCTGCGTTCCTATGACGAGGGTGTTGCGGAGTTCCTGGGTCTCGAACGGGTGAAACCGAACACCTTGGGCAACAGCCGGATGCTTCTGCATCTGTGATCGCCGGACGGCGGTAGGCATCCGCAGCCCTTCGCCAGGTTTATTCCACCGAGGCACCCTTCGCGGGTTCCCTATGTCCGATACGCGCATGTTTCCGGCCCTGGGGCGGGCTACCGGTCTCCGCCGGGGGTTTGTGTTTTTCCGGCAAAAGCGGTTTGCTTTCCGGCGTACTGCAGTACTGCATATAACAAGGGACGGCGATACGGCGGACGCCGGCGGACCTCCGCCCCTCACGTTATCGATGAAAGGAAATCCGGTGGCACAGAAGGTTCAGGTCCTTCTTGTCGATGACCTCGACGGCGGCGAGGCAGACGAGACCGTGACGTTCGCGCTGGACGGCAAGACCTACGAGATCGATCTCACCACCGCCAACGCGGACAAGCTCCGCGGTCTGCTCGATCCGTACCTCAAGGGTGGCCGTCGTACCGGGGGCCGTGCCTCGGGCGGACGCGGCAAGGCCCGCGCCGCCTCCGGTGGCAGCCAGGACACCGCGGCGATCCGCGCCTGGGCGAAGGAGAACGGCTACGAGGTCAACGACCGCGGCCGTGTTCCCGCGAAGGTCCGTGAGGCGTACGAGCAGGCCAACGGCTGATCACCCGGTCCGCGGCGCGGGGCGCACCCGCGGTGATCCGGAAGCGGTGATCCGGACGCGGTGGCACTGCGTGGCCAGGGTGTGGACCAACCGTGCGAGATCGAGGGCGGCCCCGGCACCCCCGAGGGCGGAGAGCGCCGGCAGCGAGGACTCGACCTCGCGTCCCGGCTCCGGGGGCCGCAGCCAGACGGCGGCCCCCCGCGGGCCGTCGCGGTCCGGGGGACGCGGCGACGGGACGGCCGAGCCGGGTCCCGGGGCGCGGGGCGCCTCCACGAGGCCGCCCGCTCCGACCGCCGTCAGATCGAGGGCCAGCGAGCCCCACTCAAGCCACTCCAGCAGCCCCGGCAGTTCCTCCGCGCCGCCCGCCGCCACGAGCAGCAGCATCCGCTCACCCCGGACGGCCACCGGAAAGCCCGGCCGCGGCGGGAGCGGGCCGGGCCGCCCGGACCGCTCCCGCCCCTGCGGTGGCTCCAGCCGTCGCAGTGCCGCGTGCCCGGCCCCGGCCGGGACGTCCAGGACGTCGAAGCGGACGCCCGCGCGCAGCCGCAGCGGCTCCCCGGGCACCGTCGGCCACCCGAGCACGCTCTCGTACCACCACCGCGTCCGCTCCCGTGCCGAGCCGCCGTTCCCGGTGGGCCGGCGGGGCGACGGCACGACGGGAGCCGGGGGAGCGACGGGGACCGGGTGCGGGGCGCCAAGCATGCCAAGCGCAACAGTCGGAAGTACGTCCGGGTTACGCTGGGTGGCGTCGTGGGTGCGCAGAGTGCCCGAAAAGGCCGGTAAGAGGGGGCGTGCGGGGGTGCGGGGAGGCGCAAGGTTGTTCGCCCGTAGCGGAGGGAATCGGTGCGCGCGGCATGGAGTGTCAGCCCCGGCGGGTAAGACATCCCTAGTGGGAGGGGGCGACAAGCAGATCGGGCCGTCTCGCGTTCGCCATCGGCGTACTGGCGAGTGGGGTAAGTGCCTGGCCTGCGGGAACATCGTCTCGCACCATCGGGTTGTGGCAGATGTCGACGTCAGGGGTCAGGAGGCCATCGACGGTGTCGGCAGTTGGAATGAGCGGTCCCCGCTTGCGGGACTAAGCTGCGGAAGGACAGGGAGGGGAAGTTCCCCTTACTGCCTGACCGCTCTGAGGAGCGATTAACGATGTTCGAGAGGTTCACCGACCGCGCGCGGCGGGTTGTCGTCCTGGCTCAGGAAGAAGCCCGGATGCTCAACCACAACTACATCGGCACCGAGCACATCCTCCTGGGCCTGATCCACGAGGGTGAGGGTGTCGCCGCCAAGGCCCTTGAGAGCCTCGGGATTTCGCTCGAGGCGGTCCGCCAGCAGGTGGAGGAGATCATCGGGCAGGGCCAGCAGGCCCCGTCGGGTCACATTCCCTTCACCCCCCGTGCCAAGAAGGTCCTGGAGCTGTCGCTCCGCGAGGCCCTCCAGCTGGGCCACAACTACATCGGCACGGAGCACATCCTGCTCGGCCTGATCCGTGAGGGCGAGGGCGTCGCCGCCCAGGTCCTGGTCAAGCTGGGCGCCGATCTCAACCGGGTGCGGCAGCAGGTCATCCAGCTGCTCTCCGGCTACCAGGGCAAGGAGACCGCCACCGCCGGCGGTCCTGCGGAGGGCACGCCCTCCACGTCCCTGGTCCTCGACCAGTTCGGCCGGAACCTCACCCAGGCCGCTCGTGAGTCCAAGCTCGACCCGGTCATCGGGCGCGAGAAGGAGATCGAGCGGGTCATGCAGGTGCTGTCCCGCCGCACCAAGAACAACCCGGTGCTCATCGGTGAGCCCGGCGTCGGCAAGACCGCCGTCGTCGAGGGCCTCGCGCAGGCCATCGTCAAGGGCGAGGTGCCCGAGACCCTCAAGGACAAGCACCTCTACACCCTGGACCTCGGCGCGCTGGTCGCCGGCTCCCGCTACCGCGGTGACTTCGAGGAGCGCCTGAAGAAGGTGCTCAAGGAGATCCGCACCCGCGGCGACATCATCCTGTTCATCGACGAGCTGCACACGCTGGTCGGTGCGGGTGCCGCCGAGGGCGCCATCGACGCCGCGAGCATCCTCAAGCCGATGCTGGCCCGCGGTGAGCTGCAGACCATCGGTGCGACCACGCTGGACGAGTACCGCAAGCACCTGGAGAAGGACGCGGCCCTCGAGCGCCGTTTCCAGCCGATCCAGGTCGCGGAGCCGTCGCTGCCGCACACGATCGAGATCCTCAAGGGTCTGCGCGACCGTTACGAGGCCCACCACCGTGTCTCCATCACGGACGAGGCCCTCGTCCAGGCGGCGACGCTCGCCGACCGCTACATCTCGGACCGCTTCCTGCCGGACAAGGCGATCGACCTGATCGACGAGGCCGGTTCCCGGATGCGCATCCGCCGGATGACCGCGCCGCCGGACCTGCGCGAGTTCGACGAGAAGATCGCCGGTGTGCGCCGGGACAAGGAGTCCGCGATCGACTCGCAGGACTTCGAGAAGGCCGCCTCCCTCCGCGACAAGGAGAAGCAGCTCCTGGCCGCCAAGGCCAAGCGGGAGAAGGAGTGGAAGGCCGGCGACATGGACGTCGTCGCCGAGGTGGACGGCGAGCTGATCGCCGAGGTCCTCGCCACGGCGACCGGCATCCCGGTCTTCAAGCTCACGGAGGAGGAGTCGTCCCGCCTGCTGCGCATGGAGGACGAGCTCCACAAGCGGGTCATCGGCCAGAAGGACGCCGTCAAGGCGCTCTCGAAGGCGATCCGCCGTACCCGTGCCGGTCTGAAGGACCCGAAGCGTCCCGGTGGCTCGTTCATCTTCGCCGGCCCGTCCGGTGTCGGTAAGACGGAGCTGTCCAAGGCGCTCGCGGAGTTCCTCTTCGGCGACGAGGACGCGCTGATCTCCCTCGACATGTCGGAGTTCAGCGAGAAGCACACGGTCTCGCGTCTCTTCGGTTCGCCCCCCGGCTACGTGGGCTACGAGGAGGGCGGTCAGCTGACGGAGAAGGTCCGCCGCAAGCCGTTCTCGGTCGTCCTCTTCGACGAGGTCGAGAAGGCCCACCCGGACATCTTCAACTCGCTGCTGCAGATCCTGGAGGACGGTCGCCTGACCGACTCCCAGGGCCGGGTCGTGGACTTCAAGAACACGGTCATCATCATGACGACCAACCTCGGCACCCGGGACATCTCCAAGGGCTTCAACCTCGGCTTCGCCGCCGCGGGTGACACGAAGTCCAACTACGAGCGCATGAAGAACAAGGTCCAGGACGAGCTCAAGCAGCACTTCCGGCCCGAGTTCCTCAACCGTGTCGACGACGTGGTCGTCTTCCCGCAGCTCAGCCAGGACGACATCCTGCGGATCGTCGACCTGATGATCGAGAAGGTCGACGAGCGCCTCAAGGACCGGGACATGGGCATCGAGCTCTCCCAGTCCGCGAAGGAACTGCTGTCCAAGAAGGGTTACGACCCGGTGCTGGGCGCGCGTCCGCTGCGTCGCACGATCCAGCGCGAGGTCGAGGACACGCTGTCGGAGAAGATCCTCTTCGGCGAGCTGCGTCCCGGTCACATCGTGGTCGTGGACACCGAGGGCGAGGGCGACACCAAGACCTTCACCTTCCGGGGTGAGGAGAAGGCGGCCCTCCCCGACGTCCCGCCGATCGAGCAGGCGGCCGGGGGCGGCACGGGTCCGAACCTGAGCAAGGAGGCGTAGCCCCGCGGGGTGAGCCGGGAAAGGGGCTGCTTCGGGACTTCGGTCCCGGGGCGGCCCCTTTCGTCGTGCCGCGTCGGCGTCCTGCCGGGTCAGCGTGGGGCCAGGCTCACTTCGACGTCGGGAAAGACCGGCTGGAAGCCGGAAACCGGGAAGGAGTATCCGTACCTGCTTCCGAGGCTCACCGCACGCAGACCGGGCAGCCGGGACGCCAGTGCGTCAAGGTGCTCGGTGCCCTCCACGTCGTAGACGGCCAGTAGCTCGACGCGGGGCAGCTCGGGCATGCGGCCGGGGGAAGCCGGCAGATCCCGGATGAGCGCCGCGTCGATGTACAGGTGGGTGAGCCCGGGCAGTGCGGCGACCTCCCGCCAGTCGGCCGCCCCCGGCTCCGTGGTCAGCGGTCCCAGGCTGGGCTTGCGCAGCGATTTCCAGTGCGCCAGCCCGCGCAGCCCGGTGGTGTCCGTGCTGTTGCGGCCCGGGTAGAGAAAGCTCAGCGGTGCCTCGGCCGGCAGCGCCTCGGTGAGGTCGGCGCGTACGGCGGTGGGCCGGGTGGTCAGCAGCCAGCGGTTGCCGGGGAAGGCGTGCAGGAGACCGCGCAGCCAGTCCCGGGTGGCGTGCCGGTCCGCTGCCGGGATCTCGTCCGGACCGTCGACCAGGATCAGCGCCCGGCCGGCGGTCAGGACGTTCCGTCCAGCCGTCGGGCGGCGACAGCGGGCAGCCGACGGCGCTCAGGAAGGCGGCCGGGGCGGGCAGCGGGCCGGTGCGTACCAGGTGCGCAGCGGGAGGATGTACGGGATGCGCGTGCGCTCGCGTGCCGCGGTCACCGCCAGCCACTGCACCAGGGTCGTCTTGCCGGAGCCCGCGTCGCCGCGCAGCAGCACCCTGGGCTTCCTGTCCAGCGTCTCGTCCGCGGGCATCCGTCTGGTGCGTCCCGACGCGTCCTCGCCGGGCGTGGCGTCCCGGTCGTCCTCGCGGTCGCTGGTCGCCTCCAGCGTGAGACAGGCGATCTCCAGGGGCCACCGGTCGGGGGAGTCGCGCAGGTCGATGCCGTAGATGGTGATGCGGTTGTGCTGCCCGGCGACGTAGGGCAGGTAGCGGCGCTCGAACGCCGTGTCCCCGGCGTCCGGACGGGGGACGCGGGTGATCAGCTCGTCGACCTTCGCGATCAGCTCGGCCTGGCGCCGCGGGCCTGGGCCACCGAAGTGCGGGCGACGAAGGTGGAGCGCCGGGTGAAGAACTCCAGGATGTGCAGGCAGGCCCACTCCGTCGCGGAGTCGAGGAAGTAGCCCGCGTCGGCGGACAGGCAGGTCCCCGGCCCGGCGCCCGACGCCTGCTGCCGCAGCCGGGCGGCCAGCTCGCGGTGGCCCAGCCGCACCGCCTGCACGTCGTCCATGTCCAGGTCGCCCAGGGCGAGGAGCCGTGCCGTCAGGGCGTCGGCGACGGCCGTCTCCTCGTCGCGCGGGAAGGGCGGCTCGCCCGGAGAGTCCAGGGAGTCGGCCACCAGCCTCCCGGCGAGCCCCCGTACCTCCTTCTCGCCGAGCGTGCGCTGCTCGCCCCGGAAGGGACACCAGGCGGGCCAGCCGGACCGGTCCATCGACCAGTCCGGCGCCGGGTCCGCCCGTCACGAACAGCTTCCTCACCAGCGGGGCGACCAGGCTGGACGCCAACCTCCCGCCGAGTACCGTCGGTTCCATGCGCCGCCCCCGTGGTAGATCGACACGGGGAGCCTGACGGGCGTCAGGACTGCCGCGTCAGGACTGCCGCGTAAGCACTGCCGCGTCAGGACAACTGACCGTCGTAGTCCGGCAGCTTGTAGGTCCTCTCGGCGTGGCCGCCCGACAGATCGGTGGCGCTGTTGCCGACGTTCGCGATGATCGTGTAGCCCTTCGACTCGATCTCGGCGCGCTGTTCGCTCTTGTACACGGCGACGTCCTTGAACAGGTCGAGGAAGCCGCGGACGTACAGCCCGGAGGACTCGTAGCCGGCGTGGGCGAGGTTCCACTCGGTGGGCGTCCCGATGATGCCGGGCCGGGCGGTCACGAAGAACAGGGCGACGCCGTGCTCCTGGGCGTACTCGGCGACCTCCAGGACCGGCCGGTTGGCGGGCTGGGGGTAGCGGAAGCCGAAGTCGGTCTCCAGGGAGGTGTTGTCGACGTCGAGGACGATCGCAGGCTTCTCACCGGGTGCGGAGTCGGCGATCCGTTCCTTCAGGTAGGGCAGCGCTCCGTCCAGCACGGCCCGGCAGTCCCGCTGCCAGGTGTCGTAGTCGACGTCGGCGGCCGCCGACGGCGTCACCGCCGTGCGGTGCGTCTCGGCAGGGGCGGCGACGGACGGCGTGGCCGTGGTGGTGAGCGCCGCCGCGGTGACGGCGGCCGCCGCGGCGGCCCGCGTCCACGTGGGGCGCCGGGTCTGTCTGGTCTGTCCGGTCTGATCGGTCATGGGGGGTGGGGTCCTCTCATGCCTGCGCGGATGCCTGACGGCACAAAGTTGTCGCGTGCATGCTGGCCCCAGCAAGTGGCCGGACGGCAACGATTGGGTTACTGGGCAGTAGTCGGCCGTCCGGCCTGCGCTCATGCCGTGATCTCCACCCCGTTCGGCACGTTCCGCACCCGTGGCAGCCGGGGGTTGACCCGCAGGACCCGCAGCCGGGGGAGGCCGGACAGCCAGGAGACGTCGGTGTCGGGCAGCTCCGCGTTGAGCCAGAGGTGGGTCAGCTGATCGGGGAGCAGCCCCGCCAGCAGTTCCTCCGCCCGCATCACACCGGCCACCTGGATGCGCGGCCGCCCGCCGAGATCGCGCAGCGCCGCCAGTTCGACGGTGTCGGAGACCGGGAAGTAGAGGCCGTCCGGGTCCAGATGGGCGATGATCTCCTCGGCGTACCGCTCGGTGTCGAAGTGGCGCCAGCCACGGGCGAGTTCGGTGCGGACCGGCAGGGCGGCACGGGAGCGCAGCCGGACCAGGTAGTCGATCGCCGCGTCGTCCGCCACCCGGGTCGCGGTGATGGCGAGCAGCAGGGCCTGCCGGTCGTCGGTGACCTGGCCCGGGTCGGGCAGCAGCTCCAGGACGATGGGGCCGACCCAGCCGAGCCCCCGGGCGGCCAGCTCCGTCGTGGGACGCACCAGGTTCTTCGTACGGTCGTGGACGAGCCGCTGGACGGCCGGATCGAGCTCGGTGACGTGCTCCAGGCAGGCAGCGGCCATCAGCCTGCGGTGGTTGACCTGCGGGCGCCGCAGTCCCGGCGCGGGCGCCAGCAGCCGTTCCAGGAACTGGGCGCACTCCTCGGGGCGGGCGTGGGCGGCGGACATGCGGATGACCTCCTCCCACTCGGACTGGTGGGCGTGGTCGACCAGTGTGGGGAACCGGTCGCGCGCCACGATCTCCTTGGCGGCCAGGTAGTCCTGGAAGGTCCGGTGCACGAAGTCGACCGACTCGCCCGACCGTTCGCGCAGCAGGCCCGTCCGGTGCAGCAGGTGCCGGAAGATCTTCGCGCCGTCCCCCTGCGCGCGGGCGGCGGGCATCGCGGGCAGCGCGGCGTCCAGGATGCCGACCGCCCGTTCTCGGGTCAGCTCGGAGGCGTCCTCCTCCAGCATGGCGTGGGCCAGCTTCTGCAGCAGCCGTTCACGGGTGCTCTGCTGGAGCCGCACGTCGTCGGCGTACAGCACGTCCCGTTCGGGGTCGCGGCGCTGGAGCAGCATCTCCAGGGCGGCGTCGTACAGCTCCTTGCGGCCGCTGGGGAGGGAACCGGCCCGGTCGCGGCTGAGGGCGCATATCAGGCCGCACATCAGCGGGTTGGTGGCGAGCTGGCGCAGCTCGCGGTAGATCCGCACGGAGTGCAGCAGCCGCTGCTCGTACTCGTCCAGCGCGCCCCGTTCCCGCGGCCCCGGGGAGCGGCTCTGCTCGTCCGTCCGGGCCGCCGAGTGCCAGTCCCGGATGAACCGCGTCACCTGGTCCCGTGACATGGGCGCGAGGGACAGCTCGACGAAGTCCTCCTCGGCCAGCCCCTCACCGGAGAGCCAGCCGTCCGACACGGCGGAGGGCCGGGAGGTGACCAGGCAGCCGTTGCCGGAGAAGACGCGCAGCAGCCGGCGCAGCCGGTCGCGCAGCTCGCCGCGTGTCTTCTCCGGTGCCTCGTCGATGCCGTCGACCAGCAGCAGCGCGCGCCCGGCGAGCAGGGTGCGCACCACCCACCCCTCCGGCGCCCGGTCGGCGAGCGGGTGCCGGACCGCGTGCAGGAAGTCGTCCGGGGCCGGGAAGCCCTCGCGGGCGAAGCGGCGTACGGGCAGGACGAAGGGGACCCGGTCGCCCGCGCGGGCGGCGGCCACGGCCAGCCACTGCACCAGAGTCGTCTTGCCCGACCCGGCCCCGCCGCGCAGCAGCACCCGTTCGTGGTCCTCCAGGGCGCGGTCCGCCAGCAGTACGGTGCGCTGCTCGTCCTCGGCCACACCGCCGCTGCGCTCCTCCGCCTCCAGGCTCAGGTAGGTCTCCTCCAGCGGCCAACGGTCGGGCGCGTTGGGGAAGTCCACGCCGACGATGGTCAGCCAGCCGTGCCGCCGGGCCACCCACCGGGCGTACTCGGCCTCGAACGCCACGTCCGCCTCGGGCCGTTCGGGCTGCCGGGCCGCCGCCTCGGCGTCCTGAAGGTCGACCAGCTGGGCGATCCGGCTCGCCCGTCCCGGCAGTCGTCGCTGGAGGTACGCGGAGCGCCGCACCAGGTGGTGCAGGACGTGCAGGCACACCGAGACCAGCAGCGCGTCGTGGAACCAGGCCGCGTCCGGCGACAGCTCCCGGTCCGCGCCCTGCACCGCGCCCCGCAGCCGCCGCGCGTAGTCCTGCGGGCCCAGTCGTACGGCGTCGGCGTCGGTGACGTCGACCTCGGCGACGGCGAGCAGGGTACGGGCCAGGACGTCGACGACCGGGGCCAGTTCGGCGGTGGGCGCCGTGTGCCGCTCGGCGGCGAGGTGCACCAGGTCGGCGGCGGTGCGGTGGACGTCGTCCGGGGTGGCGGAGGCCTCCGGGCCGCGCCAGGTGACGAGGCCGGGGACCGGCTCGCAGAACACGGGCGGCCGAACGGGGGCGCGGAAGAGCCGGTGGACGAGGGGGGCGGCGAGGTGGGAGGGGGTGCGGACGACGGCATCCATGGATGTGGGTTACTCCCAGGGGTCGAGGGACGGGGAGTGGGTCGGGTACTGGAGCCGGACCCCGGCCGGGACCTGCCGGGCCCAGGTCTCGTCCGGCTCGGTGAACACCGAGACGCCCTCCAGACGGGGAAACGCCGACAGCCAGTTCAGTCCCTCGACCGGATGTGGAGCATCGAGGGAGAGAAGGGTGAGGCGCTCCGGGACGATGAGCTCCGTGAGGTCCGCCACGCGGTAGGCGCCCCGGACCACGATGTGCCCCCACCCGCCCAGCGTGCGCAGGGTGCGGAGGTCGTCGGTCGTGTACACGTGCACGGGCCTCTGCCGCGGCAGGTGGGCGAGGATCTCGTGCGCGTACCGGTCCCGGTCGAAGTGCCGCCAGGCCGCGGCCAGGATCGTCTGGGCGTCCTTTCCGGGATGGTCCCGGTATGTCGTCAGGAACTGCAACGCCGCTTCGCTTCCCACCTCGACGGCCGTACTGACCACGGTGGCGCCGACGGCATGGCTGACCTCCTCGGGGCCCGGCAGCAGGGTCAGCACCAAGTCACCCGCGGCCTGCGCCACCTCCCGCGCCTCGTCGAAGCCGGTCGGCGGAACGTGCGTCGCCAGCCCCTCCTCCACCCGGCCGCGCACCTCGGGCGCCACCTCGGCCGCATACCGCAGCCCGGCCGCCGCGAGGAGCGTCCCGCGCGGGGTCCCCAGGTCCGTGAGCCGGCGCAGCATGTGCTCCGCCTCCTTCGGCCTGGCGTGGGCGAGGGCGAGCAGGATCACGTCCTCCCACTGGTCCGTGCCGGCGTGGTTGACCAGCAGGTCGAAGTCCATCTCCTGCACGGCCAGCCGGGCCCCCAGGTAGTCCTGGAAGGTGCGGTGCAGGAAGTCCACCCGGCCCTCGGCGGGCTCGCGCAGCAGCCCGGAGCGCAGCAGCAGCGCACGGTAGACGTCCTCGTCACCGGCGCCGTCCAGGTTCAGTGCGGGCAGGGCCCGGCCCACGATGCCGAGCGCCTCGTCCCGGTCCATCTCCGCCCGGCTGTTGCGGATCAGCCACCACGCCAGCCTCTGCAGGAGCTGCACCTGTGTGGCGTACGCGAGCCGCACCCCGCCGAGGCCGCGCAGCTCACGTTCCCGGTCCCGGCGTTCGAGGAGCATGGTCAGGGCGGCCTCGTAGAGCGACCGGCGGTCCTGCGGCAGGAAACCCCGCCGGTCGCGGTGCAGGGCGCACAGCATGCCGCACATGAGCGGGTTGGTGGCCAGCCCGCTCAGCTCCGAGGCGCTGCGCACGGACGCCAGCAGGGACTCTCCGACGGAAGCGGCCACCTCGGCCGCGCGGTGCCAGCGCCGTACGAAGGTGGCGACGCCGTCGCGGCCCATCGGGGCGAGGGCGAGTTCGCTGAAGCCCTCCGCGGCCAGCCAGTCCTCCGGGACGGCCGAGGGGCGCGAGGTGACCAGCCACAGGTTGCCGGGGAAGGCCCGCACCAGCTCGCGCAGCCAGTGCCGGGCGGCGGTGCGGCGGTCGGCGGCGATCTCGTCGACGCCGTCGACCAGCAGCACCCCGCGCCGGGCCCGCAGGACGCGCTCCACCCACCCCGGCGGCTGCTCCCCTGCGACGGGACAGCCGACCGCGCGCAGGAAGTCGCCGGGGAAGGGCAGCTCGGTCCCCGGCCGGACGATCCGGCGCATCGGCAGCACGAACGGCACCCGCCCGATGAGGTGGGTCAGCCCGTGGTCGTAGACCCGGCTCGCCGCCGTCACCGCCAGCCACTGCACGAGGGTCGTCTTGCCGGAACCGGCGACTCCGCGCAGGAACACCTGGTCGTGGCCGGCGAGCACCTGCTCGGCGGCCACGACCGGGTACTCCGTGTCGCGGCGCCCGTCCCCTGCCGTCTGCGGCCGGGTGGCCTCCAGGCTCAGGTACGCCGTGTCCAGCGGCCACTCCCGGGTTCCGGCGTCCAGCCCGTAGATGGTGAGGGTGCCGTACCGGGCGGCGACGTGGTCCGCGTAGCGCTCCTCGAACCCGGCGTCCTCGGCCGACCGGGACGGCAGCCGTTCCAGCAGTACGTCCACGGCCTGGACCAGCCGGGCGAGCTGCCGGGTCTGCACGGTCTGCTGGCGGGCGACGTAGGTGGAGCGCTGGGTGAGGAAGTTCAGGATGTGCAGCGAGGCGGTGTGCAGCAGCCGCTCGTACAGCAGCGTGCCGGCCTCGCCGAGCCCGTACGAGGCCGGCGGCACGCCCGCGCTCAGCTCGCGGGCGAAGCGCTCGGGGCCCAGCCCGACGGCCTCGTAGTCCTCGACGGTGATCTCGCCGAGCCGGGCGAGAGTGCGGGCCAGGGCGTCCTTGACGGCCGTCGCCTCGGCGGCGTCGACGGGCCGCTCGCCGGGACCGGCCGCGGTCAGCGCCCTGCGGACCAGCTCCCCGGCGACCTTGTCGACGTCCTCGGGTGTGACGCTCCGCCGCTCGCCCCGGAAGGACACCAGCGCCGAGATCCGCACCGGCCGGTCCACCAGCCCCGCTCCCGGCCCGTCCCGGACGAAGAGCCGGCGGACGAGGGGCGCGACCGCGCTGGACGCGACACGGGCCCCGAGTGCTGTGACGTCGACCATGGCCCGAGCCTAGGTGAACCCCCTTGTGCGGGGGGCGGGTTAGCCGGGACGGGAGTAGCCCCCGTCACATTCGCCGGCCCTTCGGTCCCGGCCGCCGGTGATGTGCCGCACAGGCCGTTCACCGTGTACTACGGGGAATAGTGGAAACCGCGAGAACTACGAAAACGGACATAACGGAGCAGCGGGGGTGCGGGGAGAAGGTCGGATTCCAGGCCTCTGAGCTGCTTTTGTCCGTAATGGCGGCTCTGTCAAGAGTAATGAAGTTTCGCGCTTAAGTACTACATAGGGTCGTAGGTCACACCTTTGTGCGGTTCGGGGGCGTCGGGTTACCAAGGTTGAGCCCGCCCGGTGAGCGCCCTGTGCGTCCCGCCGGTGGGCATTCCTCCGCACCCGTCCCCATGAGGTTCGAATGTTCCCGCGTGTCACGTCCCGTTCTTCCCGTACGACCCTCCGCACTCGCGCCGCGGTGATGGCCGCCGGCCTCGGAGCCTCGGTCGCACTGGGAGCCGGGGTCGCGGCCGCCACCGGCACCACGGCGGCCTCCACCAGCACGACCGCCGCCGCGAGCGCCGTAGAGGCCCAGGCCGCGGCGCAGGCCAAGGCGGCGAAGGCCGAGAAGGCCGCCGCGAGCGCGAAGAAGACCGTCACCGTCAAGAAGACGGCCACCAAGAAGAAGGCCGCCTCCTGGGTGGACCCGGTCAAGAAGTACGAGCTGAGCGCCAGCTTCGCCCAGAACGGCGGCATGTGGGCGCACAAGCACAGCGGCCAGGACTTCGCCGTGCCGATCGGCACCAACGTCGTCGCAGCCCACGGCGGCACCGTCGTCAAGGCCGGCGGCAACGGCGCCGGTGACGGCCCCGCCTACGGCAACGCGATCGTCATCAAGCACGGCAACGGCACGTACTCCCAGTACGCCCACCTGTCCAGGATCAACGTGAAGGTCGGGCAGGTCGTGAAGACCGGCCAGTCGATCGCCAAGTCCGGCAACACGGGCAACTCCAGCGGTCCGCACCTGCACTTCGAGATCCGTACGACCCCGAACTACGGCTCGGCCGTCGACCCGGTCGCCTTCCTGCACGACAAGGGCGTGACCGTCTGAGAAGCGGGGCCCAGGCCCCGTCGTCGGGCTCCCGTCTGCCCCTCCGGGCGACGACGCGAGTTCGACGACAGGACCTAGGCGCCCGAGGCTCCCCGGTGGGCCTGGGTGACCAGATCGGTGGCGACCTCGAGAGCAGCCGCGCGCTGTTCCTCGGGGTCGCCTTCGAGGTCCCGCAGCGCGAACATCCCGGCGTGCAGCGTGAACAGCGCACTCACGCAGCGGACCTGGTCGACCAGGTCCGCTTCGGGGTCGATGAGTATGTCGCGCAGACCGAACATGCGGGTCTTGAACAACTCGCCGATGCGCAGGTCCCGTACCGTCGCCTGGTTCTCCTGCATGAAGCGGAACAGCGGCGCCGCGCCCGCCAGCGCCGCGCTGTAGCGGCGGATGATCTCCTGCTTCGTCTCCAGGGTGTGCGGCTGCTCCCGCCCCCAGTCGATCAGGCGCTCCAGCGGCCGTGAGAGATCCTCGAAGATGCTGACCAGGATCTCCTCCTTGGTCTTGAAGTGGTAGTACAGGGCGGCCTTGGTCACGTCCAGACGCTCGGCGATCTCGCGCAGCGAGGTCTTCTCGTACCCCTGCTCGGCGAAGAGCCCGAGTGCCACGTCCTGGATGCGCTGGCGGGTGTCCCCGCGGCGTCGATGCTGCTTGGTGCCGTTCATTGTGCCGCCCATCCTCCTGCGCACCTCCTGCCCCCGCGCACTTTCCACAAAACTTACTTGACGACCGGCTAGTTACGAGTCTACCTTCCCCAGTGTAGACAGCTTGCCGGGCGGCAAGTAAGTGGCAAGTGGCACAGCGGTAGCTGGGGGAGTAGGAGAGATGGCGGACAAGACGGAGGCGGCGACCGGCGAAGCCGGTGCCGGAAAGCAGCCGAGGAGCGTGCGGGTCGTCCTGCTCGCCCTCATGATCGCGATGATGCTCGCGATGCTCGACAACATGATCATCGGTACCGCGATGCCGACGATCGTGGGTGAGCTGGGCGGCCTGGAGCACCTCTCCTGGGTCGTCACCGCATACACCCTGGCCACCGCCGCCTCCACCCCGCTGTGGGGCAAGCTCGGCGACATGTACGGGCGCAAGGGCGTCTTCATGACGTCCATCGTGATCTTCCTGGCCGGCTCGGCGCTCAGCGGCATGGCCCAGGACATGGGCCAGCTCATCGGCTTCCGCGCCGTCCAGGGCCTGGGCGCCGGTGGTCTGATGGTCGGCGTCATGGCGATCATCGGCGACCTGATACCGCCCAGGGAGCGCGGCAAGTACCAGGGCATGATCGCCGGTGTCATGGCGCTGGCGATGATCGGCGGACCGCTGGTCGGCGGCACCATCACCGACAACTGGGGCTGGCGCTGGTCCTTCTACATCAACATCCCGCTCGGCGCGATCGCGCTGATCGCCATCAGTGCCGTACTGCACCTGCCGAAGAAGCGCAGCCGGGCGCGGATCGACTATCCGGGTGCCGCGCTGCTGACCATCGGCATCACCGCCATCGTGCTCGTCACCACCTGGGGCGGCACCGAGTACGCCTGGACCTCCGCACGGATCATGGAGCTGATCGGCATCGGCGTCGCCGCGCTGGTCGGATTCGTGTTCTGGCAGACCAGGGCCGCCGAGCCGATCCTGCCGCTGCACATCTTCCGCAGCCGCAACTTCACCCTGATGTCCGTCATCGGCTTCATCGTCGGCTTCGTGATGTTCGGCGCCACCCTCTTCCTGCCGCTGTACCAGCAGTCGGTGCAGGGCGCGTCCGCCACCAACTCCGGACTGCTGCTCCTGCCGATGCTGGGCGCGATGCTCGTCACGTCGATGGTCGCGGGGCGGGTCACCACAAGCACCGGCCGGTACAAGATCTTCCCGGTGGTCGGCGGCGCGCTGATGACGGTCGGGCTGTACCTCCTGTCCACGATGGACACCGACACCACCCGCTTCACCTCCGGGCTGTACATGGCCGTCGTCGGTCTCGGTATGGGCTGCCTGATGCAGATCACCATGCTGGTGGCGCAGAACAGCGTGGAGATGAGGGACATGGGCGTCGCGTCCTCCTCCACCACCCTCTTCCGTACCCTCGGCTCCTCCTTCGGCGTCGCGATCATGGGCGCCCTGTTCAACCACCGCGTCCAGGACGTCATGACCGAGCGGGCCGGCGCGCTGGGCTCCAAGGTGACCGAGCAGTCGGCCCAGCTGGACGCGGCGAGCCTGGCCAAGCTGCCGGAGGCGGCGCGCGACGCCTACCAGCACGCGGTGTCCTCCGGCACCCACGGCGCGTTCCTGCTGGGCTCCGTGGTGGCGGTCGTCGCGCTGGTCGCGGCGGTCTTCGTCAAGGAGATCCCGCTGAAGGGCGCGGGTCCGAAGGCGGCCGACGCCCCGGCCGGCGGTGACGACGAGGCGGCCACGGCGAAGGCACCGGTGACCGAGTCGGTCTGACCGGGCGGCGGTCCGCCGCCTGCCCCGCACCAGGCCTCCGGGCGGCCTCGGCCCCCGGAGGCCTTCGTCGTGGCCCGTTCACCTTCTGCGCGCGGTGACCAGGGCGAAGGAGAGGAACTCGCCGCCGTCGGTGGTGAGCATGTCGACGACGGCCCGGTCGTCGTCCCCGCCGCGGCCGTCCACCCCGCTCCGGTACCCGGCCCCCGCGCGGGTTCACAGCAGCCAGTCCCGCCAGGCCTCCGGTTGCGGGCGCGCGGAGGTGACGTCCACCAGCTCGGTGACCTCCCACTGGAAGCGCCACCACTCGGCGGTGTGCCAGGCCATCGCCTCCCAGCCGACCACCGCCTTGATGTGGGGAGGGATCGCCCCCGGCCGGCGCGCCTCCCGCGTCGTGGCGGGGGTCGCCATGCCCAGCCGTCCACCGGCGCGCAGGAACCGGACGAGGTACGGAAGGTATCCGTCCGCCGTCCCGAAGTACTCGAACGCGTCGACGCTGACGACGGCGTCGAAGCTCGCCTCCTCGAAGGGCAGGGCATGCGCCTCCGCCCGCACCGCGGTCACCCGGTCGCCGACCCCCGCCCCGGCGAAGACGGCCGCCGCCTCCTCGGGCGCGATCCACCAGTCGGCCGCGACGACCTCCGCGCCGTACTCACGGGCCGGAAGACCGATGTCGCGCCCTTCCCGGAGCCGAGGTCGAGGATTCGCATCCCCGGGCGCAGATCGAGGTCCCTCGCGAGGTCCTCCAGCAACCACAGGGGGTTCGGCCCCATGTCGAGGTCGAGCAGCCAGGCGGGGTCGTAGCGGGAGGAGCGCGGATAGCGGTCCGGACGCAGGAGAGCACTCAAGTCGGTCACGAGCACGGACCCAAGCCGGTCTTCCCTTGACGCACAACCTTATTTCGCCCTGCCTCCTCTGCCCGGCGCGTCGGCGGTTGCCAGAACCGGCGCCCGGCTCCGTGGGTGCCGATGGCGAACACGGCGCGGGACCGGCTCCCCGGCACCCGGCCGGTCCGGTGGTGACCATCGTCGCCCGGGCCCGGCGGGCGTTCGTCGAGGTACTGCGGTCGCCGCCCGCACCGCCCGACGCCCCCTTCGCCCCAAGCCTGAGCGGTCGCCCCCTTCGCCCAAGCCTGAGCAGAGGACGCCCTGATGTCATCGAGCCGCTCATCCGAGCGGCTCGATGACAGTCGCCCCCAAGATGCTCACGCTTCTCACCGGCTCCCCCCGCCCCGCCTGCCTGGCGAGGAACCCCTCGAACGCCGTCCTCCGCTTCGGGTCCATGAAGCCCCGGCGGACAGTGCGGGCCTTCTCCTCCAGCCATTGCTCCTCGCCGGGCACGCGACGACCAGAGCGAGTCAAGGCGCCGCCCTCGACGGCCGGCCCCCTTCCCGCCCGAACGTGACCCCGACGGGCTCGCCGACCGCCTCGGCCAGTCCGAGCGCCCTCTCCACCCCGTCGTCGACCGGGTGCCTCACCACTGCGTCGATCCGTGTGCCCAGGCCGGCACAGGCTGCGGGCGCGCCCGGGGACACCCGGCCGCGTGCCGCCACCGGCGTAGGGACATGCCGCGGCAGTCGCGGCCGGCGAAGGGCACCGTGGGCCAGGACCTCGCCCGCTAAAGGCGCTTTTCCGCGGACGCCGCCCGGGACGGCGACGTCCCGTCGCCCACCCGGTCCGGCAGCATCGGGTAGCTCCCCGTGTTCGTGGGTGCGTGTTCCGGGAGCCACAGGACGGCGACCGCCCCCTCGGCGGGTACGTGGGCGGGGGCGCCGGCCGGGCGTACGTTGCGGAAGGTGAGCCGGGCGCCCAGCACCCGGGCCTGGCCGGCCGCGATGGTCAGGCCGAGCCCGTGTCCGCGGCCGGCCCGGTCCGTGCTGCCGGTGCGGAACCGGCTCGGGCCCTCGGCCAGGAGGTCCTCGGGGAAGCCCGGCCCGTGGTCGCGGACCCGGATCACCCGGCCCTCGACGCTGACCTCGACCGGCGCGCGGCCGTGCCGGGCGGCGTTGGAGAGGAGGTTGAACAGCACGCGCTCCAGACGGCGCGGATCGGTGGTGACCGCCGACTCGTGGACCACCCGCACCTCGGCGGCCGGGTCCTTGACCGCCACCCGCCTGGTCACGAAGTCGCCCAGCATGATGTCCTGCAGCTCGGCCCGCTCCGAGGCCCCGTCGAGCCGGGCCACCTCCAGGACGTCCTCGACGAGCGTGCGCATCGCCTTCGCCCGGTCGAGGACCAGCTCGGTCGGCCGGCCCGGTGGCAGCAGTTCGGCGGCGGTGAGCAGGCCGGTCACCGGCGTGCGCAGCTCGTGCGCGATGTCCGCGGTGACCCGGCGCTCGGCATCGAGACGCTGCTGCAACGCGTCCGCCATCGCGTCCACGGCGCGCGCCACGTCGTCCGTCTCGTCCCGGACGACGCCGCCGATGGCGTCCCGCACCCGGACGTCCGCCTCGCCGCCCGCCACCCGGTTCGCGGCGGCGGCGGCCTTGCGCAGCCGGCGCGACAGCTGACCACCGATGAGCACGCCGAGCGCGCTGCCGCCGAGGACGACCGCGATCGAGCCGATGACCAGGGCCTGGTCCAGATCGCCGAGGATGTCCGCGCCGCGGTCGGTGAAACCCGAGTGCAGCGACATCACGTGCCCGTCCTTGAGCGGCACGGCCGCCCAGATGTCCGTCACACCGTTCGGCCGCTCGGAGACGTACGTGGCCCGCCGCCCCGCCTCGACCTTGCGGCGCAGCTCCGGCGGCAGGTCCGGGTCGTCGATCTGGGCGTTCGGGAAGTTCTGCCGCCCGGACAGCTCGTAGTTGCGCTGGGCGATCAGGACCCGGTCGTCCGCGAGGTCACGGGCGTTGTCCAGCATCGACACCCGGGCCGCGTTGTGCACGACCAGACTCAGCGCGACCGCCACCAGCGCGCCGACCAGCGCGATGGCCGCGCTCAGCTTCCAGCGCAGCCCGGAACGGAGACCGCGTGCGCGGATGCCGCGGACCCGGACATCGTGCGCACGGGCACCGCGTGCACGGTTCACGTGCGTACGGACGCCCGGCCCCGTGCGGTCCTCCGGGTGCCCCGGAGGCGAGGCGGACCGGCGTCGGAAGAACCCCCGCATATCCCTGTATCCCCGCTCAGGCCTTCAACTTGTAGCCGAAACCGCGGACCGTCTCGATCCGGTCCTGGCCGATCTTGGTGCGCAGCCGCTGGACGTGCACGTCGACGACACGGGTGTCCCCGCCCCAGCCGTAGTCCCACACGCGTTCCAGGAGCTTGTCGCGCGAGAGCACGGTGCCCGGCGCGGAGGAGAACTCCAGCAGCAGCCGCATCTCGGTCGGGGTGAGCGCCACCGGCCGCCCGGCCCGGCGCACCTCCATGCCGTCGGTGTCCACCTCCAGGTCACCGAAGCCGAGCACGCCCCCGGCGTCCGCGGCGCCGGCCGACTCCGCCCGGTCGCCGCCGCCGGCGTGACCGAAGCGGCGCAGCACCGCCCGGATCCGGGCGACCAGGACGGCCCCGTCGAACGGCTTGGTGACGTAGTCGTCGGCGCCCGCCTCCAGGCCGAGCACGACGTCGATGGAGTCGGCCCGCGCCGACAGCATGATCACCGGCACCGTGGACTCGTCCCGGATCCGGCGGCACAGGCTGACGCCGTCGAGGCCGGGAAGCATGACGTCGAGGAGGGCGATGTCGGGGCGGTCGGCCCGGAAGGACTCCAGACCCGACAGCCCGTCGGGCATCGCGGTGACCGCGAAGCCGTCCCGCTCCAGGGCGAGCTGGGTGGCCTCACGGATGACATCGTCGTCCTCGACGAACAGGACGTGGGTCTGGTCTGCCATCCCGGTGCTCTCAGTCCTCGTGGTGTGGTCGGTCCGGTGCGGTCACCCGTGCCCGGTCGGGCGGACGCCCGGATCGCGCGCCGCGTTCACCCGGTCATCGGTGCGGGCGGCCCGATCGGTTCACGCGCCGGCTCGGTCAGCTGTCCGGCTCCGGAACCGGAGTGGGGGCGTTGCCCGCGGCCTTGCTGTAGTCGTTGTGGGTGCGGTACTCCTCGGTGAACCGGTCCGACGCCCAGCGGTACGTGATCACGTTCGTGCCGGACGGACTGGACACCGGGTCGGTCTTCTCGTACACCTGCTTGGTCACCACCAGGTCGCCGCGGTCGATCTCCGCGTAGACCGGGGGCTCCTCGGCCTTGAACACATTCTGGTACGCGCCGTCCTCCTCGCGATACACGTAACTGCCCACACCCACCGCGTCACCGCACGTCAGCACGTTGACGACGACGTCTTCCGCCGAACCCCCGGTCAGCTTCCCGTACGACACGTCGATGGGGTACTCGTCGGCGACGCACGGCTTCAGCTCGCGCTTCACCTCGGCGGACACCTTCGGATCGGCCTTGACCAGCCGCACCGCGTCCACGCGGTCGGGAGCCTTCGAGTGCGGCCTCTTCGCCGCGGGCGAGGAGGAGGCGGCGCCACCCACCGCGTCCGCGTGGGCCGGACCCTCGTCACGGGCGCCGGTGCCGCCGGTCGCGCAGCCCGACAGGGAAACGCCGAGGGCGACGAACACGGCCACCGCCGCACTCGCCGCCTGCGTGGTTCCCCGGGTCTCCCCGGGTGTCCGACCGTCGGTCAGGCCGCGCAACGCTCCCGCTCCTCACGCTCCAGCGCCCGTGCGTCCAGATCGCGGGCGACCAGCTCCTCGCGGAGCCGGGCGAGCGCCCGGTGCAGCGTGCTCTTGACCGTTCCCGCCGACATGCCGAGGGCGGCGGCGGTCTCCTCCGTTGACATCTGCTCCCAGTGTCGCAGCACCACGACACTGCGCTGCTTCGGGGCGAGCACCTTCAGGACGTCCATCAGCAGGGCGCGGTCCGCGTGCTGCTCGGTGGCGTCGTCCACGCAGGACTCGGGGAGCTGCTCGGTCGGCACCTCCTCCAGCTTCCGCGCCCGCCACCACTCGGTCCGCGTGTTGATCATCACCCGGCGCAGGTAGGCGTCCGCGAGCCGCTTGTCCTCGATGGTCTCCCAGCGGCCGTACGTCCGCGCCAGGGCGGTCTGCAGCAGGTCCTGGGCGTCGACGGGGTCGGGGACCAGGCGCCGGGCACTGCGCAGCAGCGCGTCCTGCCGAGTGCGGACGTACTCCTCGAACTCGAGCACCTCGCCCATGTCAACCGCCTTCCGATCCCCGTACTCCGCCGATGTGATCACCGTCGGCCCACTGCCTGTGGTCTGTAGTCGTGCTGCGCCCAAGGGGCACGCAAACGAAGGTAGGGAAGCGTTGTCACGGCGCTGTGCGGAGCAGCCTGCGGCATACCCTCGGCTGGCCGTCGGTTGTGTAACGGAAGTAGGAACCGGGTAAATCCGCAGCCCACTTGATAACGACATCGGGCGATTTGCCCGGCCCGAGGGCTGTCACAGAAGTAACCGCCCATCCCTGTGCCCCGGCTGTACGTCAGCTCAGCACGTCACTCGGTACATCACTCGGGTCTGCACCGAGCCCGTCGCTCGGCCGTCAGCTCATCGGCAGCCGGTACAGCCCGTCCGCCAGCGGCTCCACCAGCCCGTCGGCCACGAGGCCGTCCAGGGCGCGGGCGCGCTGGACCGGCTCCTGCCACACCTGGTCGAGAGCCGCCTGCGGCACCGGCCCGGTCGCCTCCCGCAGGACCGCGAGCAGCCGCCCGCGCACCTGCCGGTCGGTACCCGCGTACGTCTGGCCGCGCCGCGGCGGGCCGTCGTGCGCGGGCTTGCCGGCCAGCCGCCAGGCGCACCGGGCCGCGATCGGGCAGCGGTGACACGACTCGTTCTTCGCCGTGCAGACCAGCGCGCCCAGCTCCATCGACGCGGCGGCCCAGCGGGCGGCGCTCGCCTCCTCCTCCGGCAGCAGCGCCCGCGCCAGCTTCCGCTCGGCGGCGGTGGTGGCGTTCGGCGGGTACTGCACACCGGTGACCGCGCGGGCGAACACCCGGCGGACGTTGGTGTCCAGTACGGCGTGCCGCTGGCCGTAGGCGAAGGAGGCGACCGCGGCGGCCGTGTACTCGCCGATGCCCGGCAGCGCCAGCAGCTGGGCGTGGTCGGCGGGTACGTCGCCGCCGTGCCGTTCCGTTATGGCCGCCGCGGCGCCGTGCAGGCGCAGGGCGCGGCGCGGGTAGCCGAGCCGGCCCCAGGCGCGGACGGCCTCGCCGGGCGCCTCCGCGGCGAGGTCGGCGGGGCGCGGCCAGCGGGCCAGCCACTGCTCGTAGACGGGCTGGACGCGGCTCACCGGCGTCTGCTGGAGCATGAACTCGCTGACCATCACACCCCACGCGCCGGCCTCCGGGCGCCGCCACGGCAGATCACGGGCGTGCTCGTCGAACCAGTCGATGACGGGGGAGTGCAGCGGCACACCGGACGCGGTCCGCCCGCCGGACGGAACGGCGGCGGAGGCCGCGGACGCGGCGGGGTCGGAGGGTCCGTGGGGCGAGGGCTTCGTGGGCGCAGTCATGACCCTCCGATCCTGCCACGGGAGGACCACCGCACGGGCGCATCGCCACCCGGTGGCGACCAGGACACCTGACGGACGACCAGGACACCTGACGATCGACAGGGGCACCGCCCGGCCCGTCGCTTGTGGCGTCGGCATCGTGGAAGGCACCGGCCGCGCGCCGAACAGCGGGATTCCGGCCTCCGTCCACACCTCCGCCTCTCCGAAAGTCATGCTCACGGACGGTAGGCGGGCGCCCGACACGGTCACACCCCGCGATCGACAGGTGTGCCGCCTGGCGATCGGCAGGGGTCCGGGACGATCTCCGGAATGATGATCCGTAAAAGTTGCGGGCCCGAACGGCGGGTGGGACAAGGGAACGCGCCGATCTCTCGTACAGTTTGCGCCGTGGGATCTCTGCGCAATCCGGTCGGGCCGCTTCCCTCCTCCATCTACTGGCGACGGAGGGCCGTACTGCTGTCGTTTTTCGCCCTGTTGGCGCTGTTGATCACGTGGGTCGTGGTCTCCGGCGGCGGGTCCGGCGGCAACGGGCGCGAGGACGGTGCCGACGGCAAGAACCCGGCACCGTCGATCACTCCCGGCCCTTCGGGATCCGGACCGGCGATCAGCCAGGCGCCGGGCGGGCGCGACGAGTCGGGAGGCGAGGACTCCGGCGGCTCGGGGTCCGGATCGGGCGGCAGCGGACCCGGTGAGGGCACCGGAGACGGTTCCGGTTCCGCTTCCGGCGGCGGCAAGTTGGGCGGCGGCGCCGGGTCGGGCGGCGGCGGTGGCGGTGGCTCCGCGGGCGGCGCGGTGACCGGAGTCGGCGCGGGCGACGCGCTGCCGGCCGGGGGGACTCTGCCCAACTGCACGCCGGGCGCGGTGAAGTTGAGCCTGCGCAGCGTCCGCAACAGCTACTCCCCGGGACAGACTCCCGCCTTCGAACTGACCGCGCGGAACACCTCCGGCAGCGACTGCAAGGTCGATCTCGGCCCGGAGCACGCGGTGTTCACGATCACCCCGGCCGGCGGCGACGACGCCTACTGGTCCTCCGACGACTGCGTCGAGGGCGACGGCAGCCTGCGCTACCGGGTGGCCGCGGGCAGCGGCATCGCCTACACGGTGAAGTGGGACCGCAAACCGAGCGCCCCCGAATGCGGGACGCCTCCGGCGGGATCGGCCAAGGCGGGTACCTACCTCGTGGAGGCCAAGGCGGCGGGGTTCGAGAAGGTACGCACGTCGTTCGTGCTCGAGAGCGACTGACGCGGGCCCGGCCGCCCTGGCCGCGCAGGCTCAGACATAGCGCTCCAGGATCGACGACTCCGCCAGCCGCGACAGCCCCTCCCGCACGCTGCGCGCCCGCGCCTCGCCGACGCCGTCCACCGTCTGGAGGTCGTCGACACTGGCGGCGAGCAGCTTCTGCAGCCCGCCGAAGTGCTCCACCAGCCGGTCGATGATCGCGCCCGGCAGCCGCGGCACCTTGGCCAGCAGCCGGAACCCGCGCGGCGACACCGCCGAGTCCAGCGTCTCGGGAGACCCGGTGTAGCCCAACGCGCGGGCCACCGTCGACAGTTCCAGCAGCTCGGCATGGCTGAGCCTGTCCAGTTCGGCCAGCGCCTCGTCGACCGTGCGGGAGCGCTTGGCGGTCGGCTCGGGCACATAGTCCCGCACGACCAGCTCACGCTCCGGCTCCACACCGGCGATCAACTCGTCCAACTGCAGCGCCAGCAGCCGCCCGTCCGTCCCCAGCTCCACCACGTACTCGGCGATCTCGGTCGCGATACGGCGCACCATCTCAAGCCGCTGCGCGACCGCCGAGACGTCCCGGACGGTCACCAGGTCCTCGATCTCCAGCGCCGACAGCGTGCCCGCGACCTCGTCCAGCCGCAGCTTGTACCGCTCAAGGGTCGCCAGCGCCTGATTGGCCCGGGACAGGATCGCGGCGGAATCCTCCATGACCCGCCGCTGCCCGTCCACGTACAGCGCGATCAGCCGCATGGACTGCGACACGGAGACCACGGGGAACCCGACCTGCTTGCTGACCCGGTCCGCCGTACGGTGCCGGGTGCCGGTCTCCTCCGTGGGGATCGTCGGGTCCGGGAGGAGCTGCACGCCCGCCCGCAGGATCTTCGAGAGATCCGCGGACAGCACGATGCCACCGTCCAGCTTGCACAGCTCGCGCAGCCGGGTCGCGGTGAACTCCACGTCCAGCACGAAACCGCCCGTGCACATCGACTCGACGGTCTTGTCCGAGCCGAGCACGATCAGACCGCCGGTGTTGCCGCGCAGGACCCGCTCAAGGCCGTCGCGCAAGGGCGTACCGGGCGCCACGGCGCTCAGTGAGGCGCGCATCAGGCCATCGGCACCGGCACTCCCACCGGACTTTCCGGGAGCTGCTGCCCGGTCGTTGGCTGCCACTGCACTCCTCCGGTCGCAGGTTCTTCTGGCGCTCGCGTGTCGCACACACGGTCGTACGGACGGGCGAGACCAGGGCAAAGTCTACCGGCGGTCCTCGCCCTCCCGTGGGGCCTCTCGCCGACGCGAGCGCGGAAGCACCCGCAGGGCGTCCCCTATGTCCGCGACTTCCAGGACCTTCATGCCGTCGGGGACCCTGCCCGGATCGGCCGGTACCAGGGCGTGCGTGAAGCCCAGCCGGTGCGCTTCGGAGAGCCTGCGCTGCACACCCGTGACCCGTCTCACCTCTCCGGCCAGGCCGACTTCGCCGATCGCGACGAGGTTCTTGGGCAACGGGGTGTCACTGGCGGCACTCGCCAGAGCGAGCGCGACGGCGAGGTCGGCGGCCGGTTCGGAGAGCTTCACCCCGCCGACCGTCGCGCTGTAGATGTCCCTCTTGCCCAGTGCGCTGATCCGTCCGCGCTGCTCCAGAACGGCCAGCATCATGGACACCCGGGACGTCTCCAGACCGGAGGTCGTACGCCGGGGAGACGGAATCTGCGAGTCGACGGTCAGCGCCTGCACCTCGGCCACCAGCGGGCGGCGCCCCTCCAGGGTGACGGTCAGACAGGTCCCGGGCACGGGCTCGGCACGCCGGGTGAGGAACAGCCCGCTGGGGTCGGCCAGCCCGGTGATGCCCTCGTCGTGCAGCTCGAAGCAGCCGACCTCGTCCGTCGTGCCGTACCGGTTCTTGACACCGCGCACGAGTCTCAGCCGGGCATGCCGGTCGCCCTCGAAGTGAAGCACGACGTCCACGAGGTGCTCCAGCAGCCGCGGACCGGCGATGGTCCCGTCCTTGGTGACATGGCCGACCAGCAAGGTGGACATGCCCCGGTCCTTGGAGACGCGGATCAGCGCGCCCGCCACCTCCCGCACCTGTGCCATGCCGCCCGGGGCACCGTCGATCTCGGGCGAGGCCACCGTCTGCACGGAGTCGAGGACCAGCAGCGAGGGCTTCACGGCGTCCAGATGCCCGAGCACCGCCGCGAGATCGGTCTCGGCGGCCAGATACAGGTGGTCGTCGATCGCCTTGATCCGGTCGGCCCGCAGCCGCACCTGGCTCGCCGACTCCTCACCCGTGACGTAGAGCGTCCTGTGCTTCTCACTGGCCGACTTGGCCGCGACGTCCAGCAGCAGCGTGGACTTCCCGACACCCGGCTCCCCCGCGACGAGCACCACCGCTCCGGGCACCAGGCCGCCGCCGAGCACCCGGTCCAGCTCGGGCACGCCGGTGGGGCGGGCGGTCGCCTGCCGCCCGTCGACCTGCCCGATGGGCAGCGCGGAGGTGGTGACGCGCCCCGGCGTGGTCGTCCGCACCGCGGGCGCACCGTATTCCTCGACCGTGCCCCAGGCCTGGCATTCGGGGCAGCGGCCGAGCCACTTGGCCGTCTGCCAGCCGCACTCGGTGCAGCGGTAGGACGGCCGTTCCTTGGTGGACTTCGCACGGGCAGCCATGCACGAACCGTAACCGCCCTCACCGACAGCGGACCTCGCGGTCCGTTCCCGGGCCACCCGGAGCGGCCCCGGTCCGCACCGCGACGCACCGTGCCACGGGCACCGCCGCCACACCCGCACGGGCCGCCGCAGGCACCCGAACGGACGACCACCACCCCGGCCCGGCGACGGAACAACAGCTTCCTGTCCCCTTATGAGGGATCGTTTCACCCGTACGGGTTAAATGTGCCCAACGCGCCAGTTCGCGCCACCCATGGCCCCCTACGGTCGCCGAGTGATGAGGAGCAGTCCGGAGACCACGACCCGCACGACCGGCGCACACCGGGCGCACCGGGAAGCGCGCGACCGCACCGCGGCGAGGGCGCTGGCGCAGCGTCCGCCCACCCGCTACGCCGCGTACGACGCTTGTCTGGACGGCCTGTTCACGTACTGCCTGTCCGTGCTCTGCGACCACGACGCCGCGACCGCCGCCCTGGGCGACGTCCTCGCGCTCGCCGAGCGCCGCGGCCACCGCGGCCCCGAAGCCGCGGCCGACCGCAGGGCCTGGCTGTACGCGCTGGCCCGCTGGGCCTGCCTGCGCAAGCTGGCCGAGGCCAAGCAGAAACGTCCGAGCAGCCACGCGGCGGGCCGACCCGCCCCCGCCCCCACCGCGCCTCCCACCACCACCGCGCCTGCCACGGCCACCACTCCCGACGACGAGACCCAGCGGCGACACCGCCGCGAACTCGCCCTCCTCGCCTGGCCGGAGGCCGCCGGCACCACCCCCGAGCAGCGCGAGGCCCTCGAACTCGCCGTCCGCCACCACCTGGCCCCGCACGAGGTCGCCGCCGTCCTCGGCATGGACCCGGCCGTCGCCCGGGAACTGCTCGCCTCCGCCGCCTGCGAGGTGGAACGCACCCGCGCCGCCCTGGCCGTCGTCGAGACCGGCAGCTGCGCGGGCGTCGCCCGCCTCACCGGCGACAACCGCTACGTCCTGAGCAGCGCCCTGCGCCGCGAGCTGGTCCGGCACGTGGACGACTGCCCGCGCTGCCGCAGGACCGCCGAACGCGCGATCCCCGGCCGCTGGCCCGGCACCAGCGTCACCCCCGCCGAGCTGCCCGTCCTGGAGGCCCCCCGCGCGGCGCTGCACGTAGCCGTGGCCCACGCCCCGCGCGCCCGCGGCGCCGCACCCCGCTTCGACCGGCGGGGCTTCCCGATGGACCCCAAGGACCGCGCGGCCCGCCGGGACCGCCTGCGCGCCCGTGCCGTCACCACCACCGTCGTCGCCACCGTCGTGGCGGCCCCCGTGCTCGCCCTGTGGGCGGCCTACCGGGGGACCCCCGTCGTCGAGGGCGAGGACGGCCGTTCGGCCAGTGCCAGCGAGACGCAGGGCCCTGACGGCCTGGAGGGCGAGTCGGCGGGCGGCGGCTACGGGTACGAGAACGCCGGCAACGCGAGCACCACCCCGGGCACCGGCTTCGGCGGAAACGGCGGGGCCGACGTCTCCGTGGAGGTCGTCAGCGTCTCCGGCGCAGGCGAGAAGCGCGCCGGCCACCTCGGCGTCGCGGCCGGCCACGACGGCGACACCACACTGGTCACCCTGAGCGCGACCGGCGACGCCCCGGTGCGCTGGTCCGCGTCCGTGGGCGCCGGCTGGCTCTACCTGAGCCAGTCCTCGGGCACCCTGCGTCCCGGCGAGACCGTGACGATCAGGGTGTACGTCGACCACCTGCGCGAGCCGTCCGGTCACTGGAGCGCACGGGTGGCCGTCTCGCCCGCCGGTGCCGTCGTCTCCATCGAGGGCTACGGCACCGCACCCGCCCCGTCCCACCCGGGCCCGCGCCCCGGCCCGCCCGACGACACGTCCTCCCCGCCCCGTCCGGGCCCGGATCAGGACCCGCCCCCCTCCAGCTCGCAGCCCCCCGACTCGACGCCCACCGACGATCCGCCGCCGACGTCGCCCGATCCCGACCCGACCACCACCGAGCCGGCCCCGACCGGCGGCACGGACGCCTCACCCCCGCCGCCGAGCGACAGCGGCGACCCGAGCCCGTCCACCCCGTAGAACCGGCGCGCGGCACACAGTAGGACCGACGCGAGACGTCGTAGGACCCTCCGCAGGACCGGCGCGGGATGGCGCGGGACCCCGCAGGACCGGCGCGGCACGCCGTAGGACGGCGTGGGACCGGCGCGCGGCACACAGTAGGACCGGCGCGAGACGTCGTAGGACCCTCCGCAGGACCGGCGCGGCGCGCCGTAGGGGCGCGGGACCCCGCAGGACGGCGCGGGACCGGCGCGGGACGCCATAGGACCCGCAGAAACCGGTGTGAGACCCCGCAACCGGCGCGGGACGCCGTGGGACCGGCGCGAGACGTCGTAGGACCCTCCGCAGGACCGGCGTGGGACCGGCGCAGGAGCGGCGCGGCACGCCGCAGGACCGGCGACAGCGAGCGGTGGACCGCCCTCAGCGAGCGGGGTCCGCCGGATGCGGTGCCAGCAGCGGCAGCTGCGAGGCCAGCCGCTCCTCGCACAACTCGACCAGCCGGTCGTAACCCGCCTTGCCCATGAGCTCGATCAGCTCCGGCCGGTAGGACACGTACACCGGGTCGCCCGCGCCGTGCGCCGAGGTCGCCGAGGTGCACCACCAGTGCAGGTCGTGCCCGCCCGGGCCCCAGCCGCGCCGGTCGTACTCACCGATCGACACCTGCAGCACGCGCGTGTCGTCGGGCCGTTCGATCCACTCGTAGGTCCGCCGCACCGGCAGCTGCCAGCACACGTCCGGCTTGGTCTCCAGCGGCTCCCGGCCCTCCCGCAGCGCCAGGATGTGCAGCGAACAGCCCGCGCCACCCGCGAACCCCGGCCGGTTCTGGAAGATGCACGAGCCCTGGAAGGGCCGGGTCTGCCGGGAGCCCTCGTCGTCCTCGGAGATCCAGCCGCCCCGTGTGCCCTCGGCATGGTGCTGCCAGACGTCCGGCGTGAGCCTCGCCACGTGCCCGGCGACGCGCTTCTCGTCGTCCTCGTCGGAGAAGTGGGCGCCCAGCGAGCAGCAGCCGTCGTCCGCGCGGCCCGCCTGGATGCCCTGGCAGCCGCTGCCGAAGATGCAGTTCCAGCGGGAGGTCAGCCATGTCAGATCGCACCGGAAGACCTGCTCGTCGTCCGCCGGATCAGGGAACTCCACCCACGCGCGTGCGAAGTCGAGACCCTTCTCGTCGCCCGCTTCGCGCTTCTTGTCGCTCTTGGCCGGCTTTTCGTCCTTCGCCTTTTTCGTCTTTGGCACGGTTCCAGGGTAAGTCGCCGAAGCCGGATGACGGCACCGCCGCACACCCGGGCGGCAGTAGCGTTCCGTACATGAGACTCGGTGTCCTCGACGTGGGTTCGAACACGGTGCATCTGCTGGTGGTGGACGCGCACCCCGGCGCCCGCCCGCTGCCGGCCCACTCGCACAAGGTGGAACTGCGCCTCGCCCAGCTGCTCGACGAGGGCGGCGCGATCGGTCCGGACGGCGTCGACCGGCTGGCCGCGGTCGTCCGGGAGGCGCTCCAGGCCGCCGAGGACAAGGGCGTCGAGGATCTCCTGCCGTTCGCCACCTCGGCCGTGCGCGAGGCGAGCAACGCGGACGACGTCCTCGCGCGCGTGCGCACCGAGACCGGCGTCGAGCTGGCCGTCCTCACCGGCGCCGAGGAGGCCCGGCTCACCTTCCTCGCCGCCCGCCGCTGGTTCGGCTGGTCCGCGGGCAGGCTCCTGGTCCTCGACATCGGCGGCGGCTCCCTGGAGATCGCCTACGGCATCGACGAGGAGCCGGACGCCGCGGTGTCGCTGCCGCTCGGCGCGGGCCGGCTGACCGCCGCGCGGCTCCCCGGCGACCCGCCCCGCCCGGACGACGTCAGGGCACTGCGCCGCCACGTCCGCACCGAGATCGCCCGGACGGTCGGCGAGTTCAGCCGCCTCGGTGCCCCCGACCACGTGGTGGCCACCTCCAAGACCTTCCGGCAGCTGGCCCGCATCACCGGCGCCGCCCGTTCCGCCGAGGGCCTGTACGTCCAGCGCGAGCTGAAGCGGGCCTCCCTGGAGGCCTGGGTGCCCCGCCTGGCCGCCATGACCAGCGCCGAGCGCGCCGAGCTCCCGGGCGTCTCCGAGGGCCGCGCGAACCAGCTCGTGGCGGGCGCGCTGGTCGCCGAGGCCGCGATGGACCTCTTCCGGGTCGAGAGCCTGGAAATCTGCCCGTGGGCGCTCCGGGAAGGCGTGATCCTGCGGCGCCTGGACCGCATGGGGCAGGGATAGTGCCCCGAAGGAGCGCGGCTGTGTCGATGCGCGGCCCCGCCGCGTGGGCCGGAGCGGCCGCGGACCGTCGTGCACCCGCCGTACGGCAGTCACCACAACGGCGAACGGGCACCCCGCAGCCCCCGACCGGCACCCCGTAACCTGATCCCCGTGGCAAAACCAAGGGACGACGTCCGCATCCCGGACGCGAAGGTCGCCCTGTCGACGGCTTCCGTCTACCCGGAGTCGACGGCGACGGCCTTCGAGATCGCCGCGCGCCTCGGCTACGACGGCGTCGAGGTGATGGTCTGGACGGACCCGGTCAGCCAGGACATCGAGGCGCTGCGCAGGCTCAGCGACTACCACCGCATGCCGATACTCGCCGTGCACGCGCCGTGCCTGCTCATCACCCAGCGCGTCTGGTCCACCGACCCCTGGGTCAAACTCCAGCGCGCCCGCGCCGCCGCCGAGAAGCTCGGCGCGAGCACCGTGGTGGTCCACCCCCCGTTCCGCTGGCAGCGGCAGTACGCGCGGGACTTCGTCAACGGCATCTGGCGGATGGCCGACGAGACGGACGTCCGCTTCGCCGTCGAGAACATGTACCCCTGGCGCTACCGCGACCGCGAGATGCAGGCGTACGCCCCCGACTGGGACGTGACCAGGGACGACTACCGGCACTTCACGATCGACCTCAGCCACGCCGCCACCTCCCGCTCCGACGCCCTCGACATGCTCGACCGCATGAGCGACCGCCTCGGCCACGTCCACCTCGCCGACGGCAGGGGCTCCGCCAAGGACGAGCACCTCGTCCCGGGCCGCGGCAACCAGCCCTGTGCCGAGGTGCTGGAGCGCCTCGCGCACACCGGCTTCGACGGCCATGTCGTCATCGAGGTCAACACCCGGCGCGCGATGTCCGGCGCCGAACGCGAGGCCGATCTCGCCGAGGCGCTGGCCTTCACCCGTCTGCACCTGGCCTCGCCGGCGTCCCCGGTGTCCCCGGGGCCGGGGCCCGCTCCCACGGCGCGGACGGACCGCCGGTGAGCGAGGCCGACGGGGTCGCCCGTCGCCGCGGACGCCCGCCCCGTACGGAGTCCGCGGACACCCGCGACCGCATCCTGACCACGGCCCGCGAGGAGTTCTCCGAGCGCGGCTACGAGAAGACGTCCGTGCGCGGCATCGCCAAGGCGGCGGGCGTGGACCCGGCGCTGGTGCACCACTACTTCGGCACCAAGGAGCAGGTCTTCGAGGCGGCCATCGAGGTCGCCTTCGCCCCCGCCCTGAGGGCCCCCGAGGCGATCGGCGACGGCCCGCTCGACGGGGTCGGGGAGCAGCTCACCCGCTTCATCATGGGCATCTGGGAGAACCCCGCCACCCGTAAGCCGGTGCTGGCCATCGTCCGCTCCGCCGTGAACAACGACACCGCCGCCGCCGTCTTCCGCCGCCTGATCGCCGCCCAGGTGATGCGGCGCGTCGCGGCACGGCTGGAGGGCCCGGACGCCCAGCTGCGCGTCGAACTGGCGGCGGCGCAGCTGGTGGGGTGTGCGATGCTCCGCTACGTCATCAAGGTGGAGCCACTGGCCTCGGCGGACCCGGAGCAGATCATCGCCCGTCTGGCACCAGTCGTACAGGGCCACCTCACCGGCCCCTGAGCAGCCGCCCGGCACCCCCGCCCCGCGAGACGGTCGTCCCGCATTCCGGACACCCTGTCCCGACCCCTGGATGACCGGCGTACGCTCGACCGCAGTCATGACTCTCCGAAGGAGCGAGCGACGATGCCCGAACTGAGGTCCCGCACAGTCACCCACGGCCGCAACATGGCGGGCGCCCGCGCCCTGATGCGCGCCTCCGGTGTACCCGGCGCGGACATCGGGCGGAAGCCGATCATCGCCGTCGCCAACAGCTTCACGGAGTTCGTGCCGGGCCACACGCACCTGGCCCCCGTGGGCCGCATCGTCGGCGAGGCGGTCACCGCGGCCGGCGGCATCCCGCGCGAGTTCAACACGATCGCCGTCGACGACGGCATCGCGATGGGCCACGGCGGCATGCTGTACAGCCTCCCCTCCCGCGACCTGATCGCGGACAGCGTGGAGTACATGGTCGAGGCCCACTGCGCCGACGCCCTGATCTGCATCTCCAACTGCGACAAGATCACCCCGGGCATGCTCAACGCGGCGCTGCGCCTGAACATCCCGACGGTCTTCGTCTCCGGCGGCCCGATGGAGTCCGGCCGGGCCACCCTGGTCGACGGCACGGTCCGCACCCTCGACCTGGTCGACGCGATGTCGGAGGCGGTCAACGACAAGATCTCCGACGCGGACATGCTCCGCATCGAGGAGAACGCCTGTCCCACCTGCGGCTCCTGCTCCGGCATGTTCACCGCCAACTCGATGAACTGCCTGACCGAGGCCATCGGCCTCTCCCTCCCCGGCAACGGCTCGGTCCTGGCCACCCACACCGCCCGCAAGGCGCTCTACGAGAACGCCGCCCGCACGGTGCTGGACCTGACCCGCCGTTACTACGAGCAGGACGACGAATCGGTCCTGCCCCGCAACGTCGCCACCTCGGCGGCCTTCGAGAACGCCATGGCGCTGGACATCGCGATGGGCGGCTCCACCAACACGATCCTGCACCTGCTGGCCGCCGCCCAGGAGGCGGCGGTCCCCTTCGGCCTCACCGAGATGGACGCCCTCTCGCGCCGCGTCCCCTGCCTGGCCAAGGTCGCCCCCAACGTCGCCGAGGACCGCACGTACTACATGGAGGACGTGCACCGCGCGGGCGGCATCCCCGCCCTCCTCGGCGAACTGCACCGCGCGGGCCTGCTCAACGAGGACGTCCACTCCGTCCACAGCCCGTCCCTGGCCGACTGGCTGAAGACCTGGGACGTGCGCGGCGGTTCCCCCTCGCAGGAAGCGGTCGAGCTGTGGCACGCGGCCCCCGGCTGCGTCCGCTCGGCGGAGGCCTTCTCCCAGTCCGAGCGCTGGGACAGCCTCGACGAGGACGCCGAGGGCGGCTGCATCCGCTCCGTCGAGCGCGCCTACTCCAAGGACGGCGGTCTCGCGGTCCTGCGCGGCAACCTGGCCGTGGACGGCTGCGTCGTGAAGACGGCCGGCGTCGACCAGTCGATCTGGGCCTTCGAGGGGCCGGCGGTCGTCTGCGAGTCGCAGGAGGAGGCCGTCGAGAAGATCCTCACCCAGCAGGTCAAGGAGGGCGACGTCGTCGTCATCCGCTACGAGGGCCCCAAGGGCGGCCCCGGCATGCAGGAGATGCTCTACCCGACCTCCTACCTGAAGGGCCGCGGCCTCGGCAAGACCTGCGCCCTCGTCACCGACGGCCGCTTCTCCGGCGGCACCTCGGGCCTGTCCATCGGCCACGCCTCGCCCGAGGCGGCGGCGGGCGGCACCATCGCCCTCGTCGAGGACGGCGACCGGGTCCGCATCGACATCCCGAACCGCTCCATCGAGCTGCTGGTGGACGACGCCGAGCTGACCCGCCGCGAGCAGGCCCTGAACGGCGTGTACGCCCCGAAGAACCGCGACCGCAAGGTCTCCGCGGCCCTGAAGGCGTACGCCGCGATGGCCACCAGCGCCGACAAGGGCGCCGTCCGCGACGTCGGCAAGCTGGGCTGACCCCCCCGTACGATCACCTGCCCGACGGGGCTACCAGGCGGCCGGGTCCCGCCCCGCCACGCCGAACACGGTCCCGTCGGGCGCCCCGGCGTAGACGTGCCCGCCCGCGAGCACCGGCTCGGGCAGGGTGGCGGGCACGCGGTCGGACGCGGCGCCCAGGCGCGGCCGGGTCTGTCCGAGGAGCCTGCCTTCGCGGGCGTCGACGCCCAGCAGCCGCCCGTCGGGAGCGGTCACGTACACGTGCCGGCCGTCGGAGACGGGCGCCGAGCCCCGGCTCACGCCCGTCTCCAGCCGCCACGCCTGCCGGCCCGCCGCCAGGTCGACGGCCACCAGCGAGCCGCCCGCCCCCATCAGGTACACGGTGTCCCCGTACACCCCGGCCGCCGCCTGCGAGACCGGCACGGGCAGCGCCACCCGGCGCACGGCCCCGGTCCCGGGCGTGTAGCGGACCACCGCCTTCGCCTCCCCGTAGACCGCACCGTCGACGACGAAGTACACGGACCCGTCCGCCGCCCCCACCGGCGTCAGCGCCCCCGCCAGTTCCTCGTCCCACCGCGCGTCCCCCGTCGCCGGATCCACCGCGGTGACCCTGGTGCGGCTTCCGTCCCCGACCGGACCCGTCGCGTACGCCGACGGCCGCGGCTCACCGGCGAACGCGGAGAAGTACGGCACGGACTGCCCCGCGACCGGATGCGACCACACCGTCTTGCCCGACGACGCGTCCACACCGGTCACCGTCCCGTCGGCGCGGGTCAGCAGCAGCATGCCGCCGACGCACCGCACACCGTCGTACCGGCCCGGATCCTGCCGCCACACCCGCGCGCCCGTGTCCGGATCGAGCGCCTCCAGGGCACCGATCCGGTCGAGGGCGGGCTGGACGAGGCCGCCGGAGACGACCGGCGGTTCGCTCCGCGGCCCCGTGTCGACCTCGTGCCGCCACAGCGTGCCGCCGTCGGCCGGATCGAGGGCGAAGACGAGACCGGGCCGCGCGCACAGCAGCCTCCCCGCCCCGTACGAGCACTGCGGCATGCCCGCGCCCTTCCCCGCGGGCACCGCCTCCCAGGCGCCGAAGCCGCCCGGCGCGCTCTGCGCGGCCGTCGTCCGCCGCGCCGGGTCCGAGCCGTCGCCGAAGACCTGGACGAGGCCGAGAGAGCCGGTCACGGCCAGGCAGAGCGCCCCGGCGACCAGGGCCGCCCGTCTGCTCGGGCGCCGCACGGGCCGCTCCCGGCCGGGACGCGTTCCGGATCCCGCCGCGGAGTCCGGCGTGACCTCCGCCCGCGACCCGTCCTCTCCCGTCGGCCGCGGCGCCGGTGTGAACACCTGCGTGTCGTAGGCCGCCGCCACCGACCGCAGCTCCCGCATCAGCTCGTCCGGCGTCGGCCGTTTCCCGGGCTCCTTGGCGAGACACCGCAGCACCAGCGGTGCGAGCGACTCCGGTACGCCGGTCAGGTCGGGCTCGTCGTGCACGACCTGGTAGGCGACGACGTACGGGCTGTCGGAGTCGAAGGGCCCGCGCCCGGTCGCCGCGTGCACCAGCAGCGAACCCAGCGCGAACACGTCGGCGGCGGGGCCCACCTCACGGGGCCGCCGGAACTGCTCGGGCGCCATGAACGGCGGTGTTCCGATCAACTTCCCGGTCTCGGTGCGCAGTTCGCTGTCCTTCGGCCGGGAGATGCCGAAGTCGATGACCTTCGGGCCGTCCTCGGCGAGCAGTACGTTGCTCGGTTTCAGGTCCCGGTGCACCACGCCGACCCGGTGGATGTCGCGCAGGGCCTCGGCGAGCCCGGCCATCAGCCGGCGCAACCGGTCCTCGCCCATCGGCCCGTTCCGCTTCACCTGTTCGGAGAGGGTGGGCCCGGGGATGAACAGCGTGGCCATCCAGGGTCGGCCGGCCTCCGGGTCGGCGTCCACGACCGGCGCCGTGAAGGCCCCGCTCACCCGCCGCGCGGCGGCCACCTCCTGCCGGAAACGCCCCCTGAACTCGGGGTCCCTGGCATACGACGCGTGCACGACCTTCACCGCGACGCGCATCCCGGAGGTGCTGCGGGCCAGATGTACGACGCCCATGCCGCCCGAGCCGAGACAGGACTCCAGACGGTAGTGACCGGCGTACTCCGGGAGTTCCGCTTCCGTGCCCGCTCCGGCATCCCGCTGCGGCGCCATGGAACCACCCCCCGTGCTGTTCGTTCGCGCGCGCGACGCTCGGAGCCTAGTCGATGGGACGTACGGGACAGAGGCGGCCTGCCGACCCGCGTGTGCGACATGCGAACTGGTGTTTCAAGGCCTGTTCCCGGGGTATCAACGGTGCCCCATGAAAGTCGTGGGGTGAAACGGGGGAGGGTTCTTCATGTCCGTGGACCAGCTTCAGAACATCGGTGACGGCGAGGACGAGAGGGCGGCCGAGGGGGCGGTCGCGGGGGCGATCGCGGTGGAGCCGACCGCGACGGTCATGACGGCCATGACGGCCGCGACGGCCGCGACGGCCGCGGTCCTGCAGTCCTACCCGGTCGCGCCGGGCTACCGCCTCAACGTCCGCAGCGGTCCGGGCACCGGCTACTCCGTGGTGCGGGTCCTGCCCGAGGGAGCCAAGGTCGCGATCAACTGCCAGCGTCCGGGGGAGTGGGTGGCGGGCCCCTACGGCACCTCGAACATCTGGGACAGCATCGGCAGCGGCCAGTACGTCTCCGACGCGTACGTCCGTACCGGCAGCGACGGTTACGTGGCTCCTCGCTGCTAGAAGCACGAAGGCCCGTGTAACAGGCCCGTCCTGGGGCTGTATTGGGGAGGAACCGGGCGGAACGGCGGCCCGGACCGAACGGGTCCTGGTGATCGGAAGCGCCCGCCGGTGCCGATGGGTACCGGCGGGCCGGCACGCCCCCCCCCGACACCGAGGCAGGAACGATGCGCGTTCACAAGCTCACCCTCGCGGCCCTGGCCGTCGCCGCCGGCCTCTCGCTCACGGCCTGCCAGAACGACGACGGCACGGCGCAGTCCGCCCCGCCGACCGCCGCCACCGCGGCCTCCTCGAACGGCGGCACGGGCTCGGACGGCTCGGGCCGGGGCGGCGGCGGGACGGACTCCGCCGGAAAGAGCCCCGACGGCCGGGGCACTGCCGCCGGGACCGGCTCGGGCGGGGCCGACGAGGACGGCAGGGCCGGCAAGGCCGGCAAGTGCCGCACCGACGAGCTGGAGATCACGGCGATGGACGCCACCATCGACGGCGACCGCGAGGGCACCGTCACGGTGGACCTGCGGAACGCTGGCGGCCGGGGCTGCACCCTCGCGGGCTACGCGGGAGTCGACCTGAAGACCGAAGCGGGGCCCCTGTCCGCGAAGCGCACGGGTGCACAGGCCCCCTCGGGGACGGGCAGACCGTGACCTTCGGCATCGGCTGCCCGAGCAACGACTCGGGCGGCTCCGGGGTCCGCGTCACGGGACTGGTGGTGACCCCGCCGGACGAGACGAGGTCGGTCACCCTCGACTGGCCGGGCGCCGCCACCCTGCCCGTCACGGACGGCTCCGGCACCCCGGTGCGGGTCGGTCCGATCGGCAGCGCCGGCCAGGGCGGCTGACCGCACCGCACGGTCCTCCGCGGGTCCGGTGTGCCGGGCCCGCCCCGGACCCGCGGCATCCCGGCGCCATAATCGACCCGTGAGCGCAGAGAACGGCAAGAACGGCACCCCGCACACCCCCACGGGCCCCCGCCCCGAACCCCTCCGGTTCTACGGCACCACCTGGGTGGACCACGACCACGGCTACACCGCCCGCCGGGCCGGCCTCGCCGTCGCCTCCCTGGCCGCGGCGGCCGCCGCCTGCTTCGTGCTCCGCGTCGCCTACCAGGGCCTCCAGATCGCCGACATCGGCAGCTTCGTCTCGCTGCTGATGGTCGTGATGTTCGCGATCTGCAGCGCCCTGGCCTTCCGCCACACCTGGTCCGGCTTCACCGGCCGCCCCGACCCCGACCGCCAGGCGTCCCTGCGCGGCCTGCTCGCCATCGGCTTCGTCGGCTCCCTCCTCGCCTACTTCTTCCGCACCTTCACCGAGGCCCCGGGCGAGAAGCTCCACCGAGAGGAGTACGAGAAGGCCCGCGCGGAGTACGAGAAGCGCACCACCCGCCGCTCGGGCAACCCGTCGAGGAAGCGCCGCGGGCGCTAGCCAGCGGGAGCCGGGGAGGTCCCTTCGGCGGGCCTGCCCGAAATTCCCCGCACTTCGCTTTCCCCGCCCGGCCACCATGGCCGTATGACGACACCCCCGACTCCGGACGACCCGGCCACTCCGCCCCCCGCCCGGACCGGCCACACCGCCCGAGCCCACTCCTTCAACGCCGCCGCGGCCCAGTACGCCGCCAACCGCCCCTCCTACCCGCCCGCCCTCTTCGACGCGCTGGAGGAGCTGGCCGGCCGTCCCCTCAGGGGCTCCCGCGTCGTGGACATCGGCGCGGGCACGGGACTGGCCACCGCCCGCCTGTACGAGCGCGGCGCCGACGTGATCGCCGTCGAACCCGGCGCCGGCATGGCCGCCGAGTTCCGCCGCGCCCTGCCCGGCGTACCGGTGGTCCGGGGCGACGGCAACGCCCTCCCCCTCGCCGGGCACAGCGCCGACCTGCTCACCTACGCCCAGGCCTGGCACTGGACCGACCCCGCGCGTGCGGTCCCGGAGGCGTTGCGCGTCCTGCGTCCGGGCGGCGCGCTGGCGCTGTGGTGGAACACCGACGCCCTCGAGGTGCCGTGGATCGCGGAGTCGGCCCGGCGCATCGACCGGCACTTCGCGGGCCTGAACCTCTCCGCCGAGAAGCGGGACATCGACGCCCGCTTCGCCGACCCCACGGGCAGCCTCGACTTCGTCCACCGCGAGATCCGCTGGAGCCGTCGCGTCCCCGTCGACACCCATCTGGCCAACCTCGGCAGCCACTCGGTCTTCCTGACCGACTCCCGGGAACGCGCCGCGGCCTTCCTGGCCCAGGAGCGCCGGCACCTGCTGGCCGTCTTCCCGAACGGAGCCGTCGAGGAGACGTACGACGTCCATCTCCTCCTCGGAAAGACCCCGGCCTCCGCCGCCCCGGCCCCGACCCCGATCCCGCCCCCGGCACCGCCGCGACAGCTCCCGACGGCTTGACGCCGCGGACGCCCGGGAGGAGTATTCATCACATGATGAATTACTCGAGAGGCCACTCCTCCCGGCCGCACGGAGGCCAAGGCGGCGAGCCGTCCGAGCGGCACCTCGGCGAGCCGTCCGAAGGGCACGTCGGCGAGCCCGCCCCGCCCGCCGTCCGCGCCGAGAACCTCACCGTCGTCCGCGGCCCCCGCACCGTCCTGCGCGGCCTCGGCTTCACCGTCCCGCGCGGCAGGATCACCGGCCTCCTCGGCCCCTCCGGCTGCGGCAAGTCGACCCTGATGCGAGCGATCGTCGGCACCCAGGCCAAGGTCACCGGCAGCCTGGACGTCCTCGGCCGCCCGGCCGGCCACCCGGCCCTGCGCACCCGCATCGGCTACGTCACCCAGGCCCCGTCCGTCTTCGACGACCTGACCGTCCGTCAGAACCTCGACTACTTCGCCGAGATCCTCGCCCCGGGCCGTGCCGCCTCCGACCACCGCCGCGAGAGCGTCACCCGGGCCGTCGCCGACGTCGACCTCACCACCCACGCCGACTCGCTGGCCGGCAGCCTCTCCGGGGGCCAGCGCAGCCGCGTCTCCCTCGCCGTGGCCCTCCTGGGCGCCCCCGAGCTCCTCGTCCTCGACGAACCGACGGTCGGTCTTGACCCCGTCCTGCGCCGCGACCTGTGGGCCCTCTTCCACTCCATCGCCGCCGACCGCGGCGCCACCCTCCTCGTCTCCTCCCACGTCATGGACGAGGCCGAGCGCTGCCACCGGCTGGTGCTGATGCGCGAGGGCGAGGTCCTCGCCGACGACACCCCCGACGCCCTGCGCACCCGCACCGGCTCCGAGACGGTCGAGGAAGCGTTCCTGCACCTGGTCGACGAGGCGACGGCGACGGCCCGTACGAAGGAGACCACCCGATGACCACCCCGACGGCCACCCCGACGGCCGCCACGCCCGGCGCGCCCGCCCTCACCCCGGCCCCCACCCGCCCCCTGACCCTCGCCCGCACCACGGCCACCGCCGCCCGGGTCCTGCGCCAGCTGAGCCACGACCCCCGTACCATCGCGCTCCTGATGCTGATCCCCTGCGTGATGCTGTTCCTGCTCCGTTACGTCTTCGACGGCAGCCCACGCACCTTCGACAGCATCGGCGCCTCGCTGCTCGGCATCTTCCCGCTGATCACGATGTTCCTGGTCACGTCCATCGCCACGCTGCGCGAGCGCACCTCGGGCACCCTCGAACGCCTCCTCGCCATGCCCCTGGGCAAGGGCGACCTCATCGCCGGTTACGCCCTCGCCTTCGGGGCCCTCGCCATCGTCCAGTCGGCCCTGGCCACCGGCCTCGCCGTCTGGTTCCTCGGCCTGGACGTCACGGGCAGCCCCTGGCTGCTGCTCCTGGTCGCACTGCTCGACGCCCTCCTGGGCACCGCGCTCGGCCTCTTCGTCTCGGCCTTCGCGGCCTCCGAGTTCCAGGCGGTGCAGTTCATGCCGGCCGTGATCTTCCCCCAGCTCCTGCTCTGCGGCCTGTTCACCCCGCGCGACAGGATGCACCCGGCTCTGGAGGCCGTCTCCGACGTCCTGCCCATGTCCTACGCGGTCGACGGCATGAACGAGGTCCTCCGCCACACCGACATGACCACCACCTTCGTACGGGACGCCCTGATCGTCGCCGGCTGCGCCCTCCTGGTCCTGGCCCTTGGCGCGGCCACGCTCAAGCGCCGAACGGCATAGGGAGCCCGTCCGGCGCCTGAGGACGAGACCGTCCAGGCCGAAAACGCGGGCCCGGGGGAGGCAGCCCCCAGGGACGCGACGGCAAGGGACGGGACGGCACGGGACGCGACGGCACGGGACGGGACGGGAAGGACCGGAAGGGAAAGGACGGAGGACGGGAAGGGAAGGACGGGAAAGGGAGGAAACGAAAACGGGCGGGAAGGGGCGGCAAGGGGCGGCGGGGCGAGAACCTCTCCACGCCCTCCCGCCGACATCCCGCGGAGTGGACGCGACGCCCCGCCCGCCCCCGCGAATGCGAGGATGACGACGACGGACGATGCACCCCGCACAGGGCACCGGAGGGCACCAAACCCCATGACCCAGAAAGTCGCAGTCCTCGGCACCGGAAAGATCGGCGAAGCCCTGCTCAGCGGCATGATCGGAGCCGGCTGGGCGCCCGCCGACCTCTTGGTCACCGCCCGCCGCCCGGAACGGGCCGACGAACTCCGCGCCCGCCACGGAGTCACCCCGGTCACCAACGCCGAGGCCGCCAAGACCGCCGACACCCTCATTCTCACGGTCAAACCGCAGGACATGGGCACCCTCCTCGACGAACTCGTCCCGCACGTCCCCGCCGACCGCCTGGTCATCAGCGGCGCGGCGGGCATCCCGACCGCCTTCTTCGAGGAACGCCTCGCCACCGGCACCCCCGTCGTCCGCGTCATGACGAACACCCCGGCCCTCGTCGACGAGGCCATGTCCGTCATCTCCGCCGGCACCCACGCCACCGCCGCCCACCTCGCCCACGCCGAGGAGATCTTCGGCGCCGTCGGCAAGACCCTGCGCGTGCCCGAGTCCCAGCAGGACGCCTGCACCGCCCTCTCCGGCTCCGGCCCGGCGTACTTCTTCTACCTGGTCGAAGCCATGACCGACGCCGGCATCCTGCTCGGCCTGCCCCGCGACAAGGCCCACGACCTGATCGTCCAGTCCGCGATCGGTGCCGCGAAGATGCTCCGCGACAGCGGCGAACACCCGGTCAAGCTCCGCGAGAACGTCACGTCCCCCGCCGGCACCACCATCAACGCCATCCGCGAACTGGAGAACCACGGCGTCCGCGCCGCCCTCATCGCCGCCCTGGAAGCCGCCCGCGACCGCAGCCGCGAACTCGCCTCCGGCACCAAGGACTGACGGCCGGGACCCGCCTCCGCGCGGGGCTCACCGCACGGCGGTCAGGACGTCCTCCGTCGTCACCACCCGGGCGAACCCGCCTCCGTGCAGCGACACCGCCGACGCCCTGGCCAGCTCGTCCGCGCTCTGCCGCCAGCCGAAGGGCCCCTCCAGGCCGAAGGTGTACGTCGCGTCGAACGCGACCAGCACCTCGTACCCGAGGTTCCCGCCCATCCGGGCCGTCGTCTCGACGCACATGTTCGTCTGGATCCCGGCCAGCACGATCTGCGAGATCCCCGCCGCCCGCAGCCAGGCACCCAGGTCGGGCGCGCCGAGGAACGCCGAGTTCACGCTCTTCGTGACCAGCAGCTCGGCCCCGCCGCCCTTCCCGCGCCGCTTCTCCACGTACCCCTTGAACCCGTTGCCCTCGTACCCCGTCCGCAACGGCGACCCGGGCTTCACCGAGTCGTGCCGCACGAAGACGACCGGCCGCCCGGCCGACTGCCACCCGTCGATGAGGGCGGCGATGTTGCCGTCCGCCGCCGGGTTGTTGCGCGTCCCCCAGTAGTCGAGCTCCTCGAAGCCCTTCTGCACGTCCACGACCACCAGTGCTGCGTTCTCCGCTATGTCCATGCCCCGATCGTGCCGCCCCACGACACCGCGCCCCAGAGGTTGAAAAGCCAGCGATCGATGGTTTACTGCCACTCATGGCAGCAGCCCGCTACCGCGTCGCCCTGGTCGCCTTCCCCGGCATCCGGGCCTTCGACGTCGCCGTCATCACCGAGGTCTGGGGCACCGACCGCACCGACCGCGGCGCTCCCGCGTTCGACCTGCGCCGCGTCGCCGCCGACGGCACCACCGCCGTCCCGATGCGCGGCGGCCTCGCCCTCCACCCCGACCGCCCCCTCGACTGGCTGGAGGACGCCGACCTCGTCGTGGTCCCCGGCCTCGACGACCACCTCACCCCGGCACCCGCCCCGGTACTCGCCGCCCTCCGCCGCGCCCACGCCGAAGGCACCACCGTCGCCGCCCTGTGCGGAGGCGCCTTCACCCTGGCCCAGGCCGGCCTGCTCGACGGGCGCCGTGCCATCACCCACTGGCGGCTGCTCGACCTCCTGCGCGACCGACACCCCCGGGTGGCCGTCGTCGCCGACGCCCTCTTCGTCGAGGACGACAACATCTGGACCGCCGCCGGCACGGCAGCCGGCATCGACCTCTGCCTCCACCTGGTCCGCCTGGCCCACGGTGCCGAAGCCGCCGCCACCATCGCCCGCTCGATGGTCACCGCGCCCTTCCGCACCGGCACCCAGGCCCAGTTCATCGAGCACCCCACCCACCACGCGGACCGGGACGCCGACGCCCTGGCCACCGTCCGCGAACACGCCCTGCGCCACCTCGACGAGCCCCTCACGGTCGCCGACCTGGCCGCCCGTGCCGGCATGTCCCCGCGCTCCTTCGCCCGCCACTTCGCGGCCGCCACCGGGTGCACGCCGCTGCGCTGGCTCCTGGACCAGCGCATCGCCGCGGCCCAGAAGCTCCTCGAACGCACCGACCTGCCCATGCCCGAGGTCGCCCGCCGGGCCGGCTTCGGCAGCGAGGTCATGATGCGCCAGCACTTCGCAGCACGCCTCGCCACCAGCCCCCGCGCCTACCGGGCCGCGTTCGCCGGGGGCAGCAACCCGATCGCCCGGTAGGCCGCGTCCACCGTCGGCCGCGCCATCGCCCGGGCTCTCCCGGCCCCCTCCCGGAGCACACCGTCCACATACCCCGGATCGGCGCACAGCTCCTTGTGCCGCTCCTGCACGGGCCGCAGCACTTCGACGACCGCCTCCGCGGCGTCCTTCTTCAACGCGCCGTACGAGTCGTACCCACCCGCCAGCTCCGCCGGGTCCCCACCCGTACAGGCGGCGAGAATCTCCAGGAGATTCGCGGGCCCCGGCCGCACCTCCCGGTCGTACACGACGTCCCGCCCACTGTCGGTCACGGCCCGCGCGACCTTCTTCCGCACCACGTCGGGCTCGTCCAGCAGATAGACGATCCCCGGTCCGGCGTCGTCGCTCTTGCCCATCTTCGACGCGGGCTCCTGCAGGTTCATCACCCGAGCCGCCACCGCGGGGCTGGTCGCCCGGGGCACCGTGAACGTGTGCCCGTACCGCTGGTTGAACCGCACCGCGAGATCCCGCGCCAGCTCCACATGCTGCGTCTGGTCGTCTCCGACCGGCACCTCGTCCGTCCCGTACGCCAGGATGTCCGCCGCCATCAGCACGGGATACGTCAGCAGCGACAACCGCACACTCCCGCCCCGCTCACGCTCCCGCGCGGTCTTCTCCTTGTACTGGATCATCCGCCGCATCTCCCCGTCGGTCGCGACGCACTCCAGTACGTACGACAGCCGGGCGTGCTCGTCCACGTGACTCTGCACGAACACGGTGCACAGCTCGGGGTCCAGACCCGCCGCCAGCAGGAGCGACGCCGCCTGCCGGCTCAGTCTGCGCACCCGCGCCGGATCGTGGTCGACGGTCAGCGCGTGCAGGTCGACGACGCAGAACAGCGCCTCCGACCGGTGCTGGTCCGCGGCGGCCCACTGCCGCATGGCTCCCAGATAGTTCCCCAGCGTCAGGTGCCCGGTCGGCTTGACTCCACTGAAGACCCGCGTCATCTCTCCACCTCCTGGTCAGGGCCACCGCCACCCGCCGGCCGCCCCTCCTGGAGGGAGATACGGGAACGGCCGCCGAAGCGGCGGCCGTTGGGTGCATACGTGCGTACGGCCGCCGTCAGGCGGCCCACCAGAGCTGGGTACACGTACACGTCGTCACGCGGTCCACAGTACGCCTGCGGAGGACGTACGGCCCGGGATTTGACACGTTCGCCCCGCGCTCCTAGTGTTCCCCGAGTTGTTCGACGTGAGCGCCGACCTCGGTCGGTCCCCGGACAGCGATTCCGCAAGTACCCACCACTCTTCGACGAACAGTCGCGTTGTCGGCGTCGTCCCCCTGTCGGTGCGTGTATTCAACGGAATGAGGAATCCACGTTCGAAAGGACGCGGCCCCCGATTAGCTCGGGAGCCGGGAATCCGCTAGAGTCTCACCTCGTTGAAACGGCCCGAAGGCTGCGGAGACACCCCCTTCTGACGGGGAATCAGGGCCGAAAGGATCTGATAGAGTCGGAGTCGCCGGAAAGGGAAACGCGAAAGCGGGCACCTGGAAAGCACCGAGGAAATCGGATCGGGAAGATCTGGTAGAGTCGGAAACGCAAGACCGAAGGGAAGCGCCCGGAGGAAAGCCCGAGAGGGTGAGTACGAAGGAAGCGTCCGTTCCTTGAGAACTCAACAGCGTGCCAAAAGTCAACGCCAGATA
>NZ_JBICYB010000019.1:0-137074 GCF_043200575.1 Streptomyces sp. NPDC048392
GAAATACCAGCTCAAACCCCGCGACTGGGCCACCGCCGCCCGCCGGGGCACCACCATCGCCCCCCTCATCACCAAGCTCAACACCATCCGGCGCGCCCACCCCGCACTGCACCGGCTCAGGAACCTCCGCTTCCACCGCACCGACAACGACGCGCTGATCGCGTACAGCAAGCGCGCCGGGTCCGATGCCGTCCTGGTGGTCGCCAACCTCGATCCGCATCGCACCCAGGAGGCAACGATCTCGCTCGACATGCCGCAGCTCGGCCTGGACTGGCACGACACCGTTTCGGTCCACGACGAACTCACGGGTCGGACCTACCACTGGGGCCGGACGAACTACGTGCGGCTCGAGCCCGGCCGGGCACCCGCCCACGTCTTCCACGTCCGACGGCCGTCCGCCGCCGCGCCGCAGAACGGAGGGCCAGGAGCCTCATGACTGTCAACGAGCCCGTGCCGGACACCTTCGAGGACACCCCCGCCAGGGACCGGCACCCGGACTGGTTCAAACGAGCCGTCTTCTACGAGGTCCTCGTCCGCTCCTTCCAGGACAGCAACGGCGACGGCGTCGGCGACCTCAAGGGCCTCACCGCCAAGCTGGACTACCTGCAATGGCTGGGCGTGGACTGCCTGTGGCTCCCGCCCTTCTTCAAGTCACCGCTGCGCGACGGCGGTTACGACGTCTCCGACTACACCGCCGTCCTGCCCGAGTTCGGCGACCTCGCCGACTTCGTGGAGTTCGTGGACGCGGCCCACCAGCACGGCATGCGCGTGATCATCGACTTCGTCATGAACCACACCAGCGACCAGCACCCGTGGTTCCAGGAGTCCCGGAAGAACCCGGACGGCGTGTACGGCGACTACTACGTCTGGGCCGACGACGACACCCGGTACGCCGACGCCCGCATCATCTTCGTCGACACCGAAGCCTCCAACTGGACCTACGACCCGGTCCGCGGCCAGTACTACTGGCACCGGTTCTTCTCCCACCAGCCGGACCTCAACTACGAGAACCCGGCCGTGCAGGAGGAGATGCTGGCGGCCCTCAAGTTCTGGCTGGACCTGGGCGTGGACGGTTTCCGGCTGGACGCCGTGCCCTATCTTTACGCCGAAGAGGGCACCAACTGCGAGAACCTGCCCGCCAGTCACGCGTTCCTCAAGCGGGTGCGCCGTGAGATCGACGCTCAGTACCCGGACACCGTGCTGCTGGCGGAGGCCAACCAGTGGCCCGAGGACGTCGTCGACTACTTCGGCGACTACGCCGCCGGCGGCGACGAGTGCCACATGGCCTTCCACTTCCCGGTCATGCCGCGGATCTTCATGGCCGTGCGGCGCGAGTCCCGCTACCCGGTCTCCGAGATCCTCGCCAAGACCCCCGCGATCCCGTCCGGCTGCCAGTGGGGCATCTTCCTGCGCAACCACGACGAGCTGACCCTGGAGATGGTCACCGACGAAGAGCGCGACTACATGTACGCGGAGTACGCCAAGGACCCGCGCATGCGCGCCAACATCGGCATCCGGCGCCGGCTCGCCACCCTCCTGGACAACGACCGCGACCAGATCGAGCTGTTCACCGCGCTGCTGCTCGCTCTTCCGGGCTCGCCGATCCTCTACTACGGCGACGAGATCGGCATGGGCGACAACATCTGGCTCGGCGACCGCGACGCCGTGCGCACCCCGATGCAGTGGACCCCGGACCGCAACGCCGGCTTCTCGACCTGTGACCCGGGGCGCCTGTTCCTGCCCACGATCATGGACCCGGTCCACGGCTACCAGGTCACGAACGTCGAGGCCTCGATGGCCTCGCCGTCCTCCCTGCTGCACTGGACCCGCCGCATGATCGAGATCCGCAAGCAGAACCCCGCCTTCGGCCTGGGCACCTACACCGAGCTGCCGTCCTCCAACCCCGCGGTCCTGGCCTTCCTGCGCGAGTACGAGGACGACCTGGTCCTGTGCGTGAACAACTTCGCGCGGTTCGCCCAGCCCACCGAACTCGACCTGCGCGAGTTCGCCGGCCGCCACCCGGTCGAGCTGTTCGGCGGGGTCCGCTTCCCCGCCATCGGTGAACTGCCGTATCTGCTGACCCTCGGGGGCCACGGCTTCTACTGGTTCCGGCTCACCCGAGTCGCATCCCGCATCGGCCGCCGCGCTTGAGCGTGGGCCGAGGAAAGGACGCGCACCATGCCGAAGACCGCATCCCTGCGCCCGAGACGCGGGCAGCTCGCCGAGCCGATGGCCTCGCTCGGCGAGTTGCTGCGGGAGTGGCTGCCGCGCCAGCGCTGGTTCGCGGGCAAGGACCGGCCCGTGGCCGAGCTGGGTCTGCTGTCGATGACCGAACTCTTCCCCGGCTGCCTGCACCTCCTGATGCACACCGGGCAGGGCTCCGTATCCTCTCCCGGCGGCGCTCCCCCGGCCGCGGACTGCTATCAGTTGCTGCTGGGCGTACGCGAGCAGCCGTCGCCGCGCCTGGGCCGGGCGATCATCGGCCAGGTGCAGGACGGGCCGCTGGCCGGGCGGACGGTCTACGACGCGCTGCACGACCCCCGGACCGCCCAGCTGCTCCTGGAACGGCTCCGGCACCCGGGCAAGGCGGGACCGCTGCGCTTCGAGGCCGACCCCGCGCGGCCGGTACCCGGCGGTCTGGCGCCGCGGCTGCTGGACGCCGAGCAGTCCAACTCGTCGCTGATCTACGGCGACGAGTTCATCCTGAAGCTGTTCCGGCGCGTCCAGCCCGGCGTCAACCCCGACCTGGAGGTGCCGGACGCGCTGGCCCGGCAGGGCTGCGGCCGGGTCCCCGCGCCGGTGGCGTGGATGCGCACGACCCATCCCTACCAGGCGACGCTCGGCGTGCTCCAGCCGTTCCTGCACGGCGCCTCCGACGGCTGGACGCTTGCCCTGAACGCCCTGGCGGCCGGGGACGAGTTCACCGTGCGGGCCCACGAACTGGGGCAGGCGATGGGCGACGTGCACCTCGCGCTGGCCTCCGCCTTCCCGCTCGGCGCCCCCGGCGAGAACGGCCGTACGGCTGCGGCGATGACCGAGCGGCTCACCGCGGCCGCGCAGTGCGTGCCGGCGCTCCAGCCCTTCGTACCGGGTCTGCGGGCGGCCTTCGCGGCGCTGTCCACCTGCGACTCAGGACCGCCCGCCCAGCGCATCCACGGCGATCTGCACCTGGGCCAGGTGCTGCGGGCCGGCCGGAACTGGTTCGTCATCGACTTCGAGGGCGAGCCGTCCCGCCCGCTGTCCGAACGGCGCAGCGCCCACTCCCCCGTCCGCGACATCGCGGGCATGCTGCGCTCCTTCGACTACGCCGCCCGGCAGCGCCGCCCGTGGCGCCCCGAGTGGGCGCGCCGCTGCCGGGAGGCGTTCTGCGCCGGCTACGCCGCCCGCGCCGGGTGGGACCCCCGTAAGAAGCACGGCCTGCTGCGCGCCTACGAGACGGACCGCGCCGTGTATGAGGTGCTGTACGAGGCGCGGCACCGCCCCGACTGGCTTCCCGTACCCATGGCGGCGATCGAACGACTCGCCGTGAGAGGAGACTGACCCGTGGCCCTCCGCGACACTTCGATCCCCGAGCCGTCAGGACCCGTCCCGCCCGCACCCGGTGCCTGCCCGGCCGCACCGCCCCTGGACCCCACCGACCGGGGGCGCCTGCTGGCGGGCGCCCACCACGACCCGCACTCCCTGCTCGGTGCCCACCCGGCGCCCGGCGGCATCGCCTTCCGGGCGCTGCGCCCCTTCGCCCGCGAGGTGAGCGTGGTCGTCGACGGCGAGCGCCACGTCCTCGTGTCGGAGGAGGACGGCCTGTTCTCCGGCGTCCTGCCGCTGACGGAGGTCCCGGCGTACACCCTCGTGGTGGCGTACGAGGGGGGCGAGCGGGAGACGCACGACCCGTACCGCTTCCTGCCCGCGCTCGGCGAACTCGACCTGCACCTGATCGGTGAGGGCCGGCACGAACAGCTGTGGCGGGCGCTCGGCGCGGAGCCGATGACCCACGGGGGTGTCACCGGCACCCGGTTCACGGTGTGGGCGCCGAACGCCCAGGGGGTCCGGGTCGCCACCGACCTCACCCACTGGGACGGCACCGCGTTCCCGATGCGCTCGCTGGGCTCGTCCGGGGTGTGGGAGCTGTTCCTGCCGGGCGTCGGCGAGGGCACCCGGTACAAGTTCGAGATCCACTCCCGCTACGGCCACCGGTTCCTCAAGGCCGACCCGATGGCCCGCGCGGCCGAGGAGCCCCCGAACACCGCGTCCGTGGTGACCGCCTCGCGCTACGAGTGGAACGACGCCGAGTGGATGCGCACCCGCGCCGACACACCCGTGCACGAGGCACCGTTCTCGGTGTACGAGGTGCACCTGCCGTCCTGGCGGCCGGGGCTGTCCTACCGCGAGCTGGCCGAAGAGCTGCCCGCCTACGTCAAGGACATGGGCTTCACCCACGTCGAGCTGATGCCGGTCGCCGAGCACCCCTACGGTCCGTCCTGGGGCTACCAGGTCACCGGTTTCTACGCGCCGACCGCCCGACTCGGCTCGCCCGACGACTTCCGCTTCCTGGTCGACGCGCTGCACCGGGCCGGCCTCGGCGTGATCATGGACTGGGTGCCTGCGCACTTCCCGAAGGACGACTGGGCGCTGGGCCGCTTCGACGGGGACCCGCTGTACGAGCCCGGGGACTCCCGGCGCGCGGAGCACCCGGACTGGGGGACGTACACCTTCGACTTCGCCCGGACCGAGGTGCGCAACTTCCTCGTGGCGAACGCCGTGTACTGGTGCGAGGAGTTCCACATCGACGGGCTGCGCGTGGACGCGGTCGCCTCGATGCTGTACCTGGACTACTCCCGCGACTCCGGTCAGTGGGAGCCCAACCGGTACGGCGGCCGGGAGGACCTGGCGGCCATGGCGTTCCTGCAGGAGATGAACGCGACCGTCTACCGGCGCTGCCCCGGCGTGGTGACCATCGCCGAGGAGTCGACCGCGTGGGGCGGGGTGACCCGGCCGACCGACACCGGCGGGCTCGGCTTCGGCCTGAAGTGGAACATGGGCTGGATGCACGACTCGCTGGAGTACGCCGCGCACGAGCCGGTGCACCGCAAGTACCACCACCACGAGATGACCTTCTCGATGGTGTACGCGTACAGCGAGAACTACGTGCTGCCGATCTCGCACGACGAGGTGGTGCACGGCAAGCAGGCGCTGGTGACGAAGATGCCGGGCGACTGGTGGCAGCGGCGAGCGAACGTGCGCGCCTACCTGGGTTACATGTGGGCCCACCCCGGTAAACAACTGCTGTTCATGGGGCAGGAGTTCGCGCAGGGCGCCGAGTGGTCGGAGAAGCAGGGGCCCGAGTGGTGGCTGCTGGACGAGGGGTACCACTCGGCGGGCGATCACCGGGGCGTCCAGGACCTGGTGCGCGAGCTCAACACCCGCTACGCCCGCACCCCCGCCCTGTGGCAGCGCGACACCGATCCGGCCGGTTTCCGGTGGGTCGCCGTGGACGCGGCGGAGGACAACGTCTTCGCGTTCCTGCGGTTCGGCGAGGACGGCTCCCCCCTGCTGGCGGTGTCGAACTTCTCCCCGGTCGTCCGGCACGAGTACGGGCTCGCCGTCGGCGACGAGACCGTCGCCTGGCAGGAGGTGCTCAACACGGACGCCGAGGAGTACGGCGGCAGCGGCGCGGCCAACCCGGACCCGGTCAAACCGGAGGACGGGAGCATCCGCGTCACGCTGCCTCCGCTGGCGACGGTGTGGCTGATGCCGTACGCCCTGTGAGACGTCCGCGGCGCGACCAGGTGTCCGGCCGCCCTTCGGGGGCAGTCGGTGGTCCTACGACCGAGAAGACCTCGTCGTCGTCGCGTCCGGGCCCACAGAAAGGCGGCATCACGTGCGCACCGTCGGAGTGGAGGAGGAGCTCCTCCTGGTCGATCCCGCGACGGGCGAGCCGCGGGCGTTGTCCGCCGCCGTGCTCGCGCGGGCGTCGCTGGACGACGCCGAACAGGACGTGTTCGAGAAGGAACTGCACGAGCAGATGCTCGAGTTCGCCACGCATCCGCAGGCGGACATGGAGCGGCTGCGCGCGGAGATCGTCCGCTGCCGTGAGGAGGCCGGGCGGCATGCCGGCGGTATCGGGTGTGCCGTCGCCGCACTCGCCACGTCACCGCTTCCGGTCACCCCGTCCATCGGCGTGAACCGCCGCTACGAGTGGATGGCCGACCAGTACGGCGTCGTGGTCCAGGAACAACTGGTCCTGGGCTGCCACGTGCACGTCTCGGTCGAGTCAGACGAGGAGGGCGTCGCGGTGATCGACCGGGTGCGGCCCTGGCTGCCGGTGCTGACCGCGCTCAGCGCGAACTCCCCGTTCTGGCAGGGCCGGGACTCCGCGTACAGCAGCTACCGCAGCCGGGTCTGGCAGCGCTGGCCGTCGGCCGGTCCCACGGAGCTGTTCGGCTCGGCGGAGCGCTACCACCGCCGGGTCGCGGACATGCTCGCCACCGGGACGATCCTCGACGACGGGATGGTCTACTTCGACGTCCGGCTCTCCCAGCGGTATCCCACGGTCGAGTTCCGGGTCGCGGACGTCTGCCTGGACGCCGGGACAGCCGTCGTCCTCGCCACGCTCGCCCGCGCGCTGGTCGAAACGGCCGCGCGCGAGTGGCGCCGGGGCACGGAGCCGGCCGGGCACAGTGTGAGCCTGTTGCGCCTCGCGGCCTGGCGGGCCGCCCGGTCCGGGCTGACGGAGGAGTTGCTGCACCCCGCGACGATGCGGCGGATGCCCGCCGAGACGGTCGTACGGGCCCTGCTGGAGCACACCGGGGAGGCACTCGCCGCCTCGGGCGACCTCGACCGGGTGCGCGAGGGCGTCGACGAGCTGCTGCGGCACGGCAACGGCGCCCGGGTGCAGCGCGACCTGCTGGAGCGCACCGGGAGCCTGCGGGAGGTGGTCGCCGAGTGCGTACGGCGCACTCAGGCGGCCTGAGACGTCCCGTGCCGGCTCGCCCGGACGCCGGTCAGTAGATCAGGACCAGGGCGTAGCCCAGGAGACCCGCCGCGACGACCAGCACGACCGCGAGGATCAGGGTCAGCGGTCCCTTGGCCCAGCCCTTGGGCGGATTGTGCAGCTCCTGCGGGCCGGCCTCGGGCATGCTGCTCTCCGCCGGCGGGGTCTCCCCGGGCGGCACACCGCCGCCCGGCTCCAGACCGGTGGTGCTTCGGGGATCGGGGTCGGGGTTCGTGAAGCTCATGCCCTCCGGGTCCCCCGTTCCGCCGAGATCACCGGGTGGGAACACTTCTGCCGTCCCGGCCCCCCGCCGCCTGCGGCTGGGCTAGATTCCGAGCACCGCCGACCACGGTGCTCGTCGGTGCCCGGCGGCGGGGCCACCGTCCGTACACCTCAGGAGCCAGCGCATGCGCGACCTCGCCCTCGCTCCGCCGGCCGTCCCACCGCTGACCGGCGGACTCGCCGACAGCCTCTTCGAGACGGCCGCCCGCAGGCCGACCCTGCCGATGCTCGCCCGCCGCCGCTCTCCCGGCTCGGCGGTGTGGGACGAGGTGACGGCCGTGGAGTTCCGTGACCAGGTGGCCGACCTGGCGAAGGGCCTGATCGCGAGCGGGGTCTCGCCGGGTGACCGGGTGGCGATCCTGGCCCGCACCCGGTACGAGTGGACGGTCTTCAGCTACGCCCTGTGGACCGTGGGCGCCGAGGTCGTGCCGGTCTATCCGACCTCTTCGCGCGATCAGGTCGAGTGGATCCTGCGCGACGCGGGCTGTGTGGGCGTGCTGGTCGAGGACGAGCAGGCGGTGATGACCGTCGGCTCCGTGTGCGCGTCGTTGCCGGCGTTGCGGCACGTCTGGCAGCTGGACGCGGGCGCGCTGGACACGCTGGTGGCGCGCGGCGCGTTCCTGCCGTTCGCCACCGTCGACTCCATGCGCCGCATCGTGCTGCCGGACTCCACGGCGGTGGTCGCCTACACCTCGGGCACCTCGGGCCGCGCCCTGGGCTGCGCGCTGAGCCACCGCGGTCTGGCCGGTCCGTGCGACACGCTGCTCGCGGGCTGGGGGCACACGGTGGCGCCGCCCGGAGAGCAGGGCGCGGTCCTCGCCTACCTGCCCTTCTCGCACGTGTACGGGCTGATGATCCAGAGCCTGTGCGTCCGGGGCGGCTTCCTCATGGCGCACGAACCCGCGATGACCGGTGAGGCGCTCTCCTCGGCCCTGCGCTCCTTCCGTCCGACGTATCTGTACGCCGTCCCGTCGGTCCTGGAGAAGTTCTACAAGAACTTCCTGCGCACGGCCCAGCAGGCGGGGCGCGGTGCCCTGTTCGAGCGGGCGGCGGACACGGCACGGGACTTCGCGGCCGCGCTGGAGCGCCAGCGGCTGGACAGGGGTTCAGGACCCGGCCTCGACCTGCGGCTCCAGCACGCCCTGTACGAGCGGACGGTGTACCGGCGGCTGCGCGCCTCCCTGGGGGGCCGGGTGAACCGGGCGACGTCCGGCGGTTCGCCGCTCAGCCGCGAACTCTCCCTCTTCTACGAGGGTGTCGGCGTCTACGTGCACGACGGCTACGGTCTGACGGAGACCAGCGGCGGACTGACGATGCAGCCGCTGGGCCGGGAGAAGTCCGGCACGGTCGGGCAGCCGTTGCCCGGTATGGAGATCCGGCTGGCCGACGACGGGGAGATCCTGGTGCGCGGGCCGTCGCTGTTCCAGGGATACATCGGTGACGAGACCGCCACCCGGGAGGTGATGCGCGGCGGCTGGCTGGCCACCGGCGACCTCGGGCACCTGGACGACGAGAACTACCTGGCGATCACCGGCCGCAAGAAGGACATCATCATCACCAGCGGCGGCAAGAGCGTGGCACCGGCCGCCCTCGAGCAGCGGCTGCGGATGCACCCGCTGGTCCACCAGGCGGTGGTGGTGGGCGACAACCGGCCCTGTGTCGGCGCGCTGATCACGCTCGACCCGGAGTTCCTGACGCACTGGAGGGCGGCCCTGGCCCTGCAGGGCGACGCCCCGGCCCGTGAGGCACGGGAGGAGAACGCGCTGCGGGAGGAGATCGCGCGGGCCGTGGCGGCGGCCAACAGCGCCGTGTCGCGCTCGGAGTCCATCCGGGTCTTCCGTGTCCTGCCCGCCGCCTTCGACGTGGCCGGCGGGCTGCTCACCCCGTCGATGAAGCTCCGGCGGGACGAGATCGTACGGACCTACGCCCTGGAGATCGACGCGATGTACGAGGCGCGGTCGCACCACCGGCCGGCACAGCCCCCGCCGCAGGAGCCGGCCGGCTGGGAGGACGCGGACAACGTGTTCACGCGGTGATCCGCGGCCCGCTCCGATGGGGGCCCGCTCCGGTCCCGTTCATGGTGACGGGGCCGTCACCCGCGGTTCTCGCACCCGGAACCGGTCCACGGGCGCGACTAGGTTCGGCCGGCACGGGAACCTACCAACGAAGGGAAAGCGAAGAAGGACGACGCCCGGCCGGCGCCGGGCCGGGAAGGCGCAATGGCAGCCGAGTCGCGTTGGGACAGGACACTGGCTTCCGAGGAGATCACGAACCGCACCGCCAGCTTCACTGGGGAGCTGCACAATGTGACCGGTGCGCGGCTGGTCGCGGAGGAATTCCTCTACGATCTGGCCCGTGCGGCACCGCCCGCGGCGCCCGAGCACTGGGACGACATACTCCTCGTGGTCACGGAGCTGGCCGCGAACGCCGTGCAGTACGCCCCTGGGCCGTTCCAGCTGCGGCTGCGCCGTACCTTCGACGGCGTCCACGTCGTGATGCACGACACCAGCACGACGGAGCCCGCGCCGCGTCCCTTCCACCCGAGCAGCGGCGGTGGCGGTATCGGCTGGCATCTGATCCACACCCTGTCCGACCAGGTGAGCGTCGTCACCGGTGAACAGGGCAAGGACATCCACGTCTTCCTGCCCTGGTGACCGCCGCGGTCACGGGGCGGGCACGGCGCGCAGCGGTACCAGCGCGCTGATCGTCTTGCCGCCCCCCGGGTGCGCCGCGACGGCGATGTCCCGGGCGAGGAGGGTGACGAGCGGCCAGCCGTAACCGCCGCCCGGGTGGGTGGTGGGAAACGCGTACGCGGCCCGGGGCACCACCGAGCTGCCGTCGCTGACGGCGATCCACAGTCCCTCGTCCGTGGGCCGGACCTCGAAGCCGGTCAGTCCCTCACCGTGCCGGATCGCGTTGGTGACCAGCTCGGAGACCACGAGCAGCAGGTCGGCCACATCCTCCTCGCGCACGTCGCGGCCGGGGCCGCCCCAACGCGCCCGCGCCACCGACTCCGCGTAGGCCCGTGCCGCGGCGGCGCCGCCCCGGCCGCCCGGCGCGGGTACGCCGGACGGCGCGACGGAGGGCGGGGCCGAGGTGGCCGTGGTGATTCCGTCGGTCTGTTCCATGTCCGTGTTCCCCGGTTTCCGCGTGCTGTCGTTTGCTGCCGGTCAGGTCGCGGTGCTCTGCCGCGGCGGCAGCCGGTGGTAGTAGTCGCCGACGGACGCCAGGTAGCCGCGGTCCATCGTCTCGCTGTCGGTGCGGAACCTGGGCGCGGCCCTGACCTGCGCCCGCGTGCAGGTCAGCGTGATCGTACGGGCCTCGGTGTCGATGCTCCGGACCACTCCGACCGGCACGAGCACACTGCGGCCGAACACCCAGACGCCGCTGTCGACGACGAGGTGCCGCATACCGAAGTGCTCGGCCTGCCGGTCCACGTGCCCGATGGTGCCGTCGTGGGCGACGACGGTGCAGCCCGTCAGGTCCTGCTCCACCCTGTGACCGCTGTCCGCCGTGTACGACCAGATGCTCTCCATCGGCACCCTGCCCCTTCCTCCCGCGTCGGTGACGACCGTGGGGCCGAGCCGGCGCGGCGGGCCGGACCGGCTCCACGGCAGCGGATACCCGGCCGGGGCCGCCGCATTCGGGCCCGGCGGGCCATTCGGTGGAGACGGGACCGGCCGGGCTGTCACGCCGGCGCCGCCCGCCCGGCGTGCCCCGTCCGGGGGTGCGTGTTCCTCCGGGTGACACATCGCTTTGTACACGCCCGGGACCTGGGTTAGCCTCTGACGTATTTTTCTCCCGGGAGCAGATCCGTGAACTGCGCAAACGCGGACACGGGAGGCCGGGCCGCCCGAACGGTCCGGAGGGGGTCGTGAGTCCTCGCCGCGAGGACTTCCGGGGAGCGGAACGAGGATACGCATGACCAGCGACAGCGCGGGAGCCGTCGACGCGGTTCCGGGCGATCAGGAGTTGCGCCGCCTCCTGGCGGGCCTGACGGCCGTGCGGGACGGCGACTTCGGCACCCGTCTGCCGGACGACGCGGACGGCCTGATGGGTGACATCGCCCAGGTCTTCAACGGCATGGTGGACCAGTTGTCCGTGTTCACCTCCGAGGTGACCCGGGTGTCCCGCGAGGTCGGCACCGAGGGGACCCTGGGCGGGCAGGCGAGGGTGCCGGGGGTCTCCGGCACCTGGGCCGACCTGACGGACTCGGTCAACGCCATGGCGGGCAACCTCACCACCCAGGTCCGGGACATCGCCCAGGTGGCCACCGCGGTCGCCGAGGGCGACCTCTCGCAGAAGATCGACGTGGACGCACGCGGCGAGATCCTCGAACTCAAGAACACCATCAACACGATGGTCGACCAGCTCTCCGCCTTCGCCGACGAGGTCACCCGCGTCGCCCGCGAGGTCGGCACCGACGGCAGGCTCGGCGGCCAGGCCGACGTCCAGGGCGTCAAGGGCACGTGGCGGGACCTCACCGACTCGGTGAACTTCATGGCGGGCAACCTGACCAACCAGGTCCGCAACGTCGCCCAGGTGGCGACCGCCGTGGCCAAGGGCGACCTCTCGCAGAAGATCACCGTGGACGCATGCGGCGAGATCCTGGAGCTGAAGAACACCATCAACACGATGGTCGACCAGCTCTCCGCCTTCGCCGACGAGGTCACCCGCGTCGCCCGCGAGGTCGGCACGGCCGGGAACCTGGGCGGACAGGCCCGGGTGCGCGGTGTGTCGGGCACCTGGAAGGATCTCACCGACAACGTCAACGTGATGGCGTCGAACCTGACCGGTCAGGTCCGCTCCATCGCCCAGGTGGCCACCGCCGTGGCGCGCGGCGACCTCTCGCAGCGGATCACCGTCGACGCCGAGGGCGAGGTCGCGGCGCTGGCCGACGTGATCAACACGATGGTCGACACGCTGTCGGCGTTCGCCGGCGAGGTCACCCGTGTCGCCCGCGAGGTCGGCACCGACGGACGCCTGGGCGGCCAGGCGAACGTGCCGAACGTCGCCGGCACCTGGAAGGACCTCACCGACAACGTCAACTCGATGGCCAACAACCTCACCAACCAGGTGCGCAACATCGCCCTGGTGACGACCGCGGTGGCCCGGGGCGACCTGTCGAAGAAGATCGACGTCGACGCGCGCGGCGAGATCCTCGAACTCAAGACGACGATCAACACGATGGTCGACCAGCTCTCCGCCTTCGCCGACGAGGTCACCAGGGTGGCCCGCGAGGTCGGCACCGAGGGCCGGCTCGGCGGCCAGGCCGAGGTGGAGGGCGTCTCCGGCACCTGGAAGCGGCTCACGGAGAACGTCAACGAGCTGGCCGGCAACCTCACCCGCCAGGTCCGCGCGATCGCCGAGGTCACCTCCGCCGTCGCCGAGGGCGACCTGACCCGCTCGGTCAACGTGGAGGCGTCCGGCGAGGTCGCCGAGCTGAAGGACAACATCAACTCCATGGTGGAGTCCCTGCGCGAGACGACGCGGGCCAACCAGGAGCAGGACTGGCTCAAGACCAACCTCGCCCGCTTCTCCGGCCTGATGCAGGGGCACCGGGACCTGCCCGTGGTCGCCGAGCTGATCATGGACGAGCTGGTCCCGCTGGTGTCGGCCCAGTACGGCGCCTTCTACCTGGCCGAGGACGGGGACGACGGGCCGGAGCTGCGCCTCGTCGGCTCCTACGGCTACCCGGAGAACACGGCCAGGCCCACCCGCATCGCCTTCGGCCGCACCCTGGTCGGCCAGGCCGCGCGCAGCCGGCGCACGATCATGGTGAACGAGCTGCCGCCGGGCTACCTGACCATCTCCTCGGGGCTCGGCGAGGTGGCACCGGCCGCTCTGGTGCTGCTGCCCATCGTGGTCGAGGGCCAGGTCCTCGGGGTCATCGAACTCGCCTCGGTCACCGCGTTCACCCAGATCAACCAGGACTTCCTGGAACTGCTGATGGAGACCATCGGCGTCAACGTCAACACGATCGTGGCCAACGCCCGTACCGACGAACTGCTCGCCGAGTCCCAGCGCCTGACCGCCGAGCTGCAGGCCCGTTCCGCGGAGCTGCAGGCGCAGCAGGAGGAACTGCAGCACTCCAATGCCGAGCTGGAGGACAAGGCGTCCCTGCTCGCGGCGCAGAACCGGGACATCGAGGCGAAGAACCTGCAGATCGAGCAGGCCCGGCAGGAGCTGGAGGCACGGGCCCAGCAGCTCTCGCTGGCCTCGAAGTACAAGTCGGAGTTCCTGGCCAACATGAGCCACGAACTGCGCACCCCGCTCAACAGCCTGCTCATCCTCGCCCAGCTGCTCGCCCAGAACCCCTCGCGCAACCTCACCCCGAAGCAGGTCGAGTACGCGGGCATCATCCATTCCGCCGGCTCGGACCTGCTCCAGCTGATCAACGACATCCTGGACCTTTCGAAGGTCGAGGCGGGGAAGATGGACGTCTCCCCGGAGCGGGTGACGCTGCGGCAGCTCATCGAGTACGTCGAGGCCACCTTCCGGCCGATGACGACGCAGAAGGGCCTGGAGTTCACGGTGTCGACGGCCGCCGGGGCGCCGGCGGACCTGCTGACCGACGACTCGCGGCTGCGTCAGGTGCTGCGCAACCTGCTGTCCAACGCGGTGAAGTTCACCGAGCGGGGCGGCGTGGAGCTGGCGGTCGAGCCGGCGCCGGACGACGAGGTGCCCAGGGGCGTGGTCCGGGGCGGTGCCGTGGTGGCCTTCCGGGTGAAGGACACGGGCATCGGCATCCCCGAGCAGAACCTGGAGTCGATCTTCGGCGCCTTCCAGCAGGCGGACGGCACGACGAGCCGCAAGTACGGCGGCACCGGGCTCGGTCTCTCCATCACGCGCGAGATCGCCCAGCTGCTGGGCGGCGCGGTCACGGTGGACAGCACGCCCGACCGGGGCAGCACCTTCACGCTGTACCTGCCGGTGACCCGGCCCGACTTCGAGGACCTCCTGGCCCGGGGCCCCGAACACCTCACGGCCGGGGCGTACGCGGACGCGCTGGACCGTCCGGCGCCGGCTGCCGAGCTGACCGGCGGTCACCGGCAGCGGCCGCGCCGCCTGCTCGTCGTGGAGGAGCGTCCCCGCGGGCTGCTGACCCTCGTCGCGGAGAGCGTGATCGCGGATCTCACGCACGGGCGCGACGACGCGGGCGACCGGCCCCCGCTGGACGTGATCACGGCCGTGGGGGCGGAGGAGGCCGCCGGTGCGCTGGCGGCCGAACCGTGCCACTGTGTCGTACTGGAGCTGGGCATGCCGGACGACGAGGCGTCCCGCTTCCTGCGCGCGCTGCGGGGCGACTCGGCGCTGGCGGGTGTGCCGGTGCTCGTGCACAGCGGTCGCCGGGCGGACGCCGCCCTGGAGGAGAACCTGCGCTCGGGCGCGGCCGGCGGGGCGCTGGAGTTCCTGTCCAGCCTCGACGAACTGCGTGAGCGCATCGCCCTGCTCCTGGCCGCCGAGGAACCCGGGGACGTGCTGTCCCTGGTCCGGCCCGAGGAGCCGCCGCGCCCGGCCCCGCAGGCCGGTGAGGACCCGCCCGCCGGGCGCACCGTACTCGTCGTCGACGACGACGCGCGCAATCTCTTCGCCCTCAGCGGGATCCTGGAACTGCACGGTTTCCGGGTCCTGCACGCGGAGAACGGCCGCCGGGGCATCGAGGCGCTCGTGGACCACCCGGACGTGGCGCTGGTCCTGATGGACGTGATGATGCCGGAGATGGACGGCTACACGGCGACGGCCGAGATCCGCCGGATGCCGCGGTACGCCCAGCTGCCGATCATCGCGGTCACGGCGAAGGCGATGCCCGGCGACCGCGAGAAGAGTCTCGCCTCGGGCGCCAGCGACTACGTCACCAAGCCCGTCGACACCCAGGACCTCATCGCCTGCGTCCGACGGTGGCTGCCCGCATGAGCGCGCCGGCCCCCGCCCCGTACCGGAGTGCGCCGGGCGGTGCGCGGCACCTCCGGTCGCGCACCTCGGCGGCCCTCGCCCCCGGCCGAGGAGTGTTCCCATGGTGAGCGGGTCCGAGCAGCCCGGTGAAGCGGCCGACGACGCCCGGCGGGACGCCTCCGCCGGGCCGCCCCGCGTCCCCGGGCCGCCGCGGTCCTGCGCGGTCGACGGGCCGGGTGACGGCCTGCGCGGACTGGCTCCGTTGTCGCCCGTGGGCAGACTGGCGGCCACGGTGGACCGGCTCAGCCGCGAGGTGCGGGCCGCCCAGGCGGGGGCCGAGGGCCGGGCGCTGATCGAGCTGGCCAAGGGTGTCCTGGTGGCGCGGCTCGGCTGCGGTCCGGCCCAGGCCGCCCGGCAGCTCGCCGAACTGGCCGAGCAGTCCCGGGTGACGCCACTGGAGTTCGCGGTCGACGTCATCAACCAGGCCGCCCGGGACCGGATGTCGGAGGTGACGGACGCGTTTCTCGCGGCCACCGCCGCCGTGCGGACCGCGGACGCCGAGGACGGTGCGGGGGCCGGGGAGGCGGTGGCCGAGTCGGCCGCCGTCCGTCTGCGGGCCGCCGAGAGCGGCGCACTGGCCGCGGACGACACCCAGGCCGTCGCCGACGCGCTGCTCGAACAGGCGCTGCGCCCGCTCGGCGCGGTCGCGGTGGCCATCTGGGCGGTCGGGTACGACGGTTCGCTCACCCTGGTGGGCAGTGCCGGCTTCCCCCCGGCCGAGGCGGCCCGCTGGCGTTACGTGCCGCCGGACGTGGCGACGGTGGCCCGGCGCGGGCTGACCGAGCGGACGGGGCAGTGGATCACGTCCCTGGCCCGGACGGGGCTGCCCAGCGTGGGCCGGCACCAGTACCCGGACGGTGGCAGGGTCGCCGTGCCCGCCGGTACCGGGGGACGCATCCACGGCGTGCTGGAGATCGCCTGGCCGGTGCCGCTGGCCGCGCAGCCGCCCCAGGTGGTGCGTCAGGTGGAGGCGCTGGCGGAGCTGTGCGCGCACACCCTGGAGTCGTACACGCCGCCGCGCGGCACCGAGCAGGATCCGCGGGTCATCCCGGACGCGGTGGAGCTGATGGACCTGGCCGACGGGCTGCACGACCCCGCCCTGGTCCTGGTACCGCACCTGGACGCCGCGGGCCACCTGGCGGACTTCCGCATCCAGCATGTGAACAAGCGCTTCCTGGACCCGGCCGGCCGGCCGCGTGCCGTGGTGGGCGGTGCGCTGCTGCTGGAGGCCTACCCGATGGCCGCCGGGGACAGCGAGCTGTTCCAGAACGTGGAACGGGTGTACGCCACGGGCGAGCCGTTCCGGGCCCGGCACATGAACCTGACCGCTCTGGTGGACCAGGTACCGCTGTCGGCGGTCGCGGACATCAGCGTGAGCCGGCACGGCAACGCCGTCCTGCTCATCTGGCGCATCGAGGACGAGGCGGCCCGGCTGGCCAGTCTGCTCCAGCACGCGCAACGGCTCGGCCGCATCGGTGGTTTCGAGGAGAACCTGCTGACCGGCGAGATCACCTGGAACGGGCAGCTCTTCGACCTGTACGGCCGCCCGCGCTCCAGTACGCCGGTCCCGCTGGAGGAACTGGCCGCCCACGCCCATCCGGACGACGCCGTCGCCATCGGCCGGTTCCTGCGCACGCTGCTGCACCACCGCCGGCCGGCGTCTGCGGCGTTCCGGCTGCGGCGGCCCGACGGGGTGACCCGGCACGTGCGGGTGGTGGCCGAGCCGGTCCTGGACACGGACGACCGGCTGCTCCTCGTCCGGGGCGCCTGTCAGGACATCTCGGCCCAGCACTGGACGGAGGTGGCGCTCGCCGCGACGCGTGACCAGTTGGCGCACACCGAGCAGCAGGCCATCGAGCGCAACCGGCTGACGCTCCGGTTGCAGCACGCCATCATGCCGCCCGCCCAGACCCCGCTCAGGGTGCCGGACCTCCAGGTGGCCGTCCGGTACCGGCCCGCGGAGACGGAGCAGCTGGTGGGCGGCGACTGGTACGACGCGGTGATGCTGCCGAACGGGCTGGTGCTGCTGTGCGTGGGCGATGTCGCCGGGCACGGGATGGAGGCGGCGACCAGCATGGTGGTGCTGCGCAACGCGCTGCGCGGCCTGGCGGTGACCGGCGCCGGACCGGGTCAGCTGCTGTCCTGGCTCAACATCGTGGCGCACCATCTGACGGGCGGGGTCACCGCCACGGCGGTGTGCGGCCTGTACGACCCCGCCCGGCGCACGCTGCGCTGGGCCAGGGCGGGCCATCTGCCGCCGGTGCTGGTGCGGGGACCGGCCGCGGAGCCGCTGCCGCTGGTCAGGGGCATGCTCCTCGGGGCGGTGGCGGAGGCGGCGTACGAGGAGGCGGAGGCGCAGCTGGCCGCGGGTGACACGCTGCTGATGTACACCGACGGCCTGATCGAACGCCGTGACCGTCCGGTGGAGGAGGCGCTGTCCCAGCTGCTGAGCACCGTGCGCCCGACACCGAACACCCTGGACCAGCATCTGGACCGGCTGCTCACCTACAGCAGGTCGGACACGGACGACGACACGTGTCTGGTGGGTATCCGGGTGGGGTGACCGCGGGCCCGCGCGAACCGGGGCCGTCCGGCATGCATGGGGACGCGATTCGGGGGTAATCGCGGGGCGCGGCGGGCCACCGAACGGCCCGCCGCGCCGCCGCGTTGTTGGAGGTACACGTGCCCATAGCCCAGAACCCGCTGTCCGTCGAGGTGACGCTGCCGCGGGAGGATGTCGCGCTGCTCAAGGTGGCGGGTTACCTGGACGTCGACACGGCGACCGAGTTCCAGCACCATCTGGCCAACCAACTCCACCACGGCCGACGCCACTTCCTGCTGGACCTGTCCGAGGTGCCGTTCATGGACTCGTCCGGCATGAACATCATCCTGCGGGTCTACCAGGAGGCGCGCGAGCTGCCGGGCAGCGTGCACATCATCTCGCCCGCCCAGGCGGTGCGGCGCGTCCTGGACCTGACCGGGGTGAGTATCACGGTGCCGGTCTCGGAGAGCGTCGAGGAGGCCCTCTCCCGCGTCGACGCGCACCCGGAGGGTCCGCGGGTGCCGGAGGCCTGAGTCGTCCCCGCTCCGCCGCTCATCCGGACCGGTCGTGCGGAAGCAGGTGTCGTACGAGGTCGGCGGGTCGTTAAAGTTGTCGCCCGGCAGAGTCACATCGCCGGCACACACCTCCTCGCGGGGCTGTGCGGCGCAACGCGGATGAGGAGTGGAACAGGTGCCGGAACAGGCGGAGGGAACAGCGGGATCGCCGACGACCGAGGTCAGGGACTTTCTGCGGCACCGTCGTGAACAGATCGCCCAACGCTGGGCGGACGAGCCCTTGTTCAGGGCCGTGTTCACCGTCTCGCGCGACGAGGCGGTCGAGGCGGGCAAGGCCGTGGTGGACGCGCTGGCCCAAGTCGCGGACGCGGAGCGGGCGGAGGACCCGGACGCCGCCGGATTCACGTCGGTGCGCGAGCAGTTGGCGCGGATGGGCGCCGCCCGCTCCCGGGCCGGTCTCAGCACCGCCCAGGTGTCCAGCGAGCTGGCCACCCTGCGCCCGCCCGTCGAGAACCTGCTCCTGTCCGACCTGCCGGAGGACGCGCCGGCCGAGCACGCCCGTGCCTGTGTCACCACGCTGAGCGTGCTGATGGGTACCCTGCGGGTCGTCGTCATGCAGACGGCGCTCAGTGAGGGGCAGGCGCTCATCGACCGTCAGCGGCTGCAGCTGATGGAGGTGGCCACACCGGTCATCAAGCTGTGGGACGGCATCGTGGCCGTTCCGCTGATCGGTACGCTGGACAGCGAGCGCAGCCAGGTGGTGATGGAGACCCTGCTGCAGTCCATCGTGGAGCAGCAGGCGCGCTACGCGATCCTGGACATCACCGGTGTACCGACAGTCGACTCGCTGGTGGCCCAGCACCTGATGAAGACCGTCGCGGCGGCCCGGCTCATGGGCGCCGAGTGCATCGTCTCCGGCATCCGCCCCGCTATCGCGCAGACCATGGTCCATCTCGGTCTGGACCTGGGCACGGTGGTCACCCGGGCGAGCCTCGCCGACGCACTGGGCTACGTGCTGCACCAGCTCGGGGTCGGCATCGTGACGCCCGGCACGAACGGTGCGGTCCAGCGGTGAGCGAGGTGTTTCCCGGGCCCCACGGGGTTCCGGTGACAGGGCACGTTCCGGTTCTCCGGCTCGGAGAGGTTCTCCTGGTCACCCTCCAGGGGGATCTGTACGACAGTACGGCACAGCAGCTTCAGGAGGATCTCGCCGAGACCATCGTGCGCAGTGGTGCCACGGGTGTGGTCATAGACGTCTCGGGCGTGGAGATCGTCGACTCCTACCTCGGCCGGATCCTGGCCGAGATCGCCGGGCAGACCGGCCTGCTGGCCGCGCGGACCGTTCTGGTCGGCATGCGGCCGGCGGTCGCCATCACCCTGGTGGAGCTGGGTCTGACGCTGCCGAGCGTGCACACGGCGCTCAGTACCGAGGTGGCCATGGAGCTCCTCAGGCAGCAGGCCCCGTCGTCCCGCTTCGGCGGCCTGCGCCAGGAGAGTCAGTGATGCACACTGCCGCGGGCTCCCAGGCCCGCCTGCCGATCCGTTCGGACATGGATCTGGTGTGGGTGCGACAGCATGTGCGACAGGCGGCCGCCCAGCTCGGCTTCGGCCTGGTGGACCAGACCAAGCTGGTCACCGCGGCCAGTGAGCTGGCCCGCAACACGCTCGTGTACGGCGGTGGCGGCACCATGGAGACGGAGCCGCTCGTCGAGGGCACCACGCACGGGCTGCGGCTGACCTTCAGCGACGAGGGGCCCGGCATCCCGGACCTGGAGCAGGCGCTCAGTGACGGGTTCACGTCCGGCGAGGGGCTCGGCATGGGGCTGGGCGGCGCGCGTCGCCTGGTGCACGAGTTCGGGATCGAGAGCGCCCCGGGCGCGGGGACGACCGTGCGGGTGACGTCCTGGGTGGGCCGGCCGCCGCGCCCGCGTGAGGAGTACTGACATGCCACGTGTGTGGGACGTGCCGGTGCACGACTCGACCCGGGTGCGCGACGCCAGGGTGGCCGCGGAACACGCGGCGGCCCTGGCCGGCCTGGACGAGCAGCGGACCTCGACGGCGGCCCTGGTGGCGACCGAGCTGGCCACCAACCTGCTCAAGCACGCCGGGGGCGGCCAGGTCCTCGTCGACGTGGTCGCCCCGGCCGTCCTCGCGGCCGGCCGGGTGGGGCCCCGGCACGTGCAGATCGCCACGATCGACCACGGGCCCGGGATCACCGACGTGTCCGCCGCGCTGCGCGACGGTTTCACCACCACGCGCTCCCTCGGTGCCGGTCTCGGCACCTGTGCGCGCCTCGCCGACGACTTCGACCTCCACAGCGTCCCCGGCCGGGGCACGGTGGTGGTCGCCCGGGTCGGCGCCGTGCCGGAGGCCCGCGTCACCGAATCCGGCCCGGCGGGCCGGTTGCGGGCCGGCGCGGTGAACGTCCCGTTCGGCGGTGCGGAGTACTCGGGTGACGCCTGGGCCTGGGTCCGGGACGGGGACCTCGTCACGCTGATGCTGGCCGACGGGCTGGGCCACGGCCCGGAGGCCGCCCGTGCCTCGACCGCCGCGGTGGAGGCACTGCGGGCCTGCGCCCACGTGGCGCCGGCCGAGGCGGTGCGGCGGCTGGACCGGGCACTGGCCGGCACCCGCGGCGCGGCCGTCGCGGTCGCCCAGGTCGACACGCGGGCCGGGGCGCTCACGTTCACCGGTGTCGGCAACATCGGGGCGCGGCTGTGCGAGGGCGGCACCTGGCGGCACCTGGTGTCGCGGCCCGGCATCGTCGGCACCCACCGGCCCACCACCCTGCGCCAGGAGGAGACCACCTGGGCGGAGGACCGGGTGCTGGTCCTGCACAGTGACGGCCTGCCGAGCCGTTGGTCGCCGACGTCCGACACGTACCGAGCGGCGACCGACCCGGCGGTGACCGCCGCCGTCACGATCCGTGACGCCAGCAGCCCGGCCCGGCCCGTACGGGACGACACCGCGGTCGCCGTGCTGGCCCCGACCCCGCCGGACCATCCATGACCCGTACCTGGCAGATCAGTGATGTCGGCGACGCGGTGCGGGCGCGCGTCGCCACCGGGCGCCTGGCCGCGGCCTACGGCGTGCCGCCCCTGGAGCGCACGCGGCTGACGGCCTTGGTCGGCGCGCAGTTGCGGCTGTGCCTGACCAAAGGCGGCTCCTGGCGGCTCACCCTGGAGACGGGCACCGTCTTGCGCCCCGGGGCAGGAACCGGGGAGAGCGTGCTGCACGCCGTGGTGACGCCGTCGCCCGAGGCGGCTGCCGCGGGTCAGCCGCCGTGGCGGGTCACGGTGCCGTGCCCGGAGGCGACGGCGGACGTCGACGCCGACGCCGTGGCGGAGGACCCGGCGGGGCCGGAAGAGGCCCTGCTGGGTGCCGACGAGGACACCGCGCTGGTGCTGGAGAGGCTCACCGAGCAGGAGGGCCTGGTCGAGTTCCACCGGGAGGAGCTGCAGCAGACGAACCAGGGCGTCGTCGCGCTGCACGCCGAGCTGGACGCCGCCGGGCGGGCCCAGCGTGAGGCGTTCGCCGCCGAACGCAAGGCGCGCACGGAGGCGGAGAACGCCCGGCGCAGGCTGACGTTCCTGGCGGACGCGAGCGCGGTGCTGACCGCGTCGCTCGACCATCACGAGATCGTGCGGCGGCTGCCGGAACTGCTGGTGCCCGAGTACGCGGCCAGTGTCGACGTCTGGCTGTTCGACCAGGACGGCGACCGGCCCGGCCCCGCCCACGCGGCGGCCGCGGTGGTCGCCGCCCGCACCGGACGGCCGCAGTACGCCGCCGCGCACCCGGGCGGACTGCCCGGTGTCGACGACCAGCCGCCCTCCGCGCTGGCCCCGGACCGGCCCCTGCTGTGCATCCCGTTGCCGACCCGGCAGGCGCCCCTGGGTGTGGTGACCCTGTCTCCACCGGGTGAGCGCTGGGACCCGGACGACGCCGTGATGCTGGTCGAGCTGACCCGGCGGGCCAGCATCGCGATCGACCACGCCCAGCGCTACCAGCACAACCGCGACATCGCCGAGACCCTCCAGCGGGCTCTGCTGACGGAGCTGCCGGCCCCGCCCGGCCTGGCCCTGGCCGCTCGCTATCTGCCGGCGACCCACGGGCTGAACATCGGCGGCGACTGGTACGACGCGTTCCGTCAGCCCGACGGCAGCGTCATCGCCGTCGTCGGGGACGTCACCGGACACGGACTGCGCGCGGCCGTGATGATGAGTCAGCTGCGCACCGCCCTGCGCGCGTACGCCGTCGACGGCGGCAGCCCCGGGCAGCTTCTGACCCGCCTGCACACCTTCCTGCACCACCTCCAGCCCGATCTGTTCGCCACGGCCGTCATCGCGCGCTTCCGCCCCGGCGACCCGACCATGACGTGGGCGGCCGCCGGGCATCCACCGCCGGTTCTGCGCACCCCGGACGGGCGGGTGCGCACCCTGGACGCCAAACCCGGTGCCATGCTGGGCATCCCGCTGAAGCAGAAGATCTCCGACCACACGGAGCGGCTGGCGCCGGGTTCCACGCTCGCGCTGTACACGGACGGCCTGGTGGAGCGCCGCGCCCTGGGCATAGACCCGGGCATCGCGCGGCTGACCGAGGCGCTCGGTTCCTTCGGCCCGGCGAAGCTGGCGGCGGACCTGGAGGGCGCGGCCGACGGAATCCTGCGTCCGCTGCTCAGCGACTCCCAGCGGGACGACGACGTGTGTCTGCTGCTGTGTCATCTGCGCGGTCCGGGCTGAGCACCGGCACCGTTCCCCCACGGTTCCGTTCCACGCCGTTCACTCCGGCCCGGTGCGCTCCGGGCCCGGGCGGGGCATGGTGGTGATCAGGAAGTGGTCCCGCCGGGCGCACCGGAGTGTCGCCTGCCTGCCGCACCCGGCTGGCCGGACCGGTGTGGGCGCGGTGGGATCGGTGAGGTGCGAAGCGGCGATCCAGGGGCAGGCGAATGGCGTTCGCGGCAGACCGCCCGGAGCCGCAGAAAGGGATGAACACCGTGACACGACCCAGGATCCTGGTGGTCGGCGCAGGTTTCGCCGGCGTGGAGTGCGTCCGTCGTCTGGAGCGGAGGCTCTCCCCCGACGAGGCCGACGTCACCCTGGTGACGCCGTTCTCGTATCAGCTTTATCTGCCGCTGCTGCCCCAGGTCGCCTCCGGGGTGCTGACGCCCCAGTCGATCGCGCTCTCCCTGCGCCGCAGCAGCAGGTACCGGACCCGGATCATCCCGGGTGGTGCCATCGGGGTGGACCTCGAGGCGAAGGTCTGCGTGGTGCGCACCATCACCGACCGGATCGTCAACGAGCCGTACGACTACATCGTGCTGGCGCCCGGCAGCATCACCCGCACCTTCGACATTCCGGGGCTCACCGACAACGCCTTCGGCATGAAGACTCTGGCGGAGGCCGCGTACATCCGCGACCACGTCATCTCGCAGCTGGACCTCGCCGACGCCAGCCAGGACCCCGTGGAGCGTGCCTCCCGGCTGCAGTTCGTGGTGGTCGGCGGCGGTTACGCGGGCACCGAGACCGCGGCCTGTCTGCAGCGGCTGACGCACGCGGCCGTCAAGCGCTACAACCGGCTCGACCCGAGCCTGATCAAGTGGCATCTGATCGACATCGCCCCGAAACTGATGCCCGAGCTGGGCGAGAAGCTCGGCCGTGACGCGCAGGAGGTCCTCACCCGGCGCGGCATCGACATCTCCCTGGGCGTGTCCATCGAGAAGGCCGGACCCGAGGAGGTCACCTTCACGGACGGCCGGGTGGTGCCCACCCGTACGCTGATCTGGACCGCGGGCGTGGTGGCGAGCCCGCTGATGGCCACGCTCGGCGCGGAGACGGTCAAGGGGCGGCTCGCGGTCACCGCCGAGATGTGCCTGCCGAACCACGACGGGGTCTTCGCGCTCGGCGACTCCGCCGCCGTGCCCGATCTCGCCAAGGGCCAGGACGGCGCCGTGTGCCCGCCCACCGCCCAGCACGCGATGCGGCAGGGGCGGCACGTCGCCGAGAACCTCATCGCCACCCTGCGCAACCAGCCGATGCGGCCGTACGTCCACAAGGATCTGGGTCTCGTCGTCGACCTCGGCGGCACCGACGCGGTCTCCAAGCCGCTCGGCGTCGAGCTGAAGGGTCTGCCCGCCCAGGCGGTGGCCCGCGGCTACCACTGGTCGGCGCTGCGCACGGGCGTGGCCAAGGCGAGGGTGGCGACCAACTGGGCGCTCAACGCGGTAGCGGGCGACGATTTCGTACGTACCGGTTTCCAGGCCCGCAAGCCGGCCAAGCTGAAGGACTTCGAGTACACCGACGCCTATCTGACCCCGGAGCAGGTGCGGGACCAGGTGAGCGGGGCGGGCCGGGCGGAGCTGTGACCCCGCGGCCGGTACCGGCTCGGGGCATGACATGCTGAGAAGTGGATCTCGGCGTGAACCGGTCGGGACCGGCGGTCAACGGTAGTGAATCGGGAGAGTGTACGGCGGCGTGAAGGCAGCGGGGCGCTCGGTGCGGACACGGCTGCGGGACCGCGTCGCCGCGTCCGACCCCGGGCTGTTGCGGCTGACGGCGGGGCTGCGGACGGTGGGCGCGATCGCGCTGACGCTCGCCGTGCTCGCCGTGTTCGGCGTGGACGTCAAGCACCTGGTGGCGGGGGCCATCGCCGCGATGGTCGCCACCTTCGCCATCCGGGAGAAGGAGCGGGGCCCGCAGGCCGTCACGCTGGCGCTGGGTCTGCCCGTCGCCCTGGCCTCCATGACGCTGAGCACGCTGCTCGCCTCACGGGTCGTCATCGGGGACGCCGTCTTCGTGGTCCTGATCTTCTGCGCCGTCTTCGTCCGCCGGTTCGGCGACCGGGGCACGGCACTGGGGCTGATCGGTTTCCAGGTCTACTTCGTGTCCCTGTTCGTCGGCGCGGAGGCGTCGGGGCTGCCGGGTCTGTGGACCGCCGTCGCGGTGGCCTTCGCGTCCAGCGCGGTGGTGCGCTTCGCGGTGGTCCCGGCGACGCCCGCGCGTATCCTGCGGCTGCTGCGGCAGGCCTTCCGGGCGCGGCTGGCCCAGCTGATCGCCACCCAGAGCGAGCTGCTGGACGCCGGGCCCGACGAGATCGAGAAGGTCCTGGACCGCCTGCGTGACGGCACCGCGCGGCTGCACGAGACGGCCCTGATGATCCAGTCCCGGCTGGAGGAGGGCACGCCCGACGAGTCCACGGCGCGCCTGGTGCAGCGGCGCATCGCGGACGCCGAGATCGCCGCCGAGCGCCTGGGCCTTTTGCTGCTGACCGCGCGCAGCGCCGAGCGGGCGGACACCCTGACCCTGCACCTGCCGGGCGCGCCCGCCCCCTCGGTGGGCCGCTCACCGGCGCCCGGCGAGGCCACCGAGATACTGCGCCGTGACCTGGCGGCGTTGCGCACCCTGGTGCTGCGGCCGCCCGCGGAGGCGCGCGGCATCGCGCTGTCCCATCTGCGCAACCGGCTGGTCGGCTACCGCGACGAGGAGAACCTGCCGGAGGCGACCGCGGCCGTCCAGGACGTGTTCCGCGGCATCGGTGAGACGGCGCGCGCGGTCATGGGCCTCAGGATCGCCCTGGACGGGCCGCAGGACGAGTCGGACGACACACCCGCCACGACCCGCTCCCGGGAGGAGCTGGACGCCGAGGACGCGGCCATCGACGCCGGTGAGGAGACGGCGCCGGAGGAGAAGCGGACCGGGTTGCGGCGGCCCACCACGCGCGCCGCGGTGCAGGTGGCCGTGGGCTCCTCGCTGGCCATCGTCGGCGGGGAGTTCCTGTCCACGCAGCGCTGGTACTGGGCGGTGCTCACCTGCTGGATCGTCTTCATCAACACCGCTTCGACCGGCGAGATCCTGGTCAAGGGCTACCGACGGCTGCTCGGCACCGTGCTGGGGGTGGTGGCGGGCATCGTGCTGGCCGGTGTGGTCGGGAACCACACCTGGACGGCGTTCGGGCTGGTGCTGGTGCTCATCTTCGCGATGTTCTACACGGCACCGCTGTCCTACACACTGATGTCGTTCTTCGTCACCGCGATGCTCGGGCTGCTGTACACGCTGCTGCACACCTACAGCCTGTCGGTGCTGTTGCTGCGGGTGGAGGAGACGGCGCTGGGCGCGGCCTGCGGGATCGTGGCGGCGGCGCTGGTGCTGCCGATACGCACCGACCGGCGTACCAACGAACTCCTCGGCACGGTGCTGGAGCGGCTCACCGATGTGACGGAGGGTGCCGTCGACCAGCTCAGCGGCGGGCCGGCGGCCGACCTGCTGGACACCGCGCGGGAGCTGGACCAGGCGCTGGGCGACCTGCGGGCCGCCACCCAGCCGCTGACCCACCCGATCACGCCGTTGCGGGCGCGGCGCGACACGGCCCGGTACGTGGTGGCGCTGCTGGAGACCTGCGCCTATCACGCGCGGTCGCTGGCCGCGACGGCCGAGCTGCTGCCCACCCATCCCTCGATCGCGGCCGACCCCCGGCTGCGCGGTGCGGTGCGGCGCACGGTGCGCAACATCGAGGCGATCGCCGCCCGTGTCGCCGACGAGGACGCGGAGACCGAGGTGGAGACCGGGCCCAGCATCGCCTCGCTGCTGGAGCCGGACACCGCCGGGGCGCCCCGGTACGGCAGGATCACCGGCCGGGTACTGCGGCACCTGGAGCGGCTGGACGAGGCGGTGACGGGCCTCGCCCGGCCGCTGGGCGTGTCCGTCAGGACGCCGAAGTGACGGTGGCGCCGGGGCCGTGAGGGTCAGAAGTCGCTGGGCAGACCGCTGGCCTCGGCGATGCCGCGCAGCTCCTCGTTCTGCTGGTGGCGTTCCTTGAGGTAGTCGGCTATCTCGCCGAGGCGTTCGGGGTCGGAGGCGGTGGTGGCGTCGGTGACGACCCGGACGGGGCCGGTCTCGTCGGTGTTGATCTCGACGACCTCGTTGTCGAGACGGCCGGTGACGGCGGTGGCGATGACCAGTGCGGCCTCGTCCCTGATCTCCTGGGGCAGCGCCTCCGCGTTGTCCCCGTCGAGCGAGAAGTCGATGGTCGGCATCTGCTGCTCGTCGATCGCCTGGAGGACCGGTTCCACCACGCTGAGCAGCAGCTGGTAGTCGTCGTTCGCCATGCGAACGCGCAGGAGGTCGAGGTAGACGTCCACGGGACGTCCGTCCGGCGGAGGAATCTCGTGTTCGTTCATTCGCCCCGTGTTCCCCGTGCCGGGCCGCTCAGACCCTACGCCAGCGGGCGAGGGCGAAGGAGAAGACACCGAACAGCACCAGACCCGCGGCGACCAGGGCCAGCAGCCAGGGGCCGAGCGGGGTGTCGGCGAAGGAGCGGAGGGTGTCGTCCAGTCCCTTGGCCCGGTCCGGCGCGTAGTCGACGGCGGCCCGTACGGTGAAGGCGCCCACCCCGGCGAACACGAGGCCGCGGGCCGTGCCGCCGCCGACGCCGGTGACGTCGACCAGCCGCCGGGTCCGGGGGCGCAGAGCGCCGAGCTTCATCTTCTTGTGGTAGCCGCGGCGCAGTGCCTGTACGGCGATCACCACTCCGGCGACGACGATCGCGGCCCCGGCGACGCCCACGAGCCATCGGCCCGCGGGCATCTCCATCACCCGCGCCGTGACGTCCCGTGACTGCCGGTCGCTGGAGCCACTGCCGCCGGCCCCGGCCGCGAAGGCCAGTACGGAGTAGGCGACGAACGCGTAGAACACGCAGCGGGCGGCGGCGGGCAGGCGCTTCCTGGCCGTGTGGCCGTCCTTCCCCGTGGCGCCGAAGATCGCCTCGGACAGCCTCCACAGGGCCATGCCGACCAGCCCGGCACCGAGCGCCCACAGCAGCACGGCCCCGAACGGCTTGTCCGACAGTTCGGCCAGGGCACCGCCCCGGTCCGCCTGCCGGTTTCCGGTGCCGAGGGCGATCTGCAGGGCCAGGGTGCCGACCAGCAGGTAGATGACGCCGCGAGCGGTGAGCCCGGCCCGGGCGGCCCCCTCGGCCGCCGACCCGTTCGCGGCCCGCCGGGCGTGACCGCGGCCGGTACGTGCGAGGACGCGTGCGTTCATGTGGACCTCCCCTCCCGGACTCCGCATGCCCCGGCATCCTCCGCGCACACCAGTGCGGTCGTCGGCGTACGAGCGCCGGCGAGCGGCGGTCGACAGGCGGCTGCCGACGTGCGACTGCCCGTACACCGCGTGGCGGCATACGGGCAGTCGCTCTCTCGCGCCCCTGTTCGTCCCTCGCGTCAGTCCGCCACGCCGGCGTGCGCGCCGTCGCGCACGGGCGCCGGCGCCGACGCGTCCGCGAGCCGGCGCCGGGCGGTCTCCAGAGCCTGCCGCACGTCACGCGTCCCGGTGGACACGCACAGGGTGTACGCCAGGTCCCGGGTGCGCGGCCCCGGTTCGCCGCTCGCGTCGACGGGTTCGCTCACCGCGGCCGCCTCGTACTCCTCCAGGAGCTTGCGCAGCACCGCGGGGTGGGGCATCAGCATCCGTCCCTTCCCTCCCTCAGTCCCCGGTCCGCCCGGCTCGTCGTTCATCAGGTACGCACCGGACGGCCGGAGCGGACCGCCCGCTCTCCCATCGCCTCGTCGCGCACCCGGGCGCAGCTGCGGCTGATGAGGCGCGAGACGTGCATCTGCGAGATGCCCAGGCAGTCGGCTATCCGGCTCTGTGTCATGTCCTCGAAGAAGCGCATGTAGAGAATGGCGCGCTCGCGTTCGGGCAGCCGGCGCAGGCCCTCCTTGGCGGACTCGCGGTCGATCACGGTGTCGTACGAGTTGTCGGCCGCGCCGAGCGTGTCCGCGAGGCTGTAGCCGTCGTCCCCGGCCGACAGCTCGGCGTCCAGCGACAGCGTGCTGAAGCTCTCCAGCGCTTCCATGCCGGCGCCGACCTCGTCCTCGGTCAGACCGGTGTGGGCGGCGAGGGCGGCCACCGAGGGTTCGGGGCTGCCCGGGTTCTGCGTGAGCTCGCGTCGGGCGACGCGCACCTTGTTGCGCAGTTCCTGGACCCGGCGGGGCACCCTCAGGGCCCACATCCGGTCGCGGAAATGGCGCTTGACCTCGCCCGTGATGGTCGGCACGGCGTAGCTCTCGAAGGCTCCCCGCTCGGGGTCGAAGCGGTCGATGGCCTTGACCAGGCCGAGTGCCGCGACCTGCCGGAGGTCTTCGAGGGATTCCCCGCGGTCCCGGAACCGCCCGGCGATCCGGTGGGCCATGGGCAGCCAGGCCGTGACGAGTTCGTCGCGGACTGCGTCGCGCTCCGGACCGTCCGCCAGCTCCGCCAGGCGGCCGAAGAGGGCCATGGTGTCGGGGGCGTCGTCGTGCCGACGGCGGGTGGGAGCGGTGGAACCGGCAGAAGCGTTGGTGGACTCGGGGGTACCGGGACGGATGGTGGGTGTTTCGATGAGCATGCGGCTTCGCTCCTGAACGGTGGTCTCAGGGGACTTTCCGCGGGAACGGGCGCTGTCCCGGCCACCCCGGCGAAAGCCGGAGCACCGAAGCAGCCATACCTTTCCCGCTGCTGCGCCTCCGGTCCGAAGCACGAATCTGCGACTGCCCCCGCCCCGGTGGAACAAACTCCGCTTTTCGAAAACTCATCAGGACAGCGGAACGACCACCGTGATGCACTTGCCTCCCGAGGGAAGATCTGCCACGCGTACTTCGCGGGCCAGCCGGCAGACGATCGGCCAGCCCCGGCCGCCGAGGCGCCGGCGGCCCCGGTCGTCGGTGGGCGGCACGGCCACCGGGAGGTCGTGGCTGCGGTCGCACACCGACAGGCGCACGCCGGGTCCCGCTCCGGGTTCCACGACGTCGACCCGGAAATCGGTGATGCCGCCGCCGTGCAGGATGGCGTTGGTGGTCAGCTCCGAGGCCACGAGCACGGCGTCCGACAGGGCGCCCGCGTCGCACGTCGCATGGCCGCCGGTGGCACGGCACTCGGTGACGGCCCGTTCGACCGCCCTGCGCGCGTCGGCGGGCCGGCATGGCCGGTACCGGTGGTGCGGGTCCGTGCCGCGCTGGTCGACGACGACGGGTTCGGTTGTGTCCCTGTCACACATCCGTCAGCTCCCTGGTCGGTGGGACGGTCCGCTCCGGCCGGCTGCGCGCCGGGCGGCCTCGTCACTGTCGGCTGACCTCCGCCCGTACCGGCAAACCTCCTGTCCCCCTCGCGGCCCAGGGGCCATCCGGGCGGCCTGCGGGGGTACGCGGAGTGCATGACGGATGTTGTGGACTCGGACGAACTGCTGCGTCGCATGCACCGCGCGAGGGGCTGCGCGCTGGAGGAGAGGCGGGCCTGGCTGGCGCGCAGCGAGGAGCTGCGGCCCACCGACCCGGAGGGCTCGCGGGAGGCCGCCGTGCGGACGGTGGCGTACGAGGCCGTCCTGCGGGTGCTCGACGAGGTGCTGACCCCGGGACGGCACTCGGGGTGACGGGCCCCGGGACGGCACTCGGGGTGACGGGCCGCGGGACGGCACTCGGGGTGACGGGCCGCGGGACGGAGCGCCGGACCGCCGGCCAACCGCTCGGCGCGCCTGGGGGCCTCGCCCACGCCGCCCCGGCCTGGGCCCCGCCCCGCGCGTGGCGGTGCCGTCGCCGTCCGAGCCGCGGACGCCGCAGGCGGGGCTGCCACGGGACACGTTCTCGGGTCCCACCGAGGGCGTGCCCGTGAACCGGGCGGACGGCCGGATCGCGGCGGAGACGATCACGCCGTGTCCGCCCGGCGTTCCGGCCGCCCCGCCGGGTGAGCGGCCGACCGGCCCGCCCCGCGCTGCCCGCGCAGCGGCCAGGACGCCGGAATGCACTTCTCCCGAGCCCGGCGGATCCGCCTCTGGAAGCGATCAGGGCCGTCGCGGAGCACGGCGCTTGGGGACGCGCGCACAGGCCGGAGGAAACGCGAGTGAAACGGATCACGTGTCGCGGTACCGGCTTCGCGGAACGCACGGAGATGGTTTAGCGTTCATCCATAAGTGGCGACGGAGTCGACCGGAGCGTCCTCCGCGGTCACCGCTTACGGCCCTGGCCGGCCTCCCCCGTCCGGCCAGGGCTTCTTCATGCCCTCGCGCCACCGTCACCGGTTCCGGCACGGAATCCGCACGGGATCCGCCGTCCGCCGAGGTGCTCGGGGCGCCCGCAGCGACTGAAATGGGCATAGGGAAAGCCCCGGAACCGAATCGCCGGCGAGGAGCCCCGTGCCATGACCAAAGCGATCAAACTCCTGACCGCCCTCCCCCTGCCCCAGCGTGAGCGGCTGATGGCGCTGGCCCGGCAGGTCTCCTTCCCGGAGGACCAACGGATCTTCGAGCCGGGGGGCAGGGCCGACCGCTTCTGGGTCATCCGCTCCGGCGCGGTCTCCCTGACCCAGCGGGTGACGTCACTGCAGCGGGTCACGGTCGCCAGCCTCGGCGTGGGCGATCTGCTCGGCTGGTCCTGGCTGTTCCCGCCCTACGAGTGGGACTTCGGCGCCGAGGCGTTCAGCCCGGTGCGCGCCTAGGAGTTCGACGCGGCCGCGGTGCTGGGACTGTGCGAGGAGGACCCGCGGCTGGGCATCGTACTGGTGCGGTCGGTCGCCGAGATCCTCGCGCACCGGCTGGAGAGCACCAGGAGCCGGCTCATGGAGCACTACGCGCTGCACGGACGCGGCTCCCTGTGAGTTTCCTCAGACGCGGTAGCGCCGCAGCGCCGGCACCGCGGCCGCCAGGGCCAGCATCACCACCACGACCAGCAGCCCGCCGCCGGCCACGGCCTCCCGCGCGCCGAAGACGGCGCCCGCGCCGCCGTGCAGCACGTCGGCCAGCCGCGGGCCGCCCGCCACGACGACCGTGAACACGCCCTGCATGCGTCCGCGCATCTCGTCGGTGGCGGCGGACAGCAGGATCGCCCCGCGGAACACCATGGAGACCATGTCGGCCACACCGGCCACGGCCAGGAACGCCACCGCGAGCCACAGGCTTCCGCTCAGTCCGGACCCGGTGATGGCGGCCCCCCAGACGACGACCGCGCCGATCACCATCCAGCCGTGCCGGCGAGCCCGCGAGAAGGTGCCGGAGAACAGCCCGCCGGCCACCGCGCCGATGGGGATCGCCGCGAACAGCAGACCGAGGGCGAGCCCCTCGCCGTACGGGACGTACGTCTCGGCGGCGAGTTGCGGGAAGAGGGCCCGGGGCATGCCGAACACCATGGCGACGATGTCGGCCAGGAAGGACAGCAGCAGGACCTTGTGCCCGGCGATGTAGCGGAAACCGGCCACGACCTCGCGCACGCCCGCCCGCCGGACCGCCGTGCCCGCAAGCGGCGGGAGGGCGGGCAGCCGGTGGACCGCCCACACGGTGACGCACAGGGCCAGGGCGTCGACGAGGTACAGCTCGGGCAGCCCGATCACCGGTATCAGCGCCCCGGCGAGCAGTGGGCCGACCACCTGCCCCGTCTGCATGACGGTCGAGCCCAGCGCGTTCGCGGCGGGCAGCTGGTCCGCGGGCACCAGACGGGCGATCGAGGCGTTGCGCGCGGGGGCGTTGAGGCCCCAGAAGGCCTGCTGCAGGGCGAGCAGCAGCATCAGGACGGCCACCGACTCCAGGCCGGTGGCCGCCTGTGTCCAGAAGAGCAGCGAGGTCACGGCGATGCCGACGTTGGTGATCAGCAGCAGCTTGCGGCGGTCCATGGTGTCCGCCACCGCGCCGCCCCACAGCGCGAACACGATGAGCGGCAGCAGACCCGCGAGGCTCGCGGCGCCGACCCAGGCCGAGGAGCCGGTGATGTCGTAGATCTGCTGGGGCACGGCGACCGCTGTGAGCTGGCTGCCCACGGCCGTGACGATGGTCGAGGACCAGAGTCTGCGGTAGGCCGGGCGGCGCAGGGGGCGGGTGTCCATGGCCCAGCGGCGCCACCCCCGTCGGCGCGCCCCGTCCGGTGCCGGGGCTTTCGTCCCGGGTTCGGCGCCGCTCTCGGCACTGCTCTCGCTCGTGTCCACGCGCTTCCTACATGCTAGGTACATCTTTCGGTTACGGGGATCACTATCGCAGTTCCGTTCGAGTCCTGGTCGGGCTTCGTTAGGCAGCCCTACTAGCGGCGTGCGTGGCCGGACGCGGCCCGCTCAGGCCCCGGCGACGAGGGAGACGCCGAGGGCGATCATGGTGGCGGCCACCAGGCCGTCCAGCACGCGCCAGGCCGCGGGCCGGGCCAGGAAGCGGCCGAGGTAGCGGCCGCCGAAACCGAGCGCGGCGAACCAGACCAGGCTGGCGACCGCGGCGCCGAGGCCGAAGGTCCAGCGCAGCGGCCCCCGGTCGGCGGCGACCGAGCCCAGCAGGAACACGGTGTCGAGGTAGACGTGCGGATTGAGCCAGGTCAGCGCCAGGCAGGTGAGGACGGCCCGGCGGCGCGAGCCCGCGGCGTCCCCCTCCGCCCGCAACGCGCCGGCCGGGCGGAACACCCGCCGGGCGGCCAGGGCGCCGTAGCAGAGCAGGAAGGCGCCGCCGATCAGGCCGACGGCGGTCAGCGCGCCCGGCCACGCCACCACCACGGCGCCGACCCCGCCGACGCCCAGGGCGATCAGCAGGGCGTCGGACAGCGCGCAGATCCCGACCACGGCGAGGACCGCGTCCCGGCGCACCCCCTGACGCAGGACGAAGGCGTTCTGCGCGCCGATGGCGACGATGAGCGAGAGGCCGGTGCCGAAACCGGCCGCCGCTGCCGTGAGGGCGTTGGTCATGCCCTTGACGCTAAGCGGACGATCACAGGGCGTACAGCTAAAGATTCTTACGTATCATTAGCCCTCGTGATGACAGCCGGTAGGACGGGATCCGCGGTGTTCGCGGATCTGCCGCTGGAGCAGGTGCGCACCCTGCTGGCCGTGGTGGACGAGGGCACGTTCGACGCGGCCGCCGCCGCGCTGCACGTCACGCCGTCCGCGGTCAGCCAGCGGGTGAAGGCGCTGGAGCAGCGCACCGGCCGGGTGCTGCTGCTGCGCACCAAGCCGGTGCGGGCGACCGACTCCGGTGCCGTGCTGGTGCGGCTGGCCCGTCAGGTGGCGCGGCTGGAGCGGGACGCCTCGGCCGAGCTGGGGCTGAGGGGGGAGGGCGAGCCGACCCGCGTGTCGGTGGCGGTGAACGCGGACTCGCTGGCCACCTGGTTCCTGTCCGCCCTCACCCGCCTCCCCCACGAGCCCGCGCTCTGTTTCGAGCTGCGCCGCGAGGACGAGGGCCACACCTCGGCGCTGCTGCGGGAGGGCGTGGTGATGGCGGCGGTGACGTCGTCACCCGAACCGGTGCCGGGCTGCACTGTCCGGGCGCTGGGCCGGATGCGCTATCTCCCCTGCGCCGCTCCCGACTTCGCCGCGCGGCACCTTCAGGGACCGCCGCGCGAGGCGGTCGCCGGGGCTCCCGTGGTGGTCTTCGACCGGCGGGACGACTTCCAGGACGCCTTCGCACGGCGGCTCGGCCACGACGGCGCGAGTGCCGCGCGGCACTACGTGCCGACCTCGGAGGGCTTCGTCGAGGCCGTCGTGGCCGGTCTCGGCTGGGGCATGGTGCCGCAGCCGCAGGCCGAGCCGCTGCTGCGCACCGGCCGGCTCGTCGTCTTCGCCCCGGATGCGGCGGTGGACGTCCCGTTGTACTGGCAGCAGTGGAAGCTCGACTCCCCCGCGCTGGTCACGGTGGCGGACGCGGTGGCGACGGCGGCCGGGGAGACGCTCCGACCGTAGGCACGCGGCGCCGCGTACGGCACACCCGCTCGTTCACCGGGGGCAAGTCGCCGGTTTCGCCCCGCTGTCGACAGGTCACCCGCAACGGAGCAAGCCATGCACGAGGGCCCGAACGATACCGATCGCAGGTGACTTTGATGGACAACTGGCGAGAGTACGCCGCATGCCGGACGGAGGACCCCGAGCTGTTCTTCCCGATCGGCACCACCGGCCCGGCCGCTTTGCAGACCGAGCAGGCGAAGACGGTCTGCCGGCGCTGCCCGGTTCAGGAGCAGTGTCTGCGGTGGGCGCTCGACACGGGGCAGTCCATCGGCGTCTGGGGCGGGACCGGCGAGCTGGAGCGCCGTGCGCTCAAGCGGCGCGAGGCCGTGCGCCGGCGCTCCGGCTGATCCCGCCGCGAAGGTGCCGGGCACCGGCACCGGACGTATTCTCGCGAGAGCGTCGTCGGCCGCGGGAGGAGCGCCATGAGCGCGCGAGTGCGCCGTGTCTACGACCCGCCCGAGCCGGACGACGGCGTACGCGTCCTCGTGGACCGGCTGTGGCCCCGGGGCGTGGCGAAGGACTCGGCACACGTGGACGAGTGGCCCAAGGGCCTGACCCCGTCGGCCGGACTCCGCCGCTGGTTCCACGCGGGCGAGGGCTCCTACGAGGAGTTCGCGCGGCGGTACGAGGCCGAGCTGGCCGCCCCGGAGGCGACGGAACTCCTCGGCCGTGTACGGGAGCTGGCGGATGAGGGGGACGTGACGCTGCTGACCGCGTCCAAGTCCCCCGAGGAGAGCCACGCCGCCGTGCTGCTCCGCCTCCTCGACCGGGGGCGGACGGCCTGAGCAGCCGCCGGGTCGTGTGCCGCTCAGGCCGTCTGCCGCGCCGCCGCCCGGCCCGCCGCCCGCCCGGAGAACAGGCAGCCGCCGAGGAAGGTGCCCTCCAGCGCGTTGTACCCGTGCACCCCGCCGCCGCCGAAGCCCGCCACCTCGCCGGCCGCGTACAGGCCCTCGACCGGACTGCCGTCGGCGCCCAGGGCGCGGGAGTCGAGGTCGGTCTGGATGCCGCCGAGGGTCTTGCGGGTGAGGATGTGCAGCTTGACGCCGATCAGCGGGCCCGCCGCCGGGTCGAGGATGCGGTGCGGGGCCGCGACCCGGCCCAGGCGGTCGCCGATGTAGCGGCGGGCGTTGCGGATGCCCTGCACCTGGGCGTCCTTGGCGTACGGGTTGGCCATCTGGAGGTCGCGGGCCTCGATTTGGCGGCGGATCGAGGCGGCGTCCAGGAGCGGCTTGCCGGTGAGCCCGTTCATCCGGTCGACCAGCTGTTCCAGGTCCGGCGCTGTCACGAAGTCGGCGCCCCGGCGCAGGAAGGCGTCCACCGGCCCCGGGGCGCCCCTGCCGAGGACGCGTTCGCGCAGGAAGCCGGCGCGGTCCTTGGCGGTGATGTCGGGGTTCTGCTCGGAGCCGGAGAGCGCGAACTCCTTCTCGACGATCTTCCGGGTGGAGATGAACCAGGAGTGGCCGTGGCCCGCGAGACCGTCGGCCGTGCGCAGGTGCCGCAGGGTGCCGAGGGTGTCGTAACCGGGCAGGCAGGGCCCGGGAAGACGGCGGCCGAGGGCGTCGAACCACATGGACGAGGGTCCGGGCAGGATGCGGATGCCGTGGCCGGGCCAGATCGGGTCCCAGTTGCGGACGCCCTCGGTGTAGTGCCACATCCGGTCGCGGTTGACCAGCCGGGCCCCCGCTTCGGCGCTGATGCCGAGCATCCGCCCGTCGACGTAGGCGGGGACACCGGTGACCATCTCGGCGGGCGGGGTGCCGAGGCGCTCGGGCCAGTGGCGGCGGACGATGTCGTGGTCGGCGCCGATGCCGCCGGAGGTGACGATCACCGCCTGCGCGGTGAAGGCGAACTCACCGGCCACCTCGCGGCTGGAGGCGACGCCGCGGGGCGAGCGGTCCTCGGCGAGGACCGTGCCGCGTACGCCGCGCGCGGTGCCGTCCTCGACCACCAGGTGGTCGACCCGGTGGCGGTGGTGGAAGGTGAGCAGTCCGTCGCGCGCGGCCTGCCTCGCGTACCGGACGAACGGCTCGACGACTCCCGTGCCGGTGCCCCAGGCGATGTGGAAGCGCGGCACGGAGTTCCCGTGACCGCCCGCCCCGAGGTCACCGCGTTCGGCCCAGCCGACGGTGGGCAGGAAGGTGATGCCGTGCCCGGCCAGCCAGGACCGCTTCTCCCCCGCCGCCCACTCGACGTACGCACGGGCCCAGCGCACCGCCCAGGAGTCCTCGTCGTCGGTCCGGTCGAAGCCGGCGCTGCCCTGCCAGTCGTTCCAGGCGAGGTCGAGGGAGTCCTTGACACCGAGGCGGCGCTGCTCCGGGGAGTCGACGAGAAAGAGGCCGCCGAAGGACCAGAAGGCCTGGCCGCCGAGGTTGGCCGCGTTCTCCTGGTCGACCAGGGCGACCCTTCTGCCGCGGCTGGTCAGCTCGTGCGCCGCGACCAGCCCCGCCAGACCCGCTCCGACCACGATGACGTCGGCATCCATGGCGACCGTCCCTTCCTGTTCCGTCATTGGCGCGTGCCGCCTTCGGTGAGCAGCGCGGTGAGCAGCTGTCCCAGCCAGACCCGGGCATGCCCGACGTCCCGGTCCAGGAGCAGCTGGGTGGTGACTCCGTCGTACGCGGCGACCACCGCGTGCGCGGCGCCCGCGGCGTCGCCCGGCACGGCGGGCAGAGGGGTGTCCCCGTTCCCGCCGTGCCGGGCGAGCCGGTCGGCGATCGCCTGTCTGAGCCGTGCCCGGTGCTCCAGCAGGGTCCGGGCCACGGCGGGGTCGCGGGCGGCGTGCACCAGGAAGTCCGTCTTCACCAGGAGCCAGTCGCGGTCGAGGAGCAGCACCCCGGTGACCCGGTCCACGGCGGCCGGCACGTCCAGGTCGGGTCCGTCGGAGGCGAGGGCCGCGGACACCTGCTCGGCGATCAGCTCGGCCCGCTGCCGGTAGAGGGCGAAGAACAGCTCGTCGAGGCTGTCGAAGTTGGAGTAGAAGGCGCCCCGGCTGTATCCGGCCGCCTCGCAGACCTGCTCGATCGACACCCGCCCGAACCCCTTGGCGGCGAACACCGCGAACGCGGCGTCCAGCAGGTTCGCGCGGGTGTGGGCGCGCCGTCTGGTGACCCGCCCTGCCGTCGCCTCCACCGCCATGCCCTGCCCCTTCGCCAGTCCGATGCGCGAATGTATCGGATACACCGGCGTATCGACAGGGGCGACGACGTCGATAGAACACCCTTTCGAATCAGGAGTACGCTGGTCCCATGACCACGCATCTCCAGGGCTCGCTCTTCGACCAGGCCGACGAGGTCCGGCTGGGCTCGCTCGGAGGGCTGCGCCGCACCCGTCTGGGCGCCGGGGCCTGGATCGACCTGCTCCCGGGCTGGCTGAGCGGCGCCGACGCGCTGTTCGAGCACCTGGCCGCCGAGGTCCCGTGGCGGGCCGAGCGGCGTGCCATGTACGACCAGGTGGTGGACGTGCCCCGGCTGCTCGCCTTCTACGGCGCGGGCGACACCCTCCCGCACCCGCTGCTGGCGCAGGCGCGAGAGGCGCTGACGGCCCACTACACCGAGGAGCTGGGCGAGCCCTTCACCACCGCGGGGCTGTGCCACTACCGCGACGGCCGGGACAGCGTCGCCTGGCACGGCGACCGGACCGGGCGCGGCGCGAGCCGGGACACGATGGTCGCCATCCTCTCGGTCGGCGCGCCCCGCGACCTGCTGCTGCGCCCGGCGGGCGGGGGCGGCGAGACCGTGCGCCGCCCCCTGGGCCACGGCGACCTGATCGTAATGGGCGGCTCCTGTCAGCGCACCTGGGAGCACTGCGTCCCCAAGAGCACCCGGGCCGCCGGACCCCGCATCAGCGTCCAGTTCCGTCCGCACGGCGTGCGCTGAGGGCCGGGCGGCCGTCCGCGCACCGCTTCTGGTTGGCTGTCCCGCACGGGGCAACCACCTGGAATGCGGGAGATCATGAGCGCGGACGTACGGCAAGTGGCCGAAGGCACCTACCTGGTGCACGGCGGCAGCACCAACTGGGTCATCCTCGCCGACGGCGGCGCGGTGACCCTCGTCGACACCGGCTACCCCGGCGACCGCCGACTGCTGCTCGACTCCCTGGCCGCCGTCGGGAGCGCGCCCGAGGCGGTGGCGGCGGTGCTGATCACCCACGCGCACAACGACCACCTGGGCTCGGCCGAGTACCTGCGCGCCGCCCACGGCACCCCGGTCCTGCTGCACGAGGACGAGGTGCCCCACGCCCGGCGCGACTTCCTCCAGCAGGTGTCGGTCGGCACGGTGCTGCGCAACGCCTGGCGCCCGGGTGTGCTGCCGTGGATGGCGCACGTGCTGCGCGCCGGCGGCACCGAACAGCACCCGGTGACCGCGCCCGCGCCCTTCCCGGCCGACGGCCCCCTCGACCTGCCCGGCCACCCCGTGCCGGTGCACACCCCGGGCCACACCGACGGCCACTGCGTCTACCACCTGCCCGACGCCGGAGTGGTGATCTCGGGCGACGCGCTGGTGAGCGGGCACGCCGTCTCCCGGATCCGGGGACCGCAGCTGCTGCCCGACCTGTTCCACCACGACCGGGCGCGCGCGATCGCCTCGCTCGACGTCCTCGCCGGTCTCGAGGGCGACGTCCTGCTGCCCGGACACGGTCCCGTCCACCACGGGCCGGTGAAGGACGCCGCGGCACTGGCCCGGGAACGGGCGTTCTAGAGTCGGGGCATGGCCTTGCAATTCAGCGCCACCAATCCGGAGCATCCCGCGCTCCTGCTCGAACTGCCGTGGCAGCTGCCGCTGGAGCGGTGGCCCGAGGAGTACCTCGTGCCGCTGCCGCGCGGCATCTCCCGGCACGTGGTCCGCTACGCGCGCGCCGGGGACGAGGTGATCGCCGTCAAGGAGCTGGCCGAGCGGCCCGCGCTGCGCGAGTACCAGCTGCTGCGCGACCTGGACCGGCTCGCCATCCCGGCGGTGGACGCGCTGGCCGTGGTCACCGGCCGTACCGGCACCTCCGGCGACGCGCTGGAACCGGTGCTGGTCACCCGGCACCTGGGCGGCTCGCTTCCGTACCGGTCGATGTTCGAGACGACGCTGCGCCCGGCGACCATGCACCGTCTGATGGACGCCCTCGCGGTGCTGCTGGTCCGGCTGCACCTGGCCGGGTTCGCCTGGGGGGACTGCTCGCTGTCCAACACGCTCTTCCGGCGCGACGCGGGCGCCTACGCCGCCTACCTGGTCGACGCAGAGACCGGTGAACTGCATCCCCGGCTCAGCCCCGGGCAGCGCGACTACGACCTCGACCTGGCCCGGGTGAACATCAGCGGCGAGCTGCTCGACCTGGAGGCGTCCGGGGCACTGCACCCCTCCGTCGACCCGGTCGACTTCGGCATGGAGATCTGCGCCCGCTACCGGCGCCTGTGGGAGGAGCTGACCCGCACGTCCGTCTATCCGGCGGGCAAGTACCACTACATCGAGCGCCGGATCCGGCGGCTCAACGACCTCGGTTTCGACGTGGCGGAGATGCAGATCGAGCACGCCTCCAACGGCGACACGGTCACCTTCGTCCCCAAGGTCGTCGACGCCGGTCACCACCAGCGCCAACTGCTCCGCCTGACCGGCCTGGACGCCGAGGAGAACCAGGCCCGCCGGCTGCTCAACGACCTGGAGAGCTGGATGGCCACCCAGGACGACTACGCACCGGGCGACCCCCTCGGCGCCCGCCCGGAGGTCCTCGCCCACCGCTGGGTGCGCGAGGTCTTCCGGCCCACCGTGCGCGCCGTGCCGGTGGAGCTGCGCGGCGCCATGGATCCGGCGGAGATCTACCACGAGCTGCTGGAGCACCGCTGGTACCTGTCCGAGCGGTCCCAGCACGACATCGGCCTGGACAAGGCCGTCGAGGACTACATCGTCAACATCCTGCCGAAGGCCCGGGAGACCCTTCAGCCGACGGCGGACTGAGCGGCGTACCGGGTCCTCACGTGTGCGGGACCACCGCCACCGGGCACTGCGCGTGGTGCAGCACGCCGTGCGCCACCGAACCGATCCGGGCGCCGACGGCCGTGCGGCGGGCGCGGCGGCCGACGACCACGAGCTGGGCGTCGGCGGCCACCGCCAGCAGCACCTGTCCCGCGCTGCCCATCTCCACGTGCTCGATCACCGCGACATCGGGGAAGCGCTCGCGCCACGGTGCGAGCGCCTCGCCCAGGGCCTTCTTCTCGTACTGCTCCAGGCCGCCGGCCTCGTCGGCGAGCCGCATCGAGCCCGGGCTGTAGGTGAACACCGTCGGCAGGGTCCAGGCCCGCACGGCACGCACGGTGGCGCCGCGCGCGGCGGCCGCCTCGAAGGCGAACCCGATCACGTCGGCACTGTCCTCCGGCTCCCCCTGCTGGCCCACGACGACCTCGCGGCCGGCGGCCTCCGCCGCGGCCTCGTCCCCGGCCCGCACGAGGACGACGGGCCGGGGCACCTCGGCGATCACCTGCTGGCCGACGGAGCCGAGCAGGAAGCCGACGACCGCTCCCTGGCCGCGCGAGCCGAGCGCCAGCGTCCGCGCGTCGGCCGCGGCGGCGAGCAGCACGGCGACGGCGTCGTCGGCCTCGCTGACGTCCGTGGTCACCGTGAGTTCCGGGTGCCGCTCGGTGACGGTCCTGACCGACTCGGCGACCGAGCCCCGGATCCACCGCTCCTGCGCGTCCCGGTCCCCCGCGCCGGCCGGGTCAGGCTCGGCCCGCCAGACGCGCACCACGTGCAGCGGGGCTTCGCGGCGGACCGCCTCCCTCGCGGCCCAGGCCAGTGCGGCCGCACTCTCCTCGGAACCGTCCAGCCCTGCCGTGATCGGGCGCGTCATGCGGGCCCCTCCCTGTGTCGCGGTCACGTCGTTCATGGAGCCCAGTCTTCCCCAAGCGGTCCCCAAGACCCCGCGAGGGGAGCGGACGGACACCGGCGACCCCTCCCGCCGCCTGAGCGAGGACCCGCGATCGAACATACGATGGGCCACAGGCCGGTGCGGTGACGGGGACGCCGTGCCGTGAATCCGGCCGCTCGACGTGGGGGACGCATGGCACAGCCCGACGGGGAGACACGGACCGTCATCATGACCGTGGACGACGATCCCGGGGTCTCCCGCGCCGTCGCCCGCGACCTGCGGCGGCGCTACGGCGCCACGTACCGGATCGTGCGGGCGGAGTCCGGCGAGTCGGCACTGGGGGCGCTGCGCGAGCTGAAGCTGCGCGGCGACCTCGTGGCCGTGCTCCTGGCCGACTACCGGATGCCTCAGATGAACGGCATCGAGTTCCTCGAACAGGCCCTGGACGTGTACCCGGGCGCCCGGCGGGTGCTGCTGACGGCGTACGCCGACACCGACGCGGCGATCGACGCCATCAACGTCGTCGATCTGGACCACTACCTGCTCAAGCCCTGGGACCCGCCCGAGGAGAAGCTGTACCCGGTCCTGGACGACCTGCTCCAGGCCTGGCGCACCGGCGATCACCGGCCGGTACCCAGCACCAAGGTCGTCGGGCACCGCTGGTCGGCACGGTCCTCGGAGGTCCGGGAGTTCCTGGCCCGCAACCAGGTGCCGTACCGCTGGTACTCCTCCGACGAGCCGGAGGGGCGGCGGCTGCTGTCGGCGGCCGGGCAGGACGGACGGCGGCTGCCGGTGGTGATCACCCCGGACGGGACCCCGCTGGTGGAGCCGGAGGCGCCCGACCTGGCCGCGCGGGTGGGTCTGGCGACCACGCCGACGGCCGGCTTCTACGACCTGGTGGTGATCGGCGGCGGCCCGGCCGGGCTCGGCGCGGCCGTGTACGGGGCCTCGGAGGGGCTGCGGACGGTGCTGGTGGAGCGGTCGGCGACCGGCGGCCAGGCGGGGCAGAGCTCCCGCATCGAGAACTACCTCGGCTTCCCCGACGGTGTCTCCGGCGGTCAGCTCACCGAACGGGCCCGGCGGCAGGCGGCGAAGTTCGGCGCCGAGATCCTCACCGCGCGCGAGGTGACGGGTCTGGAGGCCAACGGGGCGGCGCGGACCGTACGGTTCTCGGACGGCTCGGCGATCGCCGCGCACAGCGTGATCCTGGCGACCGGCGTCTCCTACCGGCAGCTGACCGCGCCCGGCACGGGCGACCTGACCGGCTGCGGTGTGTTCTACGGCTCGGCGCTGACCGAGGCGGCCTCCTGCCAGGGCCACGACGTGTACATCGTCGGAGGTGCCAACTCGGCCGGGCAGGCGGCGATGTACCTGGCCCGCGGCGCCAAGTCGGTGACGCTGCTGGTGCGCGGCGGTTCCCTGACGGCGTCGATGTCGCACTACCTGATCCAGCAGATCGAGGAGACGCCCAACATCCGCGTGCGCTGCGGCATGGTCGTCGACAGCGCGCACGGCGACGGCCACCTGGAGCGGCTGACGCTGCGCGACGCGGAGAGCGGCGGCACCGAACTCGTCGACGCGCAGTGGCTGTTCGTCTTCATCGGCGCGGCCCCGCTCACGGACTGGCTGGACGGCACGGTGCTGCGCGACGAACGCGGGTTCATCCTCGCCGGGCCGGACCTCACCCCGGACGGGCGGCCGCCGGCCGACTGGGAGCTGGACCGGCCGCCGTATCACCTGGAGACCAGCGTCCCGGGCGTGTTCGTGGCGGGCGACGCCCGCGCCGAGTCCGCCAAGCGGGTCGCGTCCGCCGTCGGAGAGGGAGCCATGGCCGTCATGCTCGTCCACCGGTACCTGGAGCAGTCGTGAGCGGGCGGCCGATGCCGTGCAGCCCCGAGGAGATCGGGAAGCTGTTCCTGTTCGAGAAGCTGACGCCGGAGCAGCTGGGCCGGCTGTGCGCCGAGGGCCGGGTGGAACTGTTCGAGCCCGGCCCGGTGTACACCGAGGGCGAGGACGCCACGTGCTTCTACGTGCTGCTGGAGGGAACGGTGGTGCTGTCCCGCCGGGTCGGCGGGGACGACGTGGAGACCAACCGCACCTCGCAGCGCGGTGTGTACGCGGGCGCGATGCAGGCGTACGCCGGTGACCGGGTGCCGCAGGTCTACAACAACTCCATGCGGGTCACCGGACCGACGCGGTTCTTCGTCCTTCCGGCGGACACGTTCGCGGCCGTCATGCGGGAGTGGTTCCCCATGGCGGTGCATCTGCTGGAGGGGCTGTTCTTCGGGTCCGAGAACACCCAGCGCGCCATCGGTCAGCGCGAGCGGCTGCTGGCGCTGGGCTCGCTGTCCGCCGGTCTCACACACGAGCTGAACAACCCCGCGGCGGCCGCGGTCCGGGCCACCTCGACGCTGCGGGAGCGGGTGGCGAAGATGCGGCACAAGCTCGCCGTGATCGCCGAGGGCCCGTTCTCCCGCGACGCGCTCGCGGGACTCATCGAGATACAGGAGCGTACGGCGGAGCGGGTCGTCAAGGCGCCCTCGCTCAGCCCGCTGGAGGCCGCCGACCGGGAGGACGCCCTCGGCGACTGGCTGGCGGACCACGGGATCGAGCACGGCTGGCAGCTCGCGCCGACCTTCGTGCAGGCCGGTCTGGACACCGAGTGGCTGGAGCAGGTCGCGGCCGCCGTGGACGAGGAGATCCTGCCGGGAGCCGTCGGCTGGCTCAACTACACGGTCGAGACCGAGCTGCTGATGAACGAGATCGCGGACTCCACCGCCCGCGTCTCGCACCTGGTGGACGCGGCCAAGCAGTACGCGCAGCTCGACCGGGCGCCCTACCGGACGGTCGACGTCCACGAACTCCTCGACAGCACCCTGCTGATGCTCTCCGGGAAGATCGGCCCGCGGATCGCAGTCGTCAAGGAGTACGACCGTTCGGTCCCGCAGATCCCGGCGTATCCGGCGGAGCTGAACCAGGTGTGGACCAACCTGATCGACAACGCGGTCGCCGCGGTGAACGGCGCGGGTGGTGAGGGGACGCTGACCGTGCGCACCGCGCTCCATCACGACCGGCTCCTGGTGGAGTTCCGCGACACCGGTCCCGGGATCGCCCCGGAGATCCGGGAGCGCATCTTCGACCCGTTCTTCACCACCAAGCCGGTGGGCGAGGGCACCGGGCTCGGCCTGGACATCTCCTGGCGGATCGTGGTCAACAAGCACCACGGCAGCCTCCAGGTCGAGTCCGTGCCGGGTGACACCCGGTTCCAGGTGCTCCTGCCGCTGACCGCCGCGCTACCCGACCCGACCGACCCGACCGATCCGACCGATCCGTCCGACCCGACCGATCCGACCGAGGAGCCGGTATGACCAGCGACACCGGAATCGACCCCACCGTTCCGCCCAGCGGCACCGGTTGCGCCGAGTGCGACGCGACGGGCGGCTGGTGGTTCCACCTGCGACGCTGCGCGAGCTGCGGTCACGTCGGCTGCTGCGACAGCTCGCCGGGCCGGCACGCGACCGACCACTTCCGCTCCACCGGGCATCCGGTGGCGCAGAGCTTCGAGCCGGGCGAGGACTGGTACTGGGACTACGCGACGAACGAGATGAGTGAGTCCGGCCCGGACCTCGCGCCGCCCGGCAGCCACCCGGAGGACCAGCCCTCGCCGGGTCCGGCGGGCCGGGTCCCGGCGGACTGGGCGGCCACCCTGCGTCGCTGACCGCCCGCCGGCCGCTCGGACGCGCGCCCGGACGGCCCCGGGGGCACCACTCCACACACCCCCGGGCACCGCCCCGCCCGGACACCGGGCGCCGCCTGGCTCCTACCGGACCCGGGACCGGCCGCCGGCCGATCCCCCACCGGTCGGTCCGGGGCACCCTGCGGCCGGTCCGGGCAGGCGGGCAACCGGGCAACCGGGCAACCGACACGTACTGGACGGTGCTGTGGGCCGTGCCGCTCACCCCGGAGGGCCTGGCCCGCGCCACGGCGGAGGTCGTCGGCCTCACCAACCGGGCGCGGGCCCGGGCCGGGCTGCCCGCCCTGGCCGTCGACGCCCGGCTGACCGCCGCCGCCCAGGCCCACAGCGCGGACATGGTGGCCCGCGACTTCTACTCGCACACCGACCCCGACGGGGGCGGGCCCCGGGACCGGGCCGCCGCCGCGGGTGCCGGCCAAAGCGCGGTCGGCGAGAACACAGCCTGCGGTCAGCACTCCCCCGCCGACGTGGTGGAGGGCTGGATGAACAGCCCCGGGCACCGCGCCAACATCCTCACCGCCGCCTTCACCCACATCGGCGTCGGCCTGGCCGGCGGCGGCCGGGCGGGCACGTACTGGACGCAGCTCCTGGGCGGCTGAACCCGGCCCCCGGCACCGGATCCTGGCGGAACGGGACACTCCGGGCCAGGATGCCGGTATGAAGGGTGACCTCTTTTCCAGCGAACACATGGTGCAGCCCGCGACCGCGCCGGGCATGACCGTCGAGAACTCCAAGTGCATCCGTTACGCGGTGAACGGCGAGATGCTAGCCAGGCAGGGCGCGATGATCGCCTACCGGGGCGGCCTCCAGTTCGAGCGCAAGGGCCAGGGCGTGGGCGGCATGCTCAAGCGCGCGGTCACCGGGGAGGGGCTGCCGCTGATGGCGGTGCGCGGGCAGGGCGAGGCCTGGTTCGCGAACGAGGCCCAGAACTGTTTCATCGTGGAGGTCGAACCCGGCGACGAGTTCACGGTCAACGGCCGCAACGTCCTGTGCTTCGACGCGTCCCTGTCGTACCGCATCGCCACCGTGAAGGGCTCGGGCATCGCCGGCGGCGGACTGTTCAACAGCGTCTTCACCGGGCACGGCAGGCTGGGGCTGGTGTGCGAGGGCGACCCGCTGGTCATCCCGGTCTCGCCACGGTACCCGGTCCACGTCGACACGGACGCGATCGTCGGCTGGTCCGCGGGGCTCGAGACCTCCCTGCACCGTTCCCAGTCGATCGGCTCGATGCTGCGCGGCGGTTCGGGCGAGGCGGTCCAGCTGCTGCTCCAGGGAGAGGGCCTCGTCGTCGTACGGCCGAGTGAGGCGACGCCGCACAAGACGCAGCAGCACTGAGCGACCCGGCTCCGCGGCCCGGCGCGCGCCGTCCCCGACATGCTTGTTGACCTCGGAGGCTTCGCGCGAAAGGGTGCGTGGGGGTGCGGATCACCGCCCGCGCCGGAAGGAAGACTGCCTTGATCGGGATCACGGAGATCGAAGCCGCGGCCGAGCGGATCGCCGGACATGTCGTACGCACCCCGACCGTGCCAAGCCCGGGGCTGTCCGCGCTGCTCGGCGTCCCGGTCACCGCGAAGCTGGAGCTGCTCCAGCGCACCGGCTCCTTCAAGGTGCGTGGCGCGACGGCGAAGCTGCTGTCGCTGACCGAGGCCGAGCGGGCCGCCGGGGTCGTGGCGGTCAGCGGCGGCAACCACGGCATCGCGGTGGCGGTGATGGCCGCCGCCCTCGACGTGAAGGCCACCGTGGTCATGCCGCGCACGGCGCCGGCCCGTTCCGTGCAGACCGCCGAGGAGGCGGGCGCGCTGGTGCGGCTCACCGACGGCATGGACGGGGCCTTCGCGCTCGTCACCCGGCTCCGGGAGGAGGGTCTGACGCTGGTCCACCCCTTCGACGACCCGGTGGTGATCGCGGGGCAGGGCACGGTGGGCCTGGAGTTCGCCGAGGACGCCGGGCAGCTCACCGACGTGCTGGTGAGCATCGGGGGCGGTGGTCTGATCGCCGGTGTGGCGGCGGCGCTGCGGACGCTGCGGCCCGGCGTGCGGGTCTGGGGCGTGGAGACGGAGGGCGCCGAGGCGATGTCCCGGGCGCTGGCGGCGGGCGGGCCGCTTGCGGTGCCCCTGTCCTCGGTCGTCACCACACTCAGCGCACCGTCCGTCTCGCAGGTGACGTACGACCATGTGTCGGAGCTGGTCACCGAGGTGCTCGTGGTGCCGGACCGGGAGGCCGTCGAGGGTTCGCTCGCGCTCGCCGAGCACGCGAAGGTGTGGACCGAGCCGGCCGCCGGCTGTCTGTTGCCGGCGGCCCGGCGTGTGGTGGAGCGGGTGGGGGACGAGGCCCGGCTCGGGCTGGTGGTGTGCGGGGGCAACGCGGCGATCGCCGACATGAGGGCGTGGGCGGACCGCTTCGGACTGCGCTGACGTCCGGCCTCCCGGCCCGGGTGGGCGCCTGCACAGCTGCCATCCCGCGCGCACCCCTGGCCGTACGCCTGTTCGCCGCTTTTGAAGATGGGTCAGAAAGCGGGCGCGCAGCCGCGTTCGCTGAACGCGGCCCGGCCCCCTCGACGTACTTGTGCTCAAGCCGAGAGCCGGCGGTGCGAACGAGGGATGGCCATGGGCAGGGCGCACGTCTCCACACACGAGTTGGTCGCCGGACGCTACCGCCTGCTCGAGGTGGTCCACGGCGAGACGAACCGTGTCTGCTGGTCCGGGGAGGACGCCACGACGGGCCGGCCGTGCCTGGTCACCCGGACAGCGCTGCCGGCCGGCGAGGGCGCCCGCCGGGCCACCGGCAGGGTGATCCGCACCAGCGAGACCATGGCGTCGCTGTGCCCCGGGCGGATCGCCGCGGTGCTCGACGCGGTGATGGCGGACGGCATGCTGTGGACGGTCACCGAATGGGCCGGCGGTGTTCCGCTCGGTGACCTCCTCGACCGGCAGGGCGCGTTCGACCACGCCAGGGCGGCGCGCATCGGTCTGGAACTGCTCGCCGTGCTGGAGGCGGCGCACGGCCACGGTGTCACGCACGGCGAGCTGAGCCCGGGGCAGGTGTTCGTGCGTGAGGAGGGATCCGTCGTCGTCTCCGGCTTCGGCCTGGCCGGCGCCACCCTCGCTCCGCGGCTGACCGCGCCCTCGTACGCCTCGCCCGAGCAGGCCAGGGACGAGCGGATCGGGCCCGCGGCCGATCTGTGGACGCTGGGCGCGATCCTCTACACGATGGTCGAGGGCCGTCCGCCCTTCCGTGACCGGGGCCGGTCCGAGGCGACGCTGAGGGGCGTGGACCGGCTGCCGCTGCGCACGCCGGTGCGCGCCGGTCCACTCGCCCAGGCCGTGCAGGGGCTGCTGCGCAAGAACTCTCGGGAGCGGCTGACCCGCCCGGCGGTGCGCGCGGCCCTCACCCGGGCGCTGGCGGAGGACCCGGACTCGACCGCGCGCGAGATGCCCCGCCCCCGGTTGCGCGGCACGTACGCCGCCGCCCCGGGCGCGGGCCGGTGGCGGTGGCGGACGATGGCCGCCGGGACCGCCCTGGCCCTCGTCACGGTCACGGTCGCCGTCCTCGCCGCCACGGACGGACTCCCCGGCGCGGACGGCGGCTCCGCCACGGGCTCCCGGCAACGCCCCTCCGCTCCCGCCGTCCCGCCCACCGGACCCGCTCCCTCCTCCCCCGCTCCCCGGCCGAGCGCGAGCGCCTCGCCCTCGGCGTCCGGTTCCTCCGCCCCGGCCGGGGCCCCCCGCACGGGTTCCGCCGCTACGACGCGCCGGAGGGCTTCTCCGTCGCCCTTCCCGGGGACTGGCGACGCCTGGACACCTCACGCGTGCCGGGTGGCGCGTACCGGGTGGTCTTCGGCGCGTCCGGCGACCCGCGCACCCTCGCGGTCACCTACAGCACCCGCGCGGGCGCGGACCCGGTGGCCGTCTGGCGCGACGACGTCGAGCCGGGGCTCGAGCGCTCGGGCGGCTACCGGCGGATCGGCGACATCCGCGCGACCACCTACCGGGGGCGCGAGGCGGCCGACATGGAGTGGCTGGGCCGGGACGGCCGCTCCCGGTTGCGCACCTTCGGCCGCGGCTTCCTGCTCGGCGGCGGACGCAGTTTCTCGCTGCGCTGGACGACACCGGCCGGCGACTGGGACGACACCGCGAACGAGCGGGCGCTCGCCGCCTTCCTCGGGACCTTCCGAGAGGACACGGAGTGACCGCTTCTGTTGCGCTTGTGTCCCGTTTCCGCCTGTTTTCACTGCGGGTGGGCGGGGACTCGGCCGCCATGGCACACATCGGATACACCATGATGACCGAGCAGGCCGGACCGCGTGAGCTCGTCGGCCATCTGGTGCGGGCCGAGGAGGTGGGGTTCGACTTCTCGGTGACCTCGGACCACTACTTCCCCTGGCTGCGCTCGCAGGGCCACTCGCCCTACGCCTGGAGCGTGCTGGGCGCCGCGGCGCAGGCGACCTCCCGCATCCCGCTGATGACGTACGTGACGTGTCCGTCGTTCCGCTACCACCCGGCGGTGGTGGCGCAGAAGGCGGCGACGCTTCAGTTGCTGTCCGAGGGACGGTTCCGGCTGGGTCTCGGCTCGGGCGAGAACCTCAACGAGCACGTGGTGGGGGGCGGCTGGCCGTCCGTCGACGTGCGGCACGAGATGCTCCAGGAGGCCGTGGAGATCATCCGTGCGCTGTTCGAGGGCGGCCATGTGAACCATCGGGGCGCGCACTTCGACGTGGAGTCGGCCCGGCTGTGGGACCTGCCGGACAGCGCACCGCCCATCGGTGTCGCCGTCTCCGGAGAGCGCTCCTGCAAGCTGGCGGGCGAGTTCGCCGACCTGGTGATCGCCACCGAGCCGAAGGCTGGACTGCTGGAAGCCTTCGACCGGCACGGCGGCCGGGGCAAGCCGCGCGTGGGTCAGCTGCCCGTCTCCTACGACCCGGACCGGGACACGGCGATCAAGCGGGCCCACTCCCAGTTCCGCTGGTTCGGCAGCGGCTGGAAGGTCAACTCCGAACTCCCGCACCCCGACTCGTTCGAGGCGGCCACCCAGTTCGTGACGCCCGACGACGTCGCCGAGTCCATCCCCTGCGGCGACGATCCGGACGCCTTCGTGGCGGCCGTGCGCCCGTACGTCGACGCCGGGTTCAGCGAGATCGCCCTGGTACAGATCGGCGGCGAGTCGCAGCCCGCCTTCCTGGACTGGTCGGAGAAGACCCTGCTGCCCGCGCTGCGGGAAGCGTTCGGCAGCGACTGAAACCCGGCCACGGGCGAATCACCCGTTCGACTGAGCATCTTGCCGGTGGGCGGGGTACTAGAGGGCTCTACGTCCGTCCTGTGGAGGTCCTCGTGAACACCGTCGTGCACAAGACCCTGGTCGTTCAGCTCCAGGCGGGCGACACCGACGACCGGTTCCCCGTACTCGCCCACCTCTCGTACGACGCGGCGGACCCGTTCGCCCTCACCGTGGTATTCAGCCACGACGGCCGGGTGCTCGCCCGCTGGACGCTGGACCGGGAGATGGTGGGCGAGGGACTCACCCGCCCGGTCGGGGTGGGCGACGTGCGGCTGCGGCCCGAGTCGCGGGGCTCGTGGGACGAGCTGCGCATCGAACTGCTGGGCGACGACCGCGGCGACGGTGGCCGCCATCGCGCCGTGGTGTTCGTGTGGGCCGCCGCCGTCGAGGCCTTCCTGCGCGAGACCCGCTCGGTGGTGCGGCCCGGCGAGGAAGAGGTGTGCGTCGACGACTTCCTCGCCGAGCTGACGGCGGAGAACTGAGGGCGGCACCGACGCCGCCAAGGTCTACAACGCCCTCGACGGCCCCCATGCCGGGTGCACACGGGACGCCGGCGCCACATGGCGCGCCGGGGGCTCTCAGCGCGCCATGTAACGGTGACGGGTCCACAGCGGGATCCCGAACCAGCACAGCAGGTACCAGAGCACCACACCGGTGACGAGGTAGGGCACGAAACCGTCGTGGGTCGCGACGCGCAGGATCAGCAGGAGCGAGCAGGCCGTCGTGGCGAGCAGCAGCACCAGGCCGAGCACGGTCAGCCGGGACGCCCACCGCACCGCATGGGGTTTCACCCGCCGCCCGGAAACGAGGCGGTGCAGGGACACCGGTCCGATCAGCGCGCCGGTCGTCACGGCGCCGAGGACCACCGTGACCAGGTAGATCGTCTGGTCGGTGTCCGAGAGGTGTTCGTACTTCGGCTGGAACACGACCGTGAGCAGGAAGCCGAACAGGATCTGCACGCCCATCTGCGCGACGCGGACCTCCTGGATGAGCTCCGTCCACATGCGGTCCGCCCGCTCCTCCTCGCTCTCGTTGCGGCCCCTGCGCCGGCCGGAGCCCTCGGCCGAATCCCCGTCCCTCACTTTTCCTCCCGGTGACCGTCTCCTGCGTCCTCTTCCCTCTTCCCTGGTTCCCCGCACTCAGGCGCCGGGCCGGGGCGGCGTCGCCCGGTTTGGCCGAGCGCCGGACGGTTACACGGCCGGGACCGACCGACGTGCGGCAAGGAAGGCCAGGAATGTCCGACACTCAGCTCACCGTCACGCTCGACGGCGGCGGCATCGACGACGCGCGGGCGATCGTCCGCGCACTGGAGGGCGTGTTCGGTGCTCCCGACAGCCTGCCCTCCGACGAGGGGGCGACGGTGCGCACCGCGACCTTCGACTCCCCGGACACCCCGGAGGCCTCCGCCGCACCGGCGGCGGGCGAGACGCTGTCCGCGCCGGTGACGGTCACCGTTCAGGGCACACCGCAGGCCGTCGAGGCGGCGAGTGAGACGCTGGCCCGCGCCTTCACGGCGCGCGGCGAGGGCGCGGCCTCCGGCGACCAGGAGCGGGAACGGCAGTTGCTCCTGGTGCCGTGAGACCCGTGCGGCGGAGCGCGGCGCCTACCAGCGGCTCTCGACCTGGTCCTTGATCCGGCGGTCGTAGAGGTCGCGGATCGCGGTGAGGGTGGCGTCGGAAAGCTCCGGCAGCCGGGCGGCGTCCGTGTTGGCGCGGGCCTGCTCGGGCGACCGGGCACCCGGGATCACCGTCGTCACACCGGGCTGCTGGACGACCCAGCGCAGCGCCAGCTGGGCCGGAGTGCATCCCCCGGGGGCGAGCGCGGCGAACTCGGCGGCGGCCTCCACGCCGGTGGCGAAGTCGACGCCGGAGAAGGTCTCGCCCTGGTCGAAGGCTTCGCCGTGCCGGTTGAAGTTCCGGTGGTCGTTCGCGGCGAAGACCGTGTCCCTGGTGTACTTGCCGGACAGCAGGCCGGACGCCAGCGGCACCCGGGCGATGACGCCGACGCCCGCCTGTCGGGCCGCGGGCAGCACCTCGCGCAGGGGCTTCATCCGGAACGGGTTGAGGACGATCTGCACGCTCGCCACGTTCGGCCGGGCGATCGCGGTGAGCGCCTCCGCGCAGGTCTCCACGCTGACACCGTAGGCGGCGACGCGCTCCTCCTCGACGAGGGTGTCCAGGGCGTCGAACACCTCGTCGGTGGAGTAGACGGGCGTCGGCGGGCAGTGCAGCTGCACCAGGTCGAGACGGTCCACGCCGAGGTTGCGGCGGGACCGGTCGTTCCACTCCCGGAAGTTGTCCAGGACGTAGTTCTCGGGGATCTGGTCGACCCGGCGGCCCATCTTGGTGGCGACCAGCACGTGCAGGTCGGGCCTGCTCGCGAGGAAGGTCGCGATGGTCTGCTCGCTGCGGCCGTCGCCGTAGACGTCCGCCGTGTCGAAGAAGGTCACCCCCGACTCGGCCGCCGCCTCCAGCACCGCGAGGGCTTCCTTGTCGTTCACGTCTCCCCAGTCGGCGCCCAGTTGCCAGGTGCCGAGGCCGACCACCGACGCGTGCTGGTCCGACCTGTTGAAAGTGCGCTCGTCCATGCGGTCAGTCTGTCATCCGCGGTGCGCGGGCACCGCGTCGGGACGCCCGGCGCGGCCGGGTCCGTCGCCGGTGGCGAGTCTGCGTGCCTGTACCGTGCGCGCGATCCTCGGTCCCAGCCAGCGCTTGAGCCGGCGCAGCGTCTCCAGCCGGCCGGCCGCCCGGTCGATCCGGTAGTACAGCTGCGGCGGGACGTACGGCAGCAGCGGCGAGTGGCGCTGGCCGAGCAGGGCGAACATCCGCTCCGGCGGCAGGTGGATGTAGCGGGGCAGGTTCTCGTACCACTGGGCGCTGTGCCGGGCCGCGCTCTGCGCCGGCAGCAGGGCTGCCCTGCGTTCGCGTTCGTAGTGGGCGAGGGCGTCCGGGAGGGTGTCCCGCTCGCGCAGCGCGGCGGCCAGCGCCATGGCGTCCTCCAGGGCGAGCGTGGTGCCGGCGCCGATGGAGTAGTGCGTGGTGTGCGCGGCGTCGCCGAGCAGGACGAGGTTGCCGCGGGACCAGGAGCGGTTGGTGAGGGTGCGGAAGGTCGGCCACTGAGCGCCGGCCCGGCCCGCGGACCGCGCGGTGAGCGGGTGTCCGTCGAGTACGCCGGCGAAGAGCTGCTCCAGCAGGGCCAGCCCCTCGGCCTCGTCGGCGCGGTCCAGGCCCAGGCCGGTCCAGGTCTCGGGCGCGCACTCGACGACGCAGGTGCTGCCCTCGGGGCCGAACCCGTAGCCGTACGCCCAGACCCAGCCGTGGCGGGTCTCGACGAAGGCGAAGGTGAACGCGTCGAAGACCTTGGTGGTGCCGAGCCACACATAGTGGTTGCGGCCGCTTCTGATCTCGGTGCCGAAGTGGCCGGCGTGGTGGGCGCGCAGCGCGCTGCCGACTCCGTCGGCCGCCACCACGAGGTCGGCGGCGGGCGGGTTCGCGCCGGTGATCTCGTGCTCGAACACCAGGCGTACGCCCAGGGAGCGGGCGCGTGCGGCGAGGATGGCGAGCAGGCGGTGGCGGCCGATGCCGAAGCCCTCGTCGCCGTGGTGCCGGGTGGCGCGGTCGCCGACGTGGGCGACGCCGTCCCGCCAGCGCACGGAGTGCTCCTCGACGGCGCGCGCGGACACGGGGTCGTGCTCCTTCAGCCGGTCGAGCAGGCCGCGCCAGTAGGTGACGCCCCAGCCGTAGGTGGAGCCCTCCGGGTCGCGTTCGTACACGGTGACGTCGTGGGACGGGTCCTGCCGCTTCAGCAGGATGGACAGATACAGTCCGGCGGGTCCACCGCCGACGCAGGCGACCTTCACACACACCCCTGTTACGCACTCGTCGCGGTCATTCGGACACGCAGAGTAGCAAGAGAGGGGTGGCGGGCCGGTGCTGCGCGGCCGCGGGCCGGCGCGGGTTACCCGGCGGCCACCGTGCGGCACTCCGGGTGGCCCCAGCCCTGGTCGTTCTTGGCGATGGACTCGCCGGCCGCGTAGGAGCGGCCGCACAGGCAGCGTCCGGGAAACTTCGCCTTGATGGTGCGCGCCGGGGCGCCGCCGCTCTTGCGGGCCGTGCCCGACGTCCGGCGCGACGGCTTGCGGGCCGCCGGGACGTCCGGTGCGGGCGGGGGCTCCGGGGAGCCGAGGCCGCTGCCCGCCGCGTCCTGGACGACGGCCGCCTGGCTGGCGGCGCGGTCGGCGAAGTCGTTGAGCCGGTCGCCGTCGACCTGGTGGGCGGGCACGTAGCGGAACTCGACCGAGCGGCCGTCGAGCAGCTCGTCGATGCGCACGACGAGCTCCTGGTTGGCGACCGGCTTGCCGGCGGCCGTCTTCCAGCCGTTGCGCTTCCAGCCGGGCAGCCAGGTGGTGACGGCCTTCATGGCGTACTGCGAGTCCATGCGGACCTCGAGCGGTACGTCGGGGTCCGTCGACGCCAGCAGGCGCTCGAGCGCCGTGAGTTCGGCGACGTTGTTGGTGGCCTTGCCGAGCGGGCCGGCCTCCCAGCGGACCGGGAGCTCCGACGCGTCGGCGACCACCCAGGCCCAGCCGGCCGGACCCGGGTTTCCCTTCGAAGCCCCGTCGCACGCGGCCACAACTCGTTCACGCATGCGCCCGATCATGCCATGCCCGGCGGGATGCCAGGACAGGTCTCAGGACACGTCCGTGACCTCGGGCATCTCCCCTTCGGCGGTCGTGATGTCGATCACCGAGAAGCTGGCGCCCTGCGGATCGCTCAGCGCCGCGAACCGGCCGAACGGGGTGGTGACCGGACCGAACCGCAGGACGCCGCCGAGCTTCGTGGCGCGGGCCACGGCGTCGTCGCAGTCGGCGACGGTGAAGTAGACGTTGATGTAGGGCGAAACCTCGGGCGGGAAGTCATCCGTCATGGCCATGCGGCCCAGGACGGTGCGGTCGCCGAGGTCGAAGAGGCGGAAGTCCACCTGGTCGTCCCGCATCTGCTGGGACCTGTAGGAGAAGACGGCGGGGAAGAAGGCGTCCGACTTCGCGGGCTCGCGGGTGAAGACCTCGGCCCAGCAGTAGGCGCCGGGCACGGCCGTCGCCTCGAAGCCCTCGTGGGTGCCGCCCTGCCAGACGCCGAAGACGACGCCGCTCGGGTCCCGGGCCAGGCACATGGTGCCGAAGTCGCCGACCCGCATCGGATCGAGGAGCAGTTCGCCACCGGCCTCGCGGATCCGGCCGGCGGCAGCCGCCGCGTCCGGGGACGCGAAGTAGAGGCACCACTGGGACTGGTCCTCGTGACCGGGCGGGGGCGGGACCACGGCGGCCACCGCCTTGCCGTCGGCGTAGCACTGTGTGTAGTTGCCGTACTCCGACGACGTCTCGCCGAAGGTCCAGCCGAGAACGTCGCCGTAGAAGCTCTTGGCTCCCTCGACGTCGGTGAACATCGCGTCGGCCCAGCAGGGGGCCCCTTCAGGTTGCACGGCCATGACTGCCGCCTCCTGTGCGGATGGGTGGTGGGACTGCGGGGGACGGGGAACGATCCGGTTCTCCACGCTAGCCATCGCGCCCCCGCCCCGCGCGCCGGCGACGGGTCACTCCCCGGCGTAGGCCCGCTCCAGCGCCGCGATGTCGAGCTTGCGCATCGACATCATGGCCTTGTTGGCGCGGGCCACCTTCGCGGGGTCGGGGTCGCGGAACATCTCTTCCAGCCTCCCCGGCACGACCTGCCAGGACACGCCGAACCGGTCCTTGAGCCAGCCGCAGGGGCCGTCCTCGCCGCCGCCCTCGGTGAGCCGGGTCCAGTAGTGGTCGACCTCGTCCTGGTCGTCACAGGTGATCTGGAAGGAGACCGCCTCGTTGAACTTGAACTGCGGGCCGCCGTTGAGGGCGAGGAACCTCTGGCCGTTGGCCGTGAAGTCGACGGTGAGCACGGAGCCGGCGGGCTGGGGCGCTCCCTCCGGATAGCGGGTGACGGAGCCGATTCCGGAGTTCTTGAAGAGGGAGACGTAGAAGTGGGCGGCCTCCTCGGCGTCGCCGTCGAACCACAGACACGTGGTGAATCCGTCGGTGTTCATGACTACCTCCTGGGCGCGGAACACGGTCACCACTGTCGACCGGTGCGGACCGAGGAACTCATCGGTGCCGGCCGGTCGAATCACGGACCTCGTCCGGACGGCCGGGTCGGCGGCCGGTGAGCGCTCTGCCGGTGGCGAATCTGCCGCGGGCAGAGAAAGTCCCGGCGGGGGCCGCGGCGGGCCGAGAGTGGAGGAACCGCGGCGCCGACGGCCGCGTACCGGTCCTCCGACGACCGTCCGCTACGACTCCGACAAGGAGCACCGATGTCTCCACTCATCACCGGCCCGGCCGCACTGCCCCGGGCGGAGGAGGGCGACACGCCCCCGAGCCCGTTCGACGACCGGCTCGCCGAGCAGTTGCTCGACCAGCGGATCGTGCTGCTGGGCACGCAGGTCGACGAGGTCTCCGCGAACCGGGTCTGCGCGCAGCTGCTGATCCTGTCCGCGCAGGACCCGCGCACCGACATCAGCCTGTACATCAACAGCCCCGGTGGCTCCGTGCACGCGGGGCTCGCCGTCTACGACACCATGCAGCTGATCCCGAACGACGTCTCGACGCTCGCCATGGGGTTCGCCGCCAGCATGGGGCAGTTCCTGCTGAGCGTCGGCGCGCCGGGCAAGCGCTTCGCGCTGCCGAACGCGCGGGTCATGATGCACCAGCCGTCGGCGGGCATCGGCGGCACCACCGCCGACATCGAGATCCAGGCCGACAGCATGGACTACATCAAGCGGACCATGGAGCGGATCACCGCCGAGCACACCGGCCAGAGCCGGGAGACGATCCGCCGGGACGGCGACCGGGACCGCTGGTTCACGGCCGAGGAGGCCCGGGAGTACGGAATGGTGGACCAGGTCGTCCAGTCCTTCGCGGACGTGCGCCCGGCCACCGCCGGGCGACGGATGGGACTGTGACATGAGCAGCTACACGATTCCCCACGTCGTCCAGCGCACCCCGCAGGGCGAGCGGTCCTACGACGTGTTCAGCCGGCTGCTGTCGGAGCGGATCATCTTCCTGGGGACCGAGATCGACGACGGCGTGGCCAACGTCGTGATCGCGCAGCTCCTCCATCTGGAGTCGTCGTCACCGGAGAGCGAGATCGCCGTCTACATCAACTCCCCCGGCGGCTCGTTCACGTCACTGATGGCGATCTACGACACGATGACCTTCGTGCAGGCGCCGATCTCCACGTTCTGCGTCGGGCAGGCGGCGTCCACGGCGGCCGTCCTGCTGGCCGGCGGGGATCCGGGACGGCGGTTCGTGCTGGAGCACTCGCGGGTGCTGCTGGGGCAGCCGGCCAGCGGCGGACGGCGGGGAACGATCTCCGACCTGGCCCTGGAGGCCAAGGAGATGGTGCGCATCCGCTCCCAGGTGGAGGAGGTGCTGGCCCGGCACACGCGCCACGATCCGGCGACGCTGCGCGCGGACATGGACCGGGACAAGGTGTTCACCGCCCACGAGGCGGTGGCGTACGGGCTGGCGGACGAGGTCCTCGGTCGGCGCCTGGCCGGGGTGTGAGGAGCACGGGCCGGCGCCCCGCCCCCGCCGGGGCGGGGCGCCGGCCCGTGCGCGGTCTCAGGCGGCCAGGCACATCCCGTCGAACCGCGCTGCGGACGTGCCCCGGGCGGGCGACGCGCCGGTGTGCCGGGAGGTGAGACGGACCAGCTCTCCCTGGGCACGGGCCAACAGGTCGCCCAGGCCCAGTCCCAGGGCGCCCGCGGCGGCGGCCAGCACCTCCGAGGACGCCTCCTTGCGGCCGCGTTCCACCTCCGACAGGTAGGGCATGGAGATACGGGCGGCTTCCGCGACCTCCTTCAGCGTGCGCTCCTGCTCCAGGCGTTCACGCCGCAGGACGTCCCCGACCAGGTCGCGCCACAGGGGCTCCCGTACGGTGGGCGGCCGTCGCTCCGGGGGAGCCGGCGAGGCGGCGGGACGCGCCCCCGGGTGTGGGGCGGCCGGGCGCGCGGCCTGCGGGCGCAGCGGAATGACGCGGGCTTCGTTCGGCACGTGGCTGGTCACCTCCCCAGCCTAGGATCGCGGTCCCGCCACGGAAGGGGGCGGCATTCCGCCCTCAGGGAAATCGGGCAAGATCCGGGGAGTATCCGGGGAATCCGCGAAGAATCCCGGCCGGACCCCGGCCCCCGGACCCCGGCCCCCGAACCCCGGCCCCCGAACCCCGGGTGCCGGGCACGGTCGGCGGGACTACTCTGAGAGGTGGCGCATCACCCCGCGAAGACGCCGTGGCACGGATCTTCCGCCCCCGTGGAAACGGGAGGCGTGTGCTGCCGCGCCCCGGGTACCCGCACGCGGGACGAGCCTAGGGAGAGACGTCGCACCGTGACTTTCGTGGGAGAGGCAATGGAGACCGCCGTGGTCCGGCCGGGAGCGCAGGTTGTCGAGAGGACCGCCGGGAGCGGAACGGGTGAAGGATCACCGCGACGTGTCGTGGACCCGCGTACCGTGGCACCGCGCGACGCGCGCAGGCTGTCCCGCCAGTTCTTCCGGCGTCTGGCGGAGCTCGAAGAGGGCACGCACGAGTACCAGTACGCGCGCAACACCCTGATCGAGATGAACATGTCGCTCGTGCGGTTCGCCGCCGGCCGCTTCCGCGGTCGCGGGGACGACATGGAGGACATCGTCCAGACCGGCATGATCGGTCTGATCAAGGCCATCGACCGCTTCGAACTGGCGCGCGAGGTCGAGTTCACTTCCTTCGCACTGCCCTACATCGTCGGGGAGATCAAGCGCTTCTTCCGGGACACCACCTGGGCGGTGCACGTGCCGCGCCGGCTCCAGGAGCTGCGTGTGGAGCTGGCCAAGGCCCGCGAGGAGCTCTCCTCCCGCCTGGACCGCGAGCCCACCGTGGCCGAACTCGCCACGCTGATGAACATCGGCGAGAGCGAGGTGGTCGAGGGGCAGATCGCGGCCAACGGCTACAACTCCTCGTCGCTGGACGCCGCGCTGACCGGTGACGGAGCCGAGAACGGCGAGTCGGTCCTGGCCGACTTCATCGGTGTGGAGGAGGACGGGCTGCGGCTCGTCGAGGACTTCCACTCGCTGGCCCCGCTGATGGCCGAGCTCAGCGAACGCGACCGCCGGATCATTCACATGCGGTTCGTGGACGAGGCCACCCAGGCGGAGATCGGTGAACAGCTCGGCTGCTCGCAGATGCACGTGTCCCGGCTGATCAAGCGGATCATCACCCGGCTGCGCGAGGGCATGCTGGGCGAACTCGGCTGCGCCTGAGCCCTCGGCCGGGAGCGGCGGCGCCGGTGCCCTTCACCCCTCGGTGAGAGGCACCACGGCGCGCACTCGTTTGCCGACCGGCACGGGTTCGACGACGACCGACTCCACCAGGGCGTGCACGATCTCCAGGCCGTGCCGGCCGACGCGCTCGGGGTCCCGGGGGGAGCGTATCGGCACCGCGCCGCTGCTGTCGTAGACGGTCACCGCCACCGACGTCCCCGTGCTCTCCAGCTCCAGGATGTACGGCCCCCTGCTGTGGCGGTCGGCGTTGGTGACCAGCTCGCTCACGACCAGGAGCACCGCGCCCTCGGCGCGGGGGCCGACCGTGGCGCACCACTCGGTCCTCAGCTGATCGAGGAAGAGCGAGGCGAAGGCACGCGCCTGCGCTATGCATCCCGGCTCGCCGGAGTAGTGTGCCGCCCGCCTGAGCGGTTCGACGGGTACGTCGAAACCGGTCGGTATCACTGCCCCGTCCAGGTACTCGGTCATGCGTGTCTCTCTCGGAAGCCGGACTGGTCGGACGCTGCTGCACCTGCCCTTGTACCCCGACCCGCGCCGCGCAGTCCCCTTCTCTTCGTACTGCGGGCATCGTCACAGTGGCGCGGGGAACCCGGGGCGTGGGAAGGATGTGCGATCCGGTGGGGGAAGGGTGTGCGATGAACGAACTCATGGCCGCACGAAGCCTCACCACCAGGCCGGTGGTCACCCTCGGCGGCGACGCGGTCGCTCATGTCAAGGACACCGTATGCGACGCCGCCGCGGGCCGTATCACCGGCTTCACCCTGACGGGGCGGGGGCTGCTGTCCGGTCCGCTTCGGGAGGGCCTGCCCTGGTCGGCCGTGTACGCGCTGGGCCACGACGCGGTGATGATCCGCGACCGGCGGGGTCTGGTGAGCGCGGCGGCGATGACGGCGCACCAGCAGAATGTGCGGTCCCGGTTGCTGGGGGCGAAGGTGCTGACCGAGGCGGGCACCGAGATCGGCACGGTGCTCGACGTCGTGGTGGAGGGCGGCACCGGCGGGTGGGTCGTCGGCTTCCGGGTGGCGGCGAGCCGGCGGTTCGTGCCGGGCCCCACCCGGCACCGGCGGCGGGTGTACGTACCACGTGGCGAGACGCTCACGGTCACCGGCCGGGCTCTGTTCCTTTCCGAGAGCGCCGTCCGGCACGTCGCGGACGACCTGCCGGGCTTCACCGCCCTGGTCGGCTGCGGCGTCCCCGGCCACTGAGGAGTGCGCTGCCGTGATGCTGTTCACCGAGGTGCGCGGATTGCCGGTGGTACCCCTGGCCGGGGCCGGGCCGCTCGGCACCGTGACGTCCCTGGCCGTCGACGTCGCGTCCGGAACGGTGAGCCATGTCCTGCTCCGCCGCGGCCGGTTCGGCCGGGAGACGGCGCTGCCCTGGGAGTCGGTGCACGCCATCGGCCCCGGCACCGTCCGGGTCCGGTCCGCCACGGCCGCCGAGTCGGTGCCGCCCCGCCACGACCTGCTGGGCCACCGGGTCCTCACCAACACGGGCACCGCGCACGGCACGGTCCTGGACGTCGCGTTCGACACGCGGACCGCCCGGATCCTCGCGGTCTTCACCACCCGCGGCGAACTGCCGGCCGGCCGACTGCTGGGACTCGGCGACCACGCCCTGGTCGTCCGGGCGGGCTGAGCAAGGCTCCGGATGCCCGGCGCGGCAGGCGGGTCCCGCCGCGGCGTCGGCCGGGCGCGGGGCGGGCGGGGGCCGGCACCGGCCAGGAGGGGGACATCCGTCGAGGTGGCGGGCGAAGGGCTCCGGTGCCGCGGGCCCGCCGACGCGGACGGCCCTGTCGGCGGGCGCACCCGGCGGGGGCTGCCTAGCGTGGCAGCGTGAGTTCGCCAACCCCCTCCGCACCCTCCGGGGCTGCAGGCCGTTCTGGACCTTCCGGCCCGTCTGTCGCCCGCCACGGCTGGGCGCAGGCTCTGGGTACGGTACTGGCCGGGCTGGTCGCCATGGGGGCCGTGGCCGCGCTCGGGCTGTGGGCGGCCGGTGCCGCGGACCTGCCCGACAACGCCTTTCCCCGGGTCGTCGTGGCGACCGTCGTCACCGCCGTGGGCGGTGCGCTGGAGATGTCCGGCGACGCCGGTGAGCTGGCGGACACCGGCGCGGGACTGACCGTGATGCCGCTGTCCGTCACCCTGACCGGGGCGCTGGTGATCGCCCGGGGCTTTCTGCGGCCGCTGCGGCACCGGGCCGTCGCCGGGGCCGAGGAGCTGGCCGGCTGGGCCGGACGGATCGCCGTCCTGTGGCTGTTCGCCCTCCTCGGCACGGCCTTCGCCGCGCGGCAGACCTTCGAGGTCTCCCTCGGGGAGGGCCTGCTGGGCGATCTCGGCGACCTGTTCGGCGTCGAGCCGCGGGTCGGTTTCACCACGGACGTACCGCTGACCGTCCTCTTCGGCCTGCTGTGGCTGGCCGGGGTGCTCGTCATCGCCCTGCTGGTCTCGCCCGCGGCGCCGCTGCCCGGGCGGCTGCCGCGTCTGCGGACGTCGGTGCGGCCGGCCGCGTACGCGATGGTCGCGCTGCTGCTCGCGTACGTGGGCGTCGGTGTCGTCGTCGCCCTGGTCGCCGCCGGGACGCGGGGGCATCCGGCGGACACCTTCGCCGTACTGCTGCTCGGGCTGCCGAACCTGGCGTGGCCCGCGCTGACGATCGGCCTCGGGGCGACCTGGAACGGGCGCGTGGAGGGGCCGTTCGGGCTTCCGATGCCGCGGGTGCTGGACGAGGTGCTGCGCACGCCGGACGTCTCGACCCTGAACGTGGGCACGCTTGCCGAGCGCGACGGACGGATGTGGTGGCTCCTGGTCGTCGCCGCCCTCCTCGTCCTGGGCGCCGCCTTCCTCCTGGCGTCCCGCTCCCCGGCCGGGTCCCCGCTCTGGCTGCACGCCGTGCGCATGGCCGTGGCCCTGGCGCTCACGGTGCTCGTGATCGGCCTCGTCGGGCGGATCTCCGCCCACTACGGGCTGTCGGTGCTGGGCATCGGCGACCTGGGCGGCGGGCTGTCCGGGCGGTTGTTCCTGCGTCCGCGCCTGTGGGGTGCGATCGGTCTCGCCCTGCTGTGGGGGCTGGTCGCCGGGTTCCTGGGGGCACTGCTCGCACGCTGGGCGGGCCGGCGGGCCGACCGCCCGTCCTAGGTCCTGCCGTCGAACTCGCGTCGTCGCCCGGAGGGCGGCCCCGCGGCGTCGGGTGCGTGCTCTCGGCGTGCCGGGCCCCGGGCCTCGTACGGGATGTACTCGGGCCAGGGCCCGGTACGGCGAGCGTGCGTGCGTGACGCCGCGGGGCAGACGGAAGTTCGACGACAGGGCCCAGGTCTGCCGGTACGGCGTCGCGGGTGGTTCAGGCGACGGGGACGACCAGGGGCGGAGAGGCCCGCTGCATGCGCAGCGCGTCCACGGACTCGGCCATCAGCTCGTACTCGGTGGTCTCGTCGCTGGTCGCGACGCGCACCAGATGTCCCGCGGCCAGCTCATCGGCGACCAGCTCCTGTTGGGTGTCGTCGGCGCACCAGGTGCGCAGCATGCGCGGTACGTCGGGTGCGTCGTCGGCGACGGGAGTCAGGGCGCCGCGCGGTAAGTGGGGGGTGTCGGGCTGCGGGTCCAGGCGCTCGGCGATCCAGGACGCCCGGTCCCGCAGCCACCACAGGGCCAGGGCGAGGGTCGGGGCCCGGTAGGTGCCCAGGGGGACACCGATGCGCCGGCCGTCACAGACTCCGTAGGCGGTGACATGGCACAGGAACTCGTCGTGCACTGCTGCCCTCCCCCGTCACTCAGCCCGCCTGCCGGTCGGGTATGGCGTCCGTGCGGCTCGTGTGCTGTGCGTGAGGGCGCTGTCGCAAGGTGTGAGAGGCCCTAGAGGTGAGTATGTTCACGACTGAACCACTGTCACCATGAATTTCCGGCCAGTCTCCTGGCATATTCATGGCGATTGGTGGCCGAAACGATGCGCTGTGCGGCGTCGGCCCGGTGTCCTCGGCGGACCGCCTCCTTCGCGTGCCCGCGAGGCCGTCGCGCGGCCTCGGGGGTGACCGACGCCGACGACGGGCGCGGACATGGTCGCGGGTTCGGGTCACCGAGTCCGGAGTCCGGCCCCTGACCAGGGCACGCCCTTCCGGTGCGGTGGAGGCTGATCGCCGTGTCCGCACCCGCCCGTCGCCACGGGGACGCCGTCGCCCGCCGCTTCGAGGCCTGGGCCGCCGGACCGGACGCGCGGGCCAAGGCGGTCGCCGCGGCCTGGACCAATAACGGCGGCTGCGCCGACCCCCTGACCGGCGTCCGGGGCCACGAGCAGATCGCGGCGTGAGCACGGCGGCGCACGAGCGGTTCCCCGGCTTCGTCTTCCGGCTGTCCGGTGCCGTGGACGGGCACCACGACACGGCGCGCTTCTCCTCGGAGCCGGTGAGCGAGGCCGGGGCACCGCCTTTGGGGGTGTGTCCGGTAAACGAACACTCCCCACGGCGGCCGGCACACCACCGATGTGACGTACGTGGACAACGCCGTCGAAGGTCTGATACTCGACTGGCGGCACGGCCGGCCGGGTCGGGCGTACTTCGTCACCGACCAGCATCCGGTCATCCTGCGGGATTTCCTGGAGACACTCTTCTCGCTCTACGGCGTCGACGCGCCCATCCCCGATTTGGACGCCGACACCGCCGCCCAGGTGGTGCCGGTGCCCGCAGGGTGGTTCGTCGGACGACCGTGCACGCTGCGCACCGACAAAGCCGTGGCCGAACTGGGATACCGGCCCGTCGTCCCGCACGCCGCCGGTTTCGCCGCCGGTTTCGCCACCGTGAAGGAAGCGCTCGCCTCCGACGCCGCGTGACTGCCTGCGGGGTCACATCTGACCGTGGTGTCCGCCCTGGGTCCCGGTACGACCGCGGGTATGGAGCCGGCCCTGCTTGAGTGCCCGGCCTCGGTGAAGGAGAGGTCTGAGCGGGTGTGCAGGTGCCAGGAACGCACCTCCCGCCCCATCTTCTTCACAGCGTCTTCGCTGACCGCCGGTTCGATTGACGGGAACTGGTTCCCGTGCCGACTCCGGTTCCTCCCGGCGCGGAACGTGTAGCCGAGGAACGTGAAGGCCGTGTGCTCATGAGAACCCCGGCGGTTGCCGTCCCTGCAGTACACGATCCGGGTCCTGGCCGGATGAAGTCCCAGTCCGGCCTTGGCCATCCTGCCCGTGAGCGCATCCAGGACCTGCTTGGCCTGGCGCTCGGTGGCACAGTGGATCACCGCGCCATCCGCATAGCGTTCGAACTGGACGGTCGGGAACTCCCGGCCCATCCACATGTCGAACGCATAGTGCAGGAACGGATTCGCCGGAACGGGAGAAACTGGGGCGCCTTGCGGCGTCCCGTGTTCCCGTCTCCCGCAGGATGCCGTCGGGCATCGAGAGCGGGGCAGCAAGCCACCGCCGGGGCGTGACATGCTAAGACACCACTTAGCCCTCGACGATCTTGTCGATGCGGGCCAGTTCGCCCGCGTCGAAGTCGAGGTTGCCGATGGCCGCGACGCTGTCCTCGAGCTGCCGCGGGCTGCTCGCGCCGACCAGGGCGGAGGTCACGCGTCCCTGGCGGAGCACCCAGGCCAGGGCCATCTGGGCCGGCGTCTGGCCGCGGGACTTGGCGATCTCGTCCAGGGCGCGCAGCTTGCCGACCAGTTCCCCGGTGACCGCGTCGGAGTTCAGGAAGGGGCTGTCGCTCGCGGCCCGCGAGTCCTCGGGGATGCCGTTCAGGTAGCGGCCGGTCAGCAGCCCCTGCTCCAGCGGGGAGTAGGCGATGGAACCGACTTTCAGCTCGTCGAGGGCGTCCAGCAGGCCGCTGGTCTCGGGGCGGCGGTCGAGCATGGAGTAGCGCGGCTGGTGGATCAGCAGCGGGGTGCCCAGCCCGGCGAGGATGCGGGCGGCCTCACGGGTCTGCTCCGGCGAGTAGTTGGAGACGCCGACGTACAGCGCCTTGCCCTGCTGCACGGCGGTGTGCAGCGCGCCCATCGTCTCCTCGAGGGGAGTCTCCGGGTCGGGGCGGTGCGAGTAGAAGATGTCGACGTGGTCCAGGCCCATCCGGTTCAGGCTCTGGTCGAGCGAGGAGAGCAGGGACTTGCGCGAACCCCACTCGCCGTACGGGCCGGGCCACATCAGGTAGCCGGCCTTGGTGGAGATGACCAGCTCGTCGCGGTACGGCGCGAAGTCGGCCTTCAGGGCCTCGCCGAGCGCCGACTCGGCGGAGCCGGGGGGCGGACCGTAGTTGTTGGCGAGGTCGAAGTGGGTGACGCCGAGATCGAAGGCGCGGCGCAGGATGGCGCGCTGGGTCTCGACGGGGCGGTCCGGGCCGAAGTTGTGCCACAGGCCGAGCGAGAGCGCGGGGAGTTTCAGGCCGCTGCGTCCGGTGCGCCGGTAGGGCATCTCCGCGTAGCGGTCGGGGTGTGCGGTGTACAACGCGACTCCAGGGGGTTGGCTCCCGCGGTACGGGGCTTGGGCGGAACCGTCCTCCACTCTCGCGTGACCTGCGGGCAGTGGTCCAACAGAAGAATCCGATGGGATTGCGCGGTTACGCTTCTCAATCATGGAACTGCGTCATCTCCAGCACTTCGTGGCGGTAGCCGAGGACCAGCACTTCACCCGAGCGGCGGAGCGGCTGCTGGTGTCCCAGTCCGGCCTGTCGGCGTCCGTCCGGGCTCTGGAGCGGGAGCTGCGGGCGCCGCTGTTCGTCCGCACGACCCGTCGGGTGACGCTGACGGAGGCCGGGCGGGCACTGCTGGGCGAGGCGCAGCGGATCCTCGCCCAGGTGCGGTCGGCGCACGAGGCGGTCGCCGCGGTGCAGGGGGTGCTGCGCGGGACGCTGTCGTTGGGCGCCGAACAGTGCATCGCCGGGGTGCCGGTGGCCCGGCTGCTGGCCGCGTTCCGGCGACAGCACCCCGACGTGGAGATCCGGCTGCGGCAGGCGGGCTCCGGCGAGCTGGCGGAGGAGGTCGCGGCGGGGCGGCTCGACCTGGCCTTCGCCTACCGCACCCAGGCGGACACGGACCAGCTGCGTTCGGTCTCGCTGGCCGGCGAGCCGATGACGGTGCTGTGCCACCCCGGCCACCGGCTCGCGGCGGACGGCGCGGTACTCACTCCGCACGATCTCGCCGACGAGGTCTTCGTCGACTTCCATCCGGACTGGGGTCCGCGGCGCGTCACCGACGCCGTCTTCGCCGCGGCGGGCGTACGCCGCACCGTGCCGCTGGAGGTGAACGACGTGCACGGTCTGCTCGACCTGGTCGACGAGAACCTCGGCATCGCGGTCGTGCCCCGGCACTTCAGGCACAAGCGGGCCACCCTCACCTCACTGCCGCTCAAGGACGTGGAGGGGACGGAGTACGAGACGATCGCGCTGTTGCCGCCCGCGCAGGCCACCAGTCCCGCGGCCCGGGCACTGATGGGGCTGCTGGACGCGGGAAGCGCCTGAACGGGGGGCGCGAGCGGGTGGACTGCGCGATGGTGGACGTATGCATGCGAAGGACATCCTCATCGAGGCCTACGGCCGTATCCAGGAAGAAGTCCACGCCGCCGTCGAGGGCCTGGACCCCGACGGCCTGAACGCCCGCCCGGCCGAAGACGCCAACTCCGTCGCCTGGCTGGTCTGGCACCTCACCCGCGTCCAGGACGACCACGTCGCGGACGCCTTCGGGCTCGACCAGGTGTGGCTGACCCGGGACTGGGAGAAGCGCTTCGGCCTCGGCCTGCCCCGCCATGACACCGGTTACGGCCACAGCCCGGCGAAGGTCGCCAAGGTGCGGGTCGACTCGGCAGGCCTGCTGACGGGCTACTACGACGCCGTGCACGAGCAGACGCTCGGGGCCCTGCGCTCCCTGGCCGCCGCGGACCTGGAGCGGGTCGTGGACGACAACTGGGATCCGCCGGTCACACTCGCCGTGCGGCTGGTCAGCGTCCTGTCCGACGATCTCCAGCACGTCGGACAGGCCGCCTATGTGCGCGGGCTCGTTCAGAGCGCGGCGTCGTAGCCCGGCAGGACGACGTCCTCGATCAGGGCCCTGCGCTCGTCGAAGGGGGCGAAGGCGCTCTTGAGGGCGTTCACCGTGACCGTGCGCAGGTCCTGGACGCTCCAGCCCGCCTGCTCGACCAGCAGGGCCATCTCGCGCGTCATCGTCGTGCCCGAGACGAGGCGGTTGTCGGTGTTGAGGGTGACGCGGAAGCCGAGGTCCCTGAGCGCGGTGATCGGGTGCTCGGCGATGGAGGTGGCGGCGCCGGTCTGGAGGTTGGAGGTCGGACACATCTCCAGGGCGATGCGGCGGTCGCGCACCCAGGCGGCGAGCCGGCCGAGCTTGCCCGCCGCGAGGTCGGGGATGTCGTCGGTGATGCGCACACCGTGCCCGATGCGCTGGGCGCCGCACACCTGGAGGGCCTGGTGGATGCTGGCCAGGCCGTGCGCCTCGCCGGCGTGGATGGTGAAGGGCACGTTCTCGCGGCGCAGGTGCTCGAAGGCGTCGAGGTGGTCCGCGGGCGGGAAGCCGTCCTCGGCGCCTGCGATGTCGAAGCCGACGACACCGGCGTCCCGGAAGGCGACCGCCAGGTCGGCCGTCTCCCGGGTGCGGTCGAACATCCGCATCCCGCACAGCAGGGTGCCGACGCGGACCGGGGTACCCGCTGCCACCGCCTTGGCCATGCCGGCCGCCAGGCCCTCCTGGACGGTCTCGACCACCTCGGCGAGGTTCAGCCCGCCGTTCGTCATCAGCTCGGGGGCGTAGCGGACCTCGCCGTAGACGACGCCGTCGGCGGCGAGGTCCAGGACGTACTCCTCGGCGGTGCGCAGCAGTCCCTCGCGGTTCTGCATCACTGCGAGGGTGTGCTCGAAGGTGGCGATGTAGCGCACCAGGTCACCGGAGTTGGCGGCCTCGTAGTACCAGGCGGCCAGGGCGTCGGGGTCGGTGGTGGGCAGGGTGTGGCCGACGCTCTCCGCCAGCTCCACGACGGTCGCAGGGCGCAGGCCGCCGTCGAGGTGGTCGTGGAGGACCGCTTTGGGAAGGCGGCGGAGGGTCTCGGTGTCTATGCGCGTAGATGACATGTGCGGTGGTTCCTCGGCGGGGTCGGTGCGCGAATACGGGGCTGGGGACGGATCAGGGGCGGGGCGGATCAGGGGGCGACGGGCTGGAGCAGGTCCCAGCGGTTGCCGTACAGGTCCTGGAAGACGGCGACCGAGCCGTAGCTCTCGTGCCGGGGTTCCTCCAGGAAGGTCACACCCGCGGCGGTCATGCGGTCGTGGTCACGGGCGAGGTCGTCGGTGTGCAGGAAGAACCCGACGCGCCCGCCCGTCTGGTCGCCGATCCGGGAACGCTGGGCCTCGCCCTTGGCACGCGCCAGCAGCAGGGCGGTGCCCGGCGCGGGACCGCCGGGCTCGACGACGACCCAGCGGGAGCCGTCGGGCCGGGGCGTGTCCTCGGCGAGGCGGAAGCCGAGAGTCTCGGTGTAGAAGCGGATCGCCTCGTCGTAGTCGTCGACGACGAGGGCGACCAGGGCGATGTGTGCCATCGGGACCTTTCGGAGGAGCGATTGACGGGAGAGGTTATACGTAAAACCCGTCGCGGCGCCAGTCTGGGGGTCCCGGTGTCGTTCTCCGGACCTACGCCTCGGGCCCGAGGTGCGGGCGCGGCCCCTCCGCTACCGTCACGGCCATGAAGATCACCCCGCCGCCGCGTGAGCCCGGGCAGCGCAGGCAGGACGTGCTGGACCGGCTGGAACGGGAGAGGGACATCTGGGTGGCCACGGCGGACGCCGAGGGGCTGCCGTGCCTGGTGCCGCTGTGGTTCGTGTGGCACGCGGGGTCGGTGTGGCTGTGCACCCGGCTCACCAACCCGACCGGCCGCAACCTGCGGGACGGCGGACGGGTGCGGCTGGCGTTCGGGCACACCCGGGACGTCGTGCTGATCGACGGCGAGGTGGAGACGTTCGGTCTGCGGGAGGTGCCGTCCGCGGCGGCCGGGGCGTTCCACGGCAAGACCGGCTGGGACCCCCGCGAGGACAGCCCGTCGTACGCCTGGTTCCGGGTGCGCCCGCTCGCGGTGCAGGCCTGGCACGAACAGCGCGAGCTCGGGAAGCGGCACATCATGCGTGACGGTGCCTGGACGGTCTAGGTCCTGTCGTCGAACTCGCGTCGTCGCCCGGAGGACGGCCCCGCGGCGTCAGGTGCGTGCTCTCGGTGTGCCGCGTCCTGGGCCTCGTACGGGAGGTACCCGGGTCAGGGCCCGGTACGGCGAGAGTACCTGCATGACGCCGCCGGGCAGACGGGGCTTCGACGACAGGGCCTAGCACGCGCGGGGCCGCGCGGGTGCGTCGGACCTTCCGGCCCCGCGCGGGTCCTCGGGGCGGGGGGAGGTGTCCCGCTCCCCCGGCCAGCCACGGTACGGGCCGGCCCTGGTGGCGGCCACCAGGTCGTCGGCGCGGGGCGTGAGTGCGCTGTTGACCAGCTCGTTCGCGGAGCGCGGGGAGGAGAAGCAGAAGGCGGCGGTGTCGATGTGGCCGACGCCGGGTTCGACGGCCCGGCGCAGCACGGCGAGGGAGCGCTCGCGGTCGCTCGGGGTGCCGAGGAGGAAGGCGGCACTGCCCGTCCGCCGCGTCGCGCCGAGGCCGACGCGGCGGACGGGCAGGTCGCCGGGGTGCCGGGTGCCCGCGGACTCCGCGGTGATCGTCTCCGCGGTCATCGGCGGAGTTCCGCACACCCGGGAAAGATCAGCAGTACAGGTTTCCGCCCGGAGAGACACCGAGGATCTGGCTGAACTGCTGGTACTTGGTGACCCGGCTCTGGACCTGGGCGGGGTTCCTGCCGTCGCACTCCAGGGAGCCGTTGATGGAGCGGATGGTCTGGCCGAAGCCGGCGCCGTTGACCATCGCGTTGTGCGGGGTCATGGTGCCGGGGCCTGACTGGGTGTTCCAGTACCAGAGGCCGGTCTTCCAGGCCACGGCCGAGTCGTTCTGCACCAGCCAGGGGTTGTTCAGCAGATCGATGCCGAGCGCGTCGCCCGCCGCCTTGTAGTTGAAGTTCCAGCTGAGCTGGATCGGGCCGCGCCCGTAGTAGGCGGCCTGTCCCGCCGGGCAGCCGTAGGGCTGGTTCCAGTCGCAGTAGTGGGGGTAGTTGGCGGTGTTCTGCTCGACGATGTGCACCAGCCCGCCGGTCTCGTGGCTGACGTTGGCGAGGAAGGCCGCGGCCTCCTGCTTCCTGGTGGTGTCGCTGCCGGTGTTGGCGAAGCCCGGGTAGGCGCTGAGCGCGGCGGTGAGGCCACTGTAGGTGTAGAAGGAGTTCCGGCCCGGGAACATCTGGTTGAACTGGGCCTCGCTGACGACGAAGTTGCCGACCGGCGTTCCGGAGCCGCCGTCGCAGGCGTACGGGTCCCAGTACCAGGTGCTGATGAGCGGGTCGTAACCCGGGTTGGCATGCTCGGCGATGTAGGCCTTGCCGTCGGTGTAGCGGACGATGTCGCCGGTGTTGTAGTTCGCGTCGGCCGACCAGGCGGGGTAGCTCGAACAGGCGGCGGCCGAAGCCTCGCCCGCGGGCATGAGCACGGGAACGGCGCCCGCGAGGGCGAGTGCGGTCACCACGGCGGATATACGGCGCCTCGACACAGGTCTGTCTCCTTACGGCGGAGCACGGCCGCTCCCGTACAAGGGCGGAGCGGAACGGAACCCTGTGCGCACGTGCCGGTCGGACCGGCCACGGCGTGGGGGCGGCCGTGGTGGGGGTGTGGAGGCACACTCAACCGTGTTGGTCTGTACCAGTCAAGGGTGTAGACCAGTCAACCCGACGGCCCGGCCGTCGGGTTGACGGACGCCTCACGCACACGGTGCCGTTGGGCGAGCCCCGGTGGGCCGGTGCCGGTCGGCCGGTGCCGGTGGGCGAGCCCCGGTGGGCCGGTGCCGGTCCGGCCCCGGACGCCCGACCGGCACCGGGGTGGCGGCGCGGTCGGCCGGTGCACGTCCCGGGCGGCACCGCACCCCTCGGGCGGTGAGGCGGGGCAGGACGCCCTCCCCCGCAGCAGGAGGCCCCCTCCGGGGACGGACGGCCGGAGAGGGTGAACTCGTCGATGCCGACGGCGTGTTACTCGGCGACCCGTTCCGCGACCTCGTCCGGGTGCCGACCAGGGCGGTACAAGCGCCGGGGCGGGGTGCCCCGCCGGGGGAGGCACTGCCGGAGACGGACGGGACGGTGGCCGTGGGCTCTCCCGGGAAGCGGGCGCGGCGGAATCCCCCGGCGGATCCCTCTACGGGAGTACGGCACCCGGGACATGGGAAGCCGCGGGCTCAACCGGCCCGCGCGACGGCCGGGTTCGGGCGGCGCGGGGAGCCACTCGCAGGGCGGTGCCGGACCGGTGCGGCGAGCTGGTGACGAGGCGGCGGGTCGGTGTGGCGGGCGCCGTCGAGCACGGCCGCGGAGAACCGGGCCGCTCTCGGAGCGCGGCCGCGCGACGCACACGGGCGCGGGGAGGGGCCCGCGGGACTCCGCCGCCGCTGGGTGATCACACGGCCGGGAGATCCCGGCCCGCCCACCACTACACATAAGGGAGAAATAAGAGCAGAATGTATGTATGCGGCGCTACCGCACACCGCACCAGAAGCGGTCGGCCCTGCAAGTCAAAGGAGACGACTCATGGCCAACGTCTCGCACCCCCGAGGTGACATGACCAGCCACCCGGACGCTCCGGAAATGCAGGCGCGCTACGCGCGCATGCTCGGTGGTCGCGACGTGGCACTCGTGGACGGGCCGGTGTTCCTGCTCGGCCTCTACTGTGCCGTGTCCCCGTGGATACTCCACTTCACCACCAGCCAGCCCTCACTCGTGGCCCACAACCTGATCGTGGGCATCGCCATCGGTCTGCTGGCCCTCGGATTCACCCGCGCCCCGGAACGCATGTACGGCCTCAGCTGGGCCATGTGCGCGATCGGAGTGTGGATGATCATCTCGCCGTGGATCGTCGGTTCGAGCCCGGACGCCGGCGTCATCTGGAACAACATCATCATCGGCGCCCTGGCCCTGATCCTGGGCATGGTCTGCGCCGGTACGGCGGCGCGGAGCGCTCCCCGCAAGCCCTAGAGACAACGGGAAGGAAGCGGCACGGACCGGTCCCGCACTCGCGGGCCGGCCCGCGCACGTGTCAGTGCCCACTGAGGACGGGGACCGGCGGACTGCACCCGTCCGCAGTGGGCAGACGCACTCCTGCGAGGTCCCGGTCCTGAGGAAGAGGGGTGGAGATGGAGATCGACGGCATCATCAGCGCCATCGTCATCGGTGTCGTCATCGGCGTACTGGGCCGGCTGGTGATTCCGGGCCGGCAGCGCATCGGCATCCTGTGGACGGTCCTCGTCGGCGTCCTCGCCGCGTTCGTCGGATCGGGGATCGCGTCGGTGTTCGGCGTGGCCGACACCGACGGCGTCGACTGGGTCGAGTGGCTCCTGCAGATCGCCCTGGCCGCTGTCGGCGTGGCTGCGCTGGACCGGTCCCGGTCGCGTCCGGGCCGATGAGGCCCCACCCGCCATCAAGGGCCCGACCAGCCGTCAAGGGCCCGACCGTCACCTGTCGGCGAGCCACGCCTCGTACCAGGTGACGGTCGCCTCCACGGTGTCCACCAGCGGCGCCGGAGCCACCGCGAACGACCGTTCGAAGGCGGTGGAGTCCACGATCTGGGGCTCCGTGTGCTGGTAGAACATCTCCTCGTACTCGGCCATGAACCGCTCGTCGAACGGGCCGACGGGGCGCGGCCGCTCCAGTACCACGACATTCAGCGGGCGGCCCACACGCTTCTCGATCATCGCGTGGATCTCGCGGGTGCTGACAGCCGGTGCGGTGGGCAGGTGCCAGACGCGGCCGTCCCCCTCCTCGCGCTCGCCGAGCGTCGCGAGACCGGCCGCCACGTCCTCGATGCGGGTGTAGCTGTGCGGCAGGCCGATGTCGCCGAAGCCCAGGACCTCCCCGCCGGTGAGCGCGCCGGGGAAGACGGCCGCCCCCAGGGACGAGTTGAGGACGCCCGGTCCGACGAAGTCGGCGCTGCGCCCGAGGACCACGCGGGCCCGGCCGGACCGGTGGGCCGCGAGGTACCGCTCGTCCAGCTCGGCGCGCATCCGGCCCTTTCGGCTGGTCGCCTGCCAGGGGCTGTCCTCCGTCATCACCGCTCCCCCGGTCTCGCCGTACGGGTAGAGCGTGTCGAGCACGACCAGCCGGGCGCCGCTCGCCTCGACGGCGGCCAGGACGGCCTCCTGGACGCGGGGCATCACCTCGACCTGGAGGTGATAGGCGACATTCACGCAGTGATATACGACAGCGGCGTCACCTATGGCGGCGCGGGCGCCGGCGACCGTGCTCACGTCGGCGGCGAACCGCTGGACGCCCTCGATCGGGGGACCGTCGGCCGCACGGTCCACCAGCCGGACGGCGTGACCCCGGCGCACCAGCTCACGAGCGAGCGTGCTGCCGGCGGGGCCGGATCCCAGGACGGCGTGCGGGGTGTGCGGCTGCGAGGTGGCGGTGGGCATGGCACTCCTCTGTCTCGTTCTGCGTCGCCCCCGCGCGTTGCCGGCGAGGGATCGGGCGCGTACTAGCTATTGCTTTCGTTAGACACTGTAACTGCCGCGACTGGCCATAGCAATAAGGCGGGAGTGGGGCGCGGAGCCATGGGCCGGACGGCTGAGGATCACGTCACGAGGAAGGCCGTACGTCATGGTCGCGAAGGACGCCGAACTGCCCCGCCCGCGCCGTTGCGCGGAGCCGGCGGCCGGGGCACTTGTGGCCGGCGACGAGCCGTTCGGGTCGGTGCCGGCGGGCACGATGTACACGTCGAAAGACAACTGCCCGAGCGTGCGCGGCCGCGCACGCTCGGGCGGGGCTGGGGCGCGTCGCGTACGTCGCTTCATCGGATCAACTGGACGCTCGGCCCGACGGAGTTGGGCGCCCTCCCTCGCACCGCCGGTGCGGATCCTCGCGGTCCACCAAGTGGCGTCCGGCGCGACCGTGGAGGGCCCGGTACCGCAACCCACCGAGGGGTCCACGCGTTGCACCGACGCTTTTACCCGCGACGTTCCTGGCCCGAGGGGGGCGCACGGGCAAGGAGGCGCACGGGCAAGGGAGCGCACGGGCAAGGAGGCGCGCGACCGAGGCCGGTGGGCCAGGAGGAAGAGGCCGGTGGCCCGGGAGGAGGAGGCCGGTGCACCGCGCCTCGGGTGCGGGAGGCAGCGGGCCGGCGCGCAAGCCGGATCATCCGCCGCGGGAGACACGGGCCGGGCCGGGCAGGCCTTCCCCGCCCCCACCGAGTCACCGCGCCCAGGGAGCGCGCGGGCGGAGACGCGGACGCCGCAGCGACAGGGCCGGACACGCGTGCGGCCGGCCGGGACGCCCGTCCGGGCGGCGGGCGCCGCGCTCGCGGTCCCCCGCCGCCCGGGGCCGGCGCGGGAGCGGCGCACGCACCGGCGGCGGAGCGACTCGCGCCTGGAGGCCCCGACCCGGCGGCCCGTGACCCGAGTCCCAGGTGGGCGCTTCGCACCGCCGACGCGTTCGCCGGGGCCGCAGGGCGTCGTGCGCCGCAGGGCGTCGTGCGCCGCGTGGTCGGCCCTGCCTGGTCAGCCCTCGGCGCCCGGCCGGAAGCGCCGGTAGAGAGCCGCTCCGCCCAGCAGGAACGCGGCGCCGCCCGCCAGAACGGGCAGGGTCTGGTCCGCCCCGGTGTGGGCGAGGGACGCCGATTCCCGTGGCGGCGCGGCGTGCGGGGACGGCTCGGGCCCGGCGCGTTCCTCCTCGGGGGCGGACGGCTCCGGCCCCGCCGGGGGCCGCGCGGGCTCCGGGTGGTCGCCGGAGGTGTTGGCCGACTCGTTGCCGACGGCCGGGTTGCCGACGCCGACCACGTTGACGCTGTTGCCGCTGACGTTCACCGGGAGGTGCACCGGCAACCCCACACCGTTGCCGGAGAGAACGCCCGGCGAATCCTTTCCGCTTCCCTCGGCGACCGCGCCGCCGGACGTACGCCCCGGCGTGCTGCCGGACGTACCCCCCGGCGCTCCCGCCGCCTCGTGCGACTGCCGCGTCTCCCCGGTGTTGGCGCAGCTGTTGCCAGCGGCCGGGTTGAGCAGTCCCGCCACGTTCACGGTGTTGCCGCACACGTTGACCGGCACGTCCACCGGGAGCTGGACGGTGTTGCCGGAGATCAGCCCGGGCGAACCGGCCGAGGATCCGTCGGCGGTGGCACCGTCGGACGCGAACGCCGCGTACGCCGGCATCGTCACGGCCAGCGCGCCTGAGGCGGCGAGGGCGAGCACACCGTTTCGGGTAGCCCTTCTCATGAGGTTCCCTGCCTTCCAGACATGGTCGCGGGCACTCGCCCGCACCGGTTAAAACGCGGGCGCACCATCCGAGTTATGGCTTATCGGTCTTTCACTCCATCGAGTGGGCGGGCCATCGAACAAGCGTCGGGGCCCCCGCACGCCCGCCGCTCGACCGGCGACAGCGTCCGGAGGCGCCGGGTGCGAAGCCCGCTTATGGTGAGCGAGGGCGCCGACCACCGGTCCGAGACGGGGCGCCCGGGAGGCATCGATGCTGGCCAAGCTGGAGACTCGGTCCTCGGTCCGGCGCTGCGCGGTCACCGGAGCGCTCGGGCTGGCCCTGCTGGGTGCGGGACTGCCCGCCGCGACCGCGCGGGACACCGGACCCGGCCTGTCCCGGTTCTACGACCAGAAGGTCAAGTGGGCGGCGTGCGAGGGCACGGAGATGCCGAAGGACCTGCAGTGCGGCAAGGTCACCGTCCCCCTCGACTACGCCCGTCCCCAGGGCGAGACCCTGGACGTGGCCCTGGCCCGGTACCGGGCGACCGGCGGCTCGCGGGGCTCGGTCCTGCTGAACTTCGGCGGGCCCGGTGGGTCCGGTGTCAGCGAACTCGCACTGGGTGGCAAGGAGTTCATGCACCTCACCAACGGCTACGACGTGGTGACCTTCGATCCCCGGGGTGTCGGCCGGTCCTCCCCGGTCTCCTGCGGGCCGGCCACCTTGAAGATCGTGGAGGCGACGGACGGGGACGAGGGGATGGCCGACCCGCGGGACGTGCTGAAGCGGCTGCGGGACGCGGCGGCCGAGTGCGCGAAGTACTCCGGCCCCGTGCTGCCCCACATAGGCACGGTCGACGCCGCGCGCGACCTGGACGTGATGCGCCGGGCACTCGGTGACGACCGGCTCAACTACCTGGGCTTCTCCTACGGCACCCGGCTGGGCGCGGTGTACGCGGCCCAGTTCCCGGACAAGGTCGGCCGGATGGTGCTGGACGGCGTGGACACGCTGACGGAACCGCTGACCGAGCAGGGGCTGGCCGGCGCCCGGGGGCAGCAGACCGCGCTGGACAACTTCCTCGACTGGTGCGTGCGGGACATCGCCTGCCCCTTCGGCCAGGACGCCCGGGGTGCCCGGGAGCGGATCGTACGGCTCGTCGCCTCCCTCGACTCCGACCCGGTGCCGTCGGCCTTCGGCGAGCCCTTCTCCGGACAGGACATGGTCGGCGCGATCGGTCAGGCGCTGTACAGCCAGGAGCTGTGGCCCACGCTGGAGCGGGCGCTGGCGCAGTTGCTCGAGGACGGTGACACCCGCGGCCTGGAAGGCTTCTCGTCCGGCGGCGTCACCTTCCCGGTCCGCGGGCGGGAGCGCGTGCCGGTTCCGGTCCGACAGGACAAGGGCGCCGGCCTCACCGACGAGGAGGACGTCCCCATGGACAACCTTCCGGCCGCCCTGATGGCGATCAACTGCGCCGACGACCCCGACCGTCCCAGCGCCGCCCGGGTCACCGGGTCCCTGGACCGGCTGCGCGCACGGTACGAGGAGGCCTCGCCGGTCTTCGGCCGGTACCGGCTCACCCAGGTGCTCATGTGCTACGGCCGGCCCAGGGGCAGCGACTACATCCGAAACGACGTGAAGAACCTCGACACCGCGAGGATGCTGCTCGTCGGCACCCGTGGCGACCCGGCCACGCCGTACCGCTGGACGGTGGAGACGGCCGACCGGCTCGGCCCCTCCGCCGTGGTCCTGGACAACCGCGGCGAGGGACACACCGGCTACGCGTCCTCCGAGTGCGTGCACCGCAAGGTCGACGACTTCCTGCTGTACGGCTCCCTGCCGCCCGACGGCAGCTCGTGCGGCTCCGAGTCCGCCGGGGACGGGTCCGACTGAGCGGCGAGTCGCTCCGAATGCCCGGAATGCCCGTTGGTCCTATCGTGCTGTCATGGAGCACGATCTGAGTCCCGCCGCCCTCGCCGAACTGCGGCGCCCCCGCCCGTATCCGGCCGTGTCGGTACTGACGCCGACGCACCGCCGTGAGCCGGACAACGCCCAGGACCGCGTCCGGCTGCGCAATGCGGTCGCCGCGGCCAAGAAGCGGCTGGAGGACGATCCTGCGGTCAGCCGCGAACGGCGTACGGAGGTGTCCCGCGAACTCGACCGGGCCCTCGCCGAGGTCGACCTGACATACGCCGAGGACGGCCTGGCGATCTTCGCCGCTCCGGGCGAACACCAGGTCTGGACCCTCTCGCGTTCCGTTCCCCAGCGCGTGGTCCTCTCGGACACCTTCCTGACCCGCGACCTCGTCGTCGCCCAGGCCGCCGAGCAGCCGTTCTGGGTTCTGTCGGTCGCCGCCGACCGGGTCAAGCTGTGGAGCGGCGGCGCGGGCCGGGTCGTCGAGGAGCATCTCGGCGGCTTCCCGCTCGACCGGCCCGCGGAGGACTTCGACCCCGAACGCCAGGAGCGGATCGGCGACGCGCCGAGCACCTTCCGGGACGAGGGCACCCGCAAATTCCTCCGTGACGCCGACGGCGCGATGGGAAAGATCCTGCGCGCCCGTCCCCGGCCGCTCTACGTCACCGGTCCCGAGCCGGCGCTGTCCCTGTTCGACGACGCGGGCGCGCTCGCCGCGGACGCGGTGCTCGTCCCGCACGGCGGACTCGCGCACGGCACCGCCGAGGCGGTCTGGCAGGCGGTCCGGCCGGTGCTCGACGACGAGGCGCGCGGGTCCGTCGAGGCGCTGACCAGGGAACTGGAGGCGGCCCGTGGCCGCAAGGACTTCGCCGCCGGGGTCGACGAGCTGTGGGAGAGCGCCCACGCGGGCCGCGTCCGGCTGCTGGCCGTCGAGGAGAACTTCAAGGTGACGATGCGCGACGACGGCGAGCACCTGCTCCCGGCCCAGGACGGCGACCTCGACGCCCGGGAGGACATCGTGGACGAGATCGTCGAGCAGTGCCTGGAGACCGGCGCCGACGTCCGGTTCGTACCGGACGGGGCGCTCGGGGACGTGGACGGTATCGCGGGGGTGCTGCGGTACTGACGCCTGCCGCCGCACCCGGGACCCGCGCCCCCCTTGACGAGCGTGAAAGCCTGTTCGCCGTACACGTACCCGCTGTTCACGGGTGCGCGGCGGACGGCGAGGGAGCGGGCGGAGCGTGAGCGAACTTCTGGGTGTGGCGGTCCTGGGCGCGGGACACATGGGCGCCGACCATGTACGACGCCTCGACCGGGTGGTGAGCGGCGCCCGGGTCGCCGCGGTGGCGGACCCGGACGCCGAGCGGGCGAAGGAGGCCGTGGGCGGGATCGGCGGGGTCGTCGTGCACACGGACGCCGAGGCCGCGCTCGACGCGCCGGGCGTCGGGGCCGTCCTGATCGCCTCGCCCGGCGAGGCGCACGAGGAGGCCCTGCTGGCCGCCTTCGCACGGGGACTGCCGGTCCTGTGCGAGAAGCCGATGGTGCCGGACTCCGCGGGCGCGCTGCGCGTGGTGGAGGCGGAGGCCCGGCTGGGCAGGAGGCTGGCGCAGATCGGGTTCATGCGGCGCTACGACGCCGAGTACCAGGGGCTGAGGTCCCTCCTGGACAGCGGGCGGCTGGGCCGGACCCTGATGCTGCACTGCGTGCACCGCAACGTCTCCTCTCCGCCGCACTTCACTTCGGCCATGCTGGTCAACAGCTCCGTCTCGCACGAGATCGACGCGGCCCGCTGGCTGCTCGGACAGGAACTGTCCGCGGTGACCGTGCTGCGGCCGCGGCCGTCGGCGGGTGCGCCCGAGGGGCTGCTCGACCCGCAGCTCGTGCTGTTCGAGACCGAGGGCGGTGCCGTGGTGGACGTCGAGATCTTCGTCAACTGCGGCTTCGGCTACGAGGTGCGCTGCGAGGCCGTCTGCGAGGCGGGCAGCGCCCGGATCGGGGACGCGCGCGGCATGGCGGTCACGGCGGCGGGAAGCACCCGGGAAGAGGTACCGCAGGACTACCTCGTGCGGTTCGCGGACGCCTACGACCGCGAGGTCCAGAGCTGGGTGGACGCCACCCGCCGGGGCCGGGTCACCGGTCCTGGCGCCTGGGACGGGTACGCCGCCGCCGCGGTCGCCGAGGCCGGGGTGCGGGCGTTGGAGACGGGCGTGCGCACACCCGTCGAACTGGCGTCCCGGCCGGCCCTCCACGACCCGGAGCAGAACAGAGGTCCGACGAACACGCGGTCGACGACGCCTCGAAGCCCCGCTCCCCGGCAAGTCCCGTAGACCGCCTACGACTTGGTCTCGTCCCCGGGTACGCCGAACGCGTACCCGAGTCACCCCGGGAAGACTGTGGCATATGCCAAAAGCACCACCGTATCGTGTGTTGCCGAATCCCTTACGAGGGGTGGCGGGCTGTGCAACAGTCGTAGCGGTCCTTCCGCCACCCTCGGTCCCGCCTTGGTCGTACCGTCAGCACATCGGAGTGCGTCATGTCGTCCCATCTCTCCGCGGACCACCCGGCCGCCCAGCCACCGGGGCACGGCTCGGTGGAGGCCCTCATATCGCAGGCGCGGCGGCTGCGGGGCGACGTGGACGCGGTGCGACGGGACAGCCAGGGCGACGCGAGCGACTCCCGGGGACGCTGGCAGCGCGCCCTGTACGACCTGGCGCTGCATCAACTCACCGACCTGGACACACACTTGGCGCAGCTGAGGGACGGCCCGGCACCCGAGCCACGCGCCGGTTCACTGCTCAGCCGGGTCGGCAGCGCGGAGTGGAACCTGTTGACGGACGAGGCCGAGTGGTCGGCGGAACTCTTCCGCGTCCTGGGCCGTGATCCCGCGTCCGTCCCGCTCAGCCTCGACGAACTTCCCTCCCTGGTGCTCGCCGAGGACCGCCCGAAACTGACCGCGATGGTCACGGACTGTCTCGTCGACGGCCGGCCCATCGACGGCGAGTTCCGCGTCGTACGCCCCGACGGGACCGTACGCACCGTGCACATGATGGGCGAGCCGGTGCTCGACGCCGACGGCAGCACCGCCTCGATGTGGGCGGTGGTGCGGGACGTGAGCGAGCTGCGCCGCAGTCAGCGGGCGGTGAGCGAGACCCGGGACTCGCTCCGGCACCATCCGCCGCCTCCCTGGCACGGTCTCCTGCGGTTCCCGGACGAGGGGCGGCCCGGCCTGGAACTGGCGGCCGCACACCTCCCGTCGACACCCGCGCCGGGCCTTCGCTCCCGGCACGGCCGCTGGTACGACGCGTGTCCGCTCGGCGGCGACGGCGAAACCCTGCTCACCGTCGGCGACTTCGCTCCCCCGGAGACCGAGGCGCACGTCCCGGCGATACTGGTCGGCGCCCTGCGCGGACTGGCGCTGGCGGGCACCCGGCCCGCACAACTGGGCGACCGGCTCGCCGCGTTACTGGAGGCCACCGCCCTGCCGCCGATGCGCGACGCCGTGTACTGCGGCTACCGGCCGCGCACCCGGACCCTGACGTGCGCCCATGCCGCGGGCCCCGTCCCGCTGCTGTTCCGCGGCGGAACGGGGCGTGCGCTGTCCGGCCGGTCCGAGGCGACCCTCGAAGCCGGCGACCTGCTGCTCCTGCACACCGACGCCCTCGGGCCGACGGCCGTGGAACACCTCCTGTCGCTGGCCCCCCGACTGACCGGGGCGCGCTCGGCACAGGAGGGCGTACGGACCGTGACGCGAGAACTCGGTGGGTCGCCGGGTCGCGAGGACGTCTGCTTGCTGGTGGCCCGGGTGACCCCCTAGGCCGGCGCGACGCTGCCGCCCGTCCCCTTTCCCCTGGGTGACCTGCCCTTCGGCAGCGCCAGTCTGATCTCCTCGCGCAGCTCCTGGATCTTCGGGTAGCCGGCGTACTCGGCGGTGAGCCGGTACATCTGGCGCAGCCGGTCCCAGGTCCGCTGGGAGGAGTTGGACCCCATCGACACCAGGGCCAGACGCGCGTACCGGTCGGCCTGTTCGGGGTCGTCGGCGATGAAGCAGGCGGAGGCCATCGACAGGTAGTCGAAGATCTTCGACCGCTGCCGGCCGTCGATCCTGAGGGCGAGGGCCTTGTCCGCGTAGTGCCGCGCGTGTGCGGCGGCCCCCGGCTCGAACTCGGCGAGCGTCCGGTAGGCCAAGGCCTGCATGCCGTACAGGTCCTCCTCCTTGAACGTCTGCATCCAGTCCGGGGCCGGCACGTCCGCCTTGTCGGAGACGAAGAGGTCCTCGGCCCGTCCCAGAGTGCGGCGCATCGCCTGGCCCTTGCCCATGGCGGCCTGCGCCCAGGCCTCGATGGTGTACAGCATGGCCTTGGTGCGCGGCAGTACCTGCTCACCGGAGCCGGACTGGGCGAGCTTCATGAGGTCCAGCGCCTCGTCGGGACGGCCCAGGTGCACCATCTGCCGGGCCGCCCTGGAGAGCGCCTCGCCCGCCCGGGGCCGGTCGCCGCCCTCGCGTGCGGCGTGCGCGGCGATGACGAAGTACTTCTGGGCCGTGGGTTCCAGACCGACGTCGTGCGACATCCAGCCCGCGAGGACGGCGAGGTTGGCGGCGACGCCCCACAGGCGCCGCTGGAGATGGGGTGGGTGGTGGTAGGCGAGCATGCCGCCCACCTCGTTGAGCTGGCCCACCACGGCCTTGCGCTGGAGTCCGCCGCCACGGGCGGCGTCCCAGGCGCGGAACACCTCGACCGAGCGCTCCAGTTCCTCCACTTCCTGCGACCCGATGGGGGCGGCCTCGTAACGGTCGAACCCGGCGGGGTCGGCGTGCAGGGATCGATGGGGGTCGGGGGCTTCGGCCGCCAGGGCCGGGTCGGTGTGCAGCCAGTCGTGCATGGCGCTGCTGAGTGCGGAGCCCGCGGCGAGCGCGGCGCCCGCGCCCACCAAGCCGCGTCGGTTGAGCATGAGGTCCATTCCCGTGAATTCGGTGAGGACCGCCGCGGTCCGCTCGGGCGCCCACGGCACGCCGTCGGGATGCTCTGCGCTCCCGTCGTGTGGCCGTTTCCCCGCACGCCCGTGCCGGACCAGACCGAGGTCCTCGATGGTCACGACACGGCCGAGACGCTCGGTGAACAGAGCCGCCAGTACCCGCGGCACGGGATCACGCGGGATCTCTCCCATGTCGATCCACCGCCGCACCCGCGAGGTGTCGGTCGCCAGCTGGGGGTGGCCCATGGCCGCCGCCTGCCGGTTGACCAGCCTCGCGAGTTCGCCCTTGGACCAGCCGGCCAGGCCGAACAGGTCCGACAGACGGGTGTTGGCTTCTCCGCTCACGTCAAGCCCCCAGGTTCTCGGCTGAGTTGACAGTAGCCCCGTGCAGGTTGCCGGGCGACTATTCGCCACCGTTCGCCAGGGTGCGCCAGATGGTGTGCCACGGGCGGCCGGGTGTCAGGTAGGAATGCGCCTCCCCGACCCGGTCGCCGCGGGGGTACTCCCCAGGGTGGCCCCAGTCGGCCGGTCGGGCGGCGCGACGGCTTTCGGAAGGCGCGCCCCGGTACGGGAACGGACCGGACCGGCGCCGCTCTTCAGACAGGCACAGCAGGCACACGAAGGGATCTGTCTCGCCCATGTACGCAGCATCGTCCTCCGTGTCCGCCCCACAGCGCTCGCTGCACCCCCGCCCGGCGGCGGGCGGCGGCCCCTATCTCGCCCCCGCGCGTCCGGCGGCCCCGGTGCTCGGGACCGGCAGGGCGCGGCTCGGCGCGGGGCCCGGCACACAGCCGCTCAGCGGGAGAATCGACCTGTCCGGCCCCCAGGGGGCCCAACTGCGCACGGCGATCGCCGCCGTGCACCGGATCTGCCCGGAGTTCTCCCCCGTGCAGGTGCTGCGCCGCAGCGGGCGGTCCGTGCTCCTGGTCGGTACGACCGGTCGCAGCACGGCGGTGGCCAAGTGTTTAGTGGACCACTCCCCCGCCTGGGCGGAGCGCAGCCGGCACGAGATAGGGGCGTACCGCTCGTTCGTCCGGCAGCGCCCTCCGGTGCGGGTGCCGAGACTGATCGCGGCGGACCCGGACAACGGCACGCTGGTGATCGAGCGGATGCCGGGGCGGGTGGCGGCGCTGCAGCGGCACCCTCTGGAGGCCCCGCCGCGGGCGGACATCAGGGCAGCGCTCGGCGCGGTCTGCCGGCTGAACGCCTGGCGGCCGCCGGCCGGTACCTTCGACGCCCCGCTGGACTACGCGGCCCGGATCGCCCGCTACCACGAACTGGGTCTGCTCACCGACCGGGACCTGGGCGACCTGCAGAAGCTGCTGCACGGCATCGCCCACGCGGGCGGACGCCAGGGCATGGGCCAGTTCTGTCACGGTGACGCACTGCTGTCCAACATCCTCATGTCCCCGGCCGGTCCGGTGCTCGTGGACTGGGAGCACGCGGGCTGGTACCTGCCGGGCTACGACCTGGCGACGCTGTGGGCCGTCCTCGGCGACGCCCCGGTGGCCCGCCGTCAGATCAGCCAGCTCGCCCAGTCGGCGGGCACGGCGGCGCGCGACGCGTTCCTGGTGAACCTGATGCTCGTACTGACCAGGGAGATCCGTACGTACGAGACGGCCGTGCAGCGTTCGATGCACGACCCGGTCGCGGCACCGGCCCATCCGGGTGCCGCGCCGAGCGGCGAGGAACAGCGGCTGCTGCTGCGCCGGCTGCACGACGACTGCCAGATGGCCCGGCGGGCCGTACGGGCGGCGGTCGGCACCCGCTGACCGGAGGGCAGGGGTCCGCGGTGTGTCCCTCAGGGGGCGCACCGCGGTTTTTCGTGCTTCCGCCGGACCGGGTGTGCGCGGGGCTCATTGGTGTACGCCACTGACGCCCCGCAGGCCCGTGGGCCGCCGCCACGAAACTCGCCGAACCCCCTGCTGACGTGGGAAATCGCCACGGTGACGGCATGATTGACGGATCGTCGGACCGCCGGGTACCACTGACCCACGCCCGGCCCCGCACGCCCCGCCACACCCCGTCCCGCCCGACCGTCACAGGAGGCCGCTTTGCGAGGATCCCCCGTCGTGCCCGCCCTGGCCACCGCGGCACTGCTGCTGCCGTTGCTCGGCGCCGCACCGTCCGCCGCCGTGCCCGTGGACGCGCCGCCCGCCCCGGACCGCCTCCAGCGGGCGTTCGCCGCCGCGGCGGCCGAGTACCACGTGCCGCAGAGCGTTCTGCTCGGCGTCTCCTACCTGCAGTCCCGTTGGGACGCGCACGGCGGCGCACCGAGCGTCACCGGCGGCTACGGGCCGCTGCACCTCACCGACGCCCGCACGGCACTGGCCGGGGCGTCGCACCACGGTGAGGGCTCCGAGGACCCGCGCGGCGACGACGCCCGCGCCCCGCTGCACCCGACGGGCGGAGACGACTCGCCACCCGCCGAACTGCCGGCCCGGCTGACCACGCTGCCGAAGGCCGCCGAGCTGACCGGGCTCAGCCCCGAGGCGCTGCGCACGGACCCGGCCGCGAACGTGTCCGGCGGTGCCGCGCTGCTCGCCGCCGCCCAGCGCGAACTGGGCGAGCCGCTCAGTTCCGACCCGGCGGACTGGTACGCGGCGGTGGCCCGCTTCTCGGGCGCGGAGGACTCCGCGACGGCGGCGGCGTACGCGGACGACGTGTACGAGGTGATCCGCGCGGGCGAGCGGCGGACCACGGACGCCGGCCAGCGGGTCGCCCTGGCCGCCCGCCCCGGCGCGACTCCCGACGTGACCCAGCTGGACGGCGCGCGTCTGCGGGCCGCGAGGGCCGCCGGCACGGAGTGCCCGAAGTCGGTGTCCTGCGAGTGGGTCCCGGCGCCGTACGAGGAGTTCGGCGACGGCGACTACGGCAATCACGACCTGGGCGGCCGGCCCGGCACCCAGCGCATCCGGTACATCGTCGTGCACGACACGGAGGGCACCTGGAACGGGGTCCTCAACATGGTCCAGGACCCCACCTACGTGTCCTGGAACTACACGCTGCGCTCCACCGACGGCCACATCGCGCAGCACGTGAAGGCGAAGGACGTCGCCTGGCACGCCGGCAACTGGTACGTCAACGCCAAGTCGATCGGCCTGGAGCACGAGGGCTTCCTGGCGGAGCCGGACGCCTGGTACACGGAGGCGATGTACCGCTCGTCGGCGCGGCTGGTGAAGTACCTGGCCGGGAAGTACGGCATTCCGCTGGACCGGCAGCACGTCCTCGGCCACGACAACGTTCCCGGCACCACCACGGCGACGATTCCGGGCATGCACACCGACCCGGGCCCTTACTGGGACTGGCGGCACTACTTCCAGCTGCTCGGCCGCCCCGTCGAGCCGACCGCCGGCAGGAGGTCCTCCCTGGTGACGATCCGGCCCGACTACGCCGCCAACCGCCCCGAGTACACCGGCTGCGAGACGGCGGGCGAGCCCTGCGCCTCGCACGGCTCCGGCGAGGTGCGGCTGTACTCCGACCACGACGTGAAGGCGCCCCTGATCAAGGACATCGGCCTCGGCACCACCCCCACGACCGGGGTGAACGACCTGTCCTCGCGGGTCTCCACGGGCCAGCAGTACGCGGTGGCCGGCCGGTGGGGCGAGTGGACGGCGATCTGGTACCTGGGCCAGAAGGCCTGGTTCCACAACCCGCGCAGGAGCCCCGCGGCGGTGCCCGCGTCGGGCCGGGTGATCACTCCGCGGGAGGGCCTGGAGAGCGTCCCGGTGTACGGGCGCGCGTACCCGGAGAAGGCCGCCTACCCGGCGGACGTGCCCGCCCAGGCCGTGTCACCGCTGCCGTACCGGCTGCCGAAGGGCCAGAAGTACGTGGTCGGTGAGAAGGTGCCGGGCGAGTACTACTACGCGGTCACGTTCGGCGAGGCGTCCCACCGGGTGGTGACCGGCGAGGACCAGTACTACGAGATCCAGTACGGCCACCGGGTCGCGTACGTGCGCGCCGCCGACGTGACGGTCGCGACCGCCCGTTAGCGGCCGGGAGTCGGCGGCCTGGTCTCAGCCCTGCTGGAAAAGCTCCGCCGGGAGCGGCTTCAGCAGGGCGTACAGGTCGTCGGTGATGGGGCGGTCCCAGGCGGCGATGGTCACCAGGACGCCGTCGCTGCGGTCGAACTGCACGCAGGAGATGCGGCTCTCGGAGAGCTTGAGGCGGCGCACGACGAGCAGGTTGTCGCCCTGCATCACCGGGACGTCCTCGGCGCCGACGACCGTGATCTCCTCGTCGTTTCCCAGGGCGAGCAGCAGCTGGGCCACCTCGAAGGGGATCTCCCCCTCGGGGACCTCGCGGGCCGGGGAGCCGTCCGGGAGATTGCCGATGATCATCGCGGGACCGCGGCCGCCGAACAGGTCGTAGCGCAGGAAGACGCCCTGGCAGCTGCCGTCGGGCGCGGGCAGCAGGCCGGCGCCCAGATTGCCGGGCCAGTCGCCCGGGTCCATGGCCAGTACGTCGAAGTCGGGCCCGGCGGGCGTGGCGCTGCGGCGGCGGAGGAACGACATGCCGCCATGGTACGTGCCCGGGGCCGTCGAGCGGCGTGCGGGCGGGCGCCCGGCCGGACTACCCGGTCCGCCTGTGCCGCTCCTGGTGGCGGGCCACCCGGGCCCGGTCGCCGCAGGAGGGTCCGCACCATTCCTGACGCGGGTGCTCCTTGAGGAAGTAGCGCACGCGGCGGGGGGCGTGGCAGGCCCGCAGCCGCTGCCGGGGCGGACCACGGCCCCGCACCGGGCCACTCGCCTCCCGGGTGTCACTCCTGCGGCGGGGCGGGCGGGATCACCGCGATGGGGGACGCCGCGTGGAGCAGGACGGCGTGGGTGACCGAGCCCATCATGCGGGCGGGGGCCAAAAGGCGCCTGCGGTGGCGGCCGACGACGACCAGGTCGGCGTCCCTGGAGGAAGCGACCAGGTTCCCGGCGGCGTCGCCGGGGACGGCATGGGAGTCGGCCCGGACATCGGGGTGGCGTGCGCGGTAGGGGGCGAGGAGACCGTCGGCCAGGACCCGCGTCTCGCTCTCGACGGCGACCTCGTCGATCACCGGGGGCATCAGCTGCCCGGCGGCGGCCCAGGTCTGCACCGGCCACGGGTAGGCGGCGACCACCTGGAGGCGGGCGCCGCGCAGCTCGGCCTCGGTGAAGGCGAAGGACAGCGTGGCCTCGTCGGGACTGTCCACGTGCAGGCCGACCACCACTCTGGGGCCGGGTTCGGCCGGTGCCTCGCCGTGGACCTCGCGTCCGGGACGGGGCACGACCACGACGGGGCACTGGGCGTCGCGGGCGGCGGCCATGCCGTTGGAGCCGAGCAGCAGCCCCGTGAAGCCGCCCCGGCCCCGGGAGCCGAGCACCAGCAACTGGGCGTCGGCGCCCAGTTCCGGCAGCAGGGCGCCCGGTACGCCCTCCATGCCGACGTACTCCGTCGCCACCGCGAAGGCCCGCCCCTGGAGGTGCGCGCGGGCCTGCTCCAGCGCGGGATCCTCGGCGGTGTCGGGCGGGCCCGCGACCAGGACGTCGGCCTGGGACCATGCGGCGTACTGGCGCACGTGCACCACCCGCAGGGGTGCCTCGCGCCGGTGGGCGGCATCGAGCGCCCAGTCCAGGGCGCGCAGGCCGTCCGCCGAACCGTCGACCGCCGCGATGACCGGCAGGGTGCTCATGGGTCCTCACCTCCGGAGTACGGACTTCCCCCCGGTGACGGACGAAACACCCCGGTTCGGCCGGTCGGCTCACCCCGCCCGGCGTCCTACGTGAGGTCGAACTCCCCTTCCCGCGCTCCCGACACGAACGCGCCCCATTCCGCCGGGGTGAAGATCAGCGAGGGGCTCTCCGGGCTGCCGCTGTTCCGCATGGCGATGAACCCCTCGACAAAGGCGATCTGGACATCCCCCAGGCCCCGGCTGCTGGACTGCCACTGCGCGTTGCTGAGATCCAGCTCCGGCTTGTCCCAGCCCCTGAGCGGGCGCTGTTGGGTGGTGCTCTCGGCCACGTCCGTGCTCCTCCCGATGTCGTCGTCCGCGGCCAGCCTAGCGACCGGGTCGGATGGCCGACAGGCCATGCGAGGGGTGCCTTTCGGAACGATACGGAACGGATCCGGCGGAGATCAGTTCTGTTCGAGGAACGCGGCGACCCGGTGGGAGAACCACCGCGGGTCGTCGAGCCAGGGACAGTGCCCGGCACCCGGCTGGACGGCTGCCTCGGCGTGCGGGAAGACGTCGGCGCAGCGGCGTGCGAGCTCCGGGCTGGGGCCGCCGTCGCGCTCACCGGCGAGGACGAGGACCCGGGCGGGGCAGCGGGCGAGGGCGGCGCGGGCGGCGGGCGGGTCGAAGGCGTCCGGGGACAGGTAGACGTCGCCTGCCGCGTCGTTGGACTCCTTCTCGCCGCGGGCCACGTGGTTCCTGGCGGCGTCGTCCCAGCGGCCGTGGAAGAAGGGGAGGAACACGGGGTCGAATGCGCCGGTTCCGGCCGGCCAGGCCCGGAAGGGCCCGATGGCCTCCTCGAACCAGGGCTCGTCCGTGCGCAGGAGCGCCGCCCGGAACCGCTCCTCGGCCGTCGCCGGCATGTCCAGCGCCCAGGGAGTGGCGGCGACCAGGACGAGCCTGGCCACGCGCGCCGGGTGGCGGGCCGCGTACAGCATCGCGAGGCTGCCCCCGGCCGAGTGCGCGAGGATGTCCATCCGCTCGAGGCCGAGGTGCTCGCGGAGTGCCTTACGTCGTCCACGAGCCGGTCGCAGCGGTAGGTCGCCGACTCCTCGGGTGCGGCGGACTCGCCGGTGCCGCGCAGGTCGAGGAGGATCAGCCGGCGATGGTCGGCGAGGCCGCCGAGGCCGCCGAGGTAGGCGGAGGCGCGCATGGGCCCGCCCGGCAGGACGACGAGCGGGTCGCCCTCGCCCCGGACGTGGTGGGCGAGGCGGGTGCCGTCGTACGCGGTGAAGGTCTGCATGACGCCCGGTCCTCACCGGCCGCCGCTGTGTCGCGCAACGCGGTTGCCGCGTCAGGAACCGGCGAAGCGGTCCCGCAGCTCCCGCTTGAGGATCTTCCCGCTGGCGTTGCGCGGCAGGGCGTCCACGAACCGGACCTGTTTGGGTGCCTTGAAGGCGGTGAGTCTCTCGCGGGCGTGGGCGATCAGTTCGTCCTCGGTGACTTCCCCGCGCGGGACGACGACGGCCGTGACGGCCTCGATCCACCGCTCGTCGGGCAGGCCGATGACCGCTGCCTCGGCGACGGCGTGGTGCGTGTAGAGGGCCTCCTCGACCTGGCGGGAGGCGATCAGCACGCCACCGGAGTTGATGACGTCCTTCACGCGGTCGACGATCGTGTAGTAGCCCTGCGCGTCCCGCACCGCGAGGTCGCCGGAGTGGAACCAGCCGTCTCGGAAGGCGGCCTCGGTCTCCTCGGGCCTGTCCCAGTAGCCCTCGCACAGCTGCGGGGAGCGGTAGACGATTTCGCCGGGGGTGCCGTCGGGCACGTCCTTTCCGTCCTCGTCGACCACGCGCGCCTCGACGAACAGGACGGGGCGACCGCAGGAGTCCATCCGGCCCTCGTGCTCGTCCGGGCCCAGGACCGTGGCGAGGGGGCCGATCTCGCTCTGGCCGAAGCAGTTGTGGAAGGCGAGGTGCGGGAGGCGTTCGCGCAGCCGCTCCAGGACGGGGACGGGCATGATCGACGCGCCGTAGTAGGCCTTGCGCAGGCCGCCGAGGTCGCGGGTGGCGAAGTCGGCGCGGTTCGCGAGGCCGATCCACACGGTCGGCGGTGCGAACAGGCTGTCCACGCGGCCCGCTTCGATCAGGTCGAAGAGCCGGTCGCCGTCCGGTGCGTCCAGGATGATGTTGGTCGCGCCGACCGCGAGGTAGGGCAGCAGGAAGACGTGCGTCTGCGCCGAGTGGTAGAGCGGGAGGGCGTGCGCGGGGCGGTCGCCGGCGCCGAGGCCGAGCGCGGTGATGGCGCTCAGGTACGCGTGCACCAGCGCCCGGTGGGTCATCATCGCGCCCTTGGGCAGTGCGGTGGTGCCGGAGGTGTACAGGAGCTGCACCAGGTCCTCGGCGTCCGGTTCGGGGCCGTCGTACGCGGGCGCCGCCGTGAGGCGGGTGAGGAGCGAGTCGCCGGCGTCGCGCAGGGGCAGGGTGCGGGTCCCGTCGGGCAGCCGGGCGGCGAGGCCGGGGTCGGTGAGGACGAGGGTGCTGCCGGACTGGCGGGCGATGTGGGCGAGGTCGTCGCCGGTGAGGTTCTGGTTGACCGGGACGTGCACCAGGCCCGCGCGGGCGCAGGCCAGGAACGCGATCAGGTAGGCGTCTGAGTTGTGGCCGTAGGCGCCGACCCGGTCGCCGGGGGAAAGACCCTCGTCCAGCAGGACGCTCGCCGCGCGGGAGACCGCGGTGTCGAGTTCCTCGTACGTCCAGGTGCGGTCGCGGTACTCGACCGCGACCCGTGCCGGAGTGCGTCGGGCGCTGCGCCGCAGCACCCCGTCGACCGTGCTGCCGTGTCCGGGCGTCATGACATGATCCTCGGCCGGTCGCGGGGGCGGGTTAAGCCGTGTGCGCCCGGGCCGCCGACTCCTCGTGTCCGTTCCGTACGCCCCATTGACACCACCCGTCGCCGACAGGAAAGTTTCACTCCGCACGGCGATCCGGGAAAGAAACTTCCAGCTTCGGTGGCGGGAGGCTCGTCGATGGCCGGACAGGCGACGAACGGATTCACACGGCGTCAACTGGGCGCCGGCGTCCTGACCCTGGGCGGCGCCCTGGCCATCACCCCGTTCGCGGCCGGACCGGCCGAGGCCGTCCCCGGCGGGGGCGGCCGTCCCACACTGCGGCACGGCTCCGCCGAGCGCGCCGGGCTGCTGTCGGGTCATCTGCGGCAGCTCGTCACCGACGCCGAGGCGTTCCTCGCCCCGTCCCCCCGGCACCCGTGGTACGCGGGCGCCGTGCTGCTCGCCGGCCGGGGCGGCACGGTGGCGCTGCACGAGCCGATCGGCATGGCGGTGCGCTACCGGGCCTACGACGAGGCGACCGGCACCGGGGTCGAGTTCCCGGCGGGGGAGCAGATCCCGATGGCCGAGGACACGGTGTTCGACCTCGCGTCGATCTCCAAGCTGTTCACCTCGATCCTCGCCGTGCAGCGGCTGGAACGGGGTGCGCTGGAGCTGGAGGCGCCGGTGGCCTCGTATCTGCCGGACTTCGGCCGGGCGGGCAAGCGGGAGGTGACCATCCGTCAGCTCCTCACCCACACCTCGGGCTTCCGGGCGTGGATCCCGCTGTACGGCGCGCCCACCTACGAGGAGAAGGTCCAGCTCGTGTACGACGAGACGCCGGTGAGCCCGCCCGGCAGCGCGTACCTGTACTCGGACCTGAACATGATCTCCCTCCAGCTGGTGCTCCAGGAGGTCACGGGCCGCTCCCTGGATGTCCTGCTGCGCGAGGAGATCACCGAACCGCTCGGACTCGACCGCACGCGTTACAACCCGCCCGCCTCCTGGCGGCCCGGGATCGCGGCCACCGAGGACGCCCGGCAGCCCTGGTCCGGCCTGGACCGCGGGCTGGTGTGGGGCGAGGTGCACGACGAGAACGCCTTCAGCCTCGGCGGCGTCGCCGGTCACGCGGGGGTGTTCTCCCGCGCGTGGGACCTCGCGGTACTCGGCCGCACGCTGCTCAACGGCGGCTCCTACGGCCGGGCGCGCATCCTGCGGCCGGAGTCGGTGGAGCTGATGTTCACCGACTTCAACACCGGCTTCCCGGGCGACGAGCACGGCCTGGGCTTCGAGCTGTACCAGCACTGGTACATGGGCGCGATGGCGACGCCGCGCACGGCCGGGCACACCGGTTTCACGGGCACCTCGCTGGTGCTCGACCCGACGACCGACTCGTTTCTCGTCGTTCTCGGCAACTCCGTGCATCCGGTGCGTAGTTGGCGCTCCGGATCGGCTCCACGGGTGGCGGCCGGCACCAACCTGGCGCGGGCCGTGCCGGTCCGGCCCGCGCACGGGCGCACCGCGTGGTTCTCGGGCACGGCGAGTTCCGCCACGGCGACGCTCACGCTGCCCGTGCTGGACACCTCGGCCGGCCGGGCGCGGCTGAGCTGCGCGCTGTGGTGGGACACGGAACCCGGGTCGGACGCCCTTGTCCTGGAGGCCACGGCCGACGGCGGCGCCGCCTGGCAGCCCGTGCCGTTCACCACGACGCGGCGCGGCGAGGCGCCCCGGCAGCATCCGGCGGGCTCGGCCACCGGCTGGTCGGGGCGCGTCTGGCACCGGCTGACGGCCGGCCTTCCGGCCGCGCGCGGGCTCACGCTGCGCTGGCGGTACACGACCGACCGGCTGTACGTGGGCCGCGGGGCGTACGTCGACGGGCTGCGCGCGGAGGCGGGCGGTGACGTCCTGTTCCAGGACGCGCGCCCGGCGGACGCGGCGCGCGTCGAGACGGTGGGGTGGTCGGCGTCGGCCGACTAAGTGTATCGACCTGTGAGGTGGGGACGACGCGTGTCCGCTAGCTAGCCGTTGAAGACGGCCTTCTGCACCTCGTTCGGACCGTCGAAGCTGTTCTCCTTCAGTCCGTCGAGGCGGCTCACGACCTTGTCGTCGGCCTCGTTCTTGCGAGCGCAGTCGACGAGCGACTTCCTGTCCGCCGGGTAGTCCATGCCGTTGAGGGCCTTCTGCAGGTCGATGGGGCTGAGGTCCGCCATGACGGGCTCCTTGTCGTGCTGGTCTCGTGTGCGTAATTTCCGTTATGTCGCGGTACCCAGCCCCGTCGGACACATGCGTCGGTCAGTGTCCCGCCCGTTCGAGGACCGCCATCGCGGCGTTGTGCCCCGGCACACCGCTCACCCCTCCCCCGCGCACGGCGCCCGCGCCGCACAGCAGGACGTTCGCCCGGCCGGTCTCCACCCCCCAGCGGCCGGTGCCCTCCTGGGCGTGGGGCCAGGACAGCTCGCGGTGGAAGATGTTCCCGCCGGGCAGGCGCAGATCGCGTTCCAGGTCTGGCGGCGACCTGGCCTCGATGCAGGGCCGCCCCTCGGCATCGGTCGCCAGGCAGTCCGCGAGCGGTTCGGCCAGGTGGGCGTCGAGCTGGGCGAGGGTCGACTTCAGCAGTTCCTCGCGTACGGCGTCGTTGTCGCGGGCGAAGAGGCGGGCCGGCGTGTGCAGGCCGAACAGGGTGAGGGTGTGCATGCCTCTCGCGGCCGGGTCGGGGCCGAGGATGGTGGGGTCGGTCAGCGAGTGGCAGTAGATCTCGGAGGGCGGTGCGGCGGGCAGTTCACCGGCGGCCGCCCGGGCGTGCGCGGCGGCCAGTTGCTCGTAGCCCTCGGCGACGTGGAAGGTGCCGGCGAAGGCCTCGCGCGGGTCGGCCTCGGGGTCGCGCAGCCGCGGGAGCCGGGTCAGCAGCATGTTCACCTTGAGCTGGGCGCCCTCCGCGGACGGGAGCGGTGCCTGCCCGGTGAGCGCGGCCAGTTCGCGCGGGGAGGCGTTGACCAGGACGTGGCGTGCGGCGGCGACGCCCTCGCCCTCGGCCGAGCGGTGGACGACCTCGGCCGTTCGCCCGTCCGCGTCGATACGCACCGCCTCGTGTCCGGTGGCGAGCACCGCGCCCGCGGCGCGTGCCGCGTCGGCCAGCGCGTCGGTGAGGGCGCCCATGCCGCCGACCGGCACGTCCCAGGCGCCGGTGCCGCCGCCGATCACGTGGTAGAGGAAACAGCGGTTCTGGGCCAGGGAGGGGTCGTGTGCGTCGGCGAAGGTGCCGATCAGCGCGTCGGTGAGGGCCACGCCGCGTACCAGGTCGTCGGCGAAGTGCTCCTCGATCGCCACGCCGACCGGTTCCTCGAACAGGGCCCGCCAGGCCGCTTCGTCGTCGACCCTGCGGCGCAGCTCGTCCCGGGTGGGCAGCGGCTCGGTGAGGGTCGGGAAGACCCGCTGGGCCACGTGGCCGGTCATGGCGTAGAACCGCTGCCAGGCCGCGTACTCCCGCTCCGAACCGGTGAGCCGGGCGAACGACTCGCGCGTGCGCCGCTCGCCCCCGCCGACGAGGAGCCCGGTGGGCCGCCCGTCACGCTCGGCGGGCGTGTACGACGAGACGGAGCGGGCGCGCACCCGGAAGTCGAGACCGAGATCCCGCACGATCTTCCTGGGCAGCAGGCTGACCAGGTACGAGTAGCGCGACAGTCGTGCGTCGACCCCGGCGAACGGTCGCGTGGACACGGCCGCTCCGCCGGTGTGGTCCAGCCGTTCCAGCACCAGCACGGAGCGGCCGGCCCGGGCCAGGTAGGCGGCGGCGACCAGTCCGTTGTGGCCGCCGCCGACGATGACGGCGTCGTAGGTGCGCAGGGTGCCGGGCGGGGTCGTCATGGCTCTTGGTAACACGGTCCCATCGGGCCCGGCCAGCCCGCCGCCGGGCGCCGTCCGCAGCCGCCGCGGGTGTCCCGCGTCGGTCTCCCGGTCAGCGTGCCGGCGCTGCTCGGGCCGTTCGGCCAGCAGGTCGAGGATGATCCGGTCCGGGTATCCGGGCAGTTCGGCGCGGTGGTCGCGGGGCCGTTCGGGCTCGGTGCCGCGGTGGCCGGCGAGGATCGCCCAGGCGTCGTCTTCGGATGCCGACGACGCCGACACCGGCAGCGGACGGTGTTCGTCGTCCGCCAGGGGCCGGCTCAGGTCGTGTCTCTCCGGCAGCTCCATGACCAGGAAGAGCATGCCGTCCCCCTCGCCGAAGCCGTGCACGACGGTCACCCCTCGGTGCCGGAGCGCGGCGGCCACCCGTGCCTCGCGCCGGACCCTCTCCCGCAGGACGCGGGTGAAGGAGTGGTCGTGCCGCATGCCCGGTGGTTCGAGGCACTCGACGGCGACGCGACGGCCCAGTGACTCGTCCTTCGCCCGCCAGACCTCGCCATGCCGCCGCGCCCGATCGGTCGAGCAGCCGGTATCGGCCCTGGATCACTGTGCTGTCCCCCATGACCTCGCCCGCCCCCGTGGTTCAGTCCACCCGGCCCTCCCCTGGCCGGTCCGGTATGGCGGCCGGCCGTGCGAGTCTGTACGGCGCCGGGCGCGCGGCCGGCCCGAGCCGCGCCGTGGCGCGCAGGATGTGTTTGGGCGGCAGCTGCCAGCGCAGACGTGCGGGAATCGCGCGCAGCAGGGTGCCCGTGACTCGCAGCCTGCGGGTGACGGTGGCGGGTGCGGGCGCCGGTCTGCCGTACAGCTGGTGCGCGTACGGCGGTAGTGAGTCGTACGCCAGTCGCGCGACCCGCCGCCACAGCAGCTCGCGTGCCGGGACCAGCAGGGGGTGCGTGGGCGGGCGGAGCAGGAAGTCGTCCACCTCGTGCGCTTCGTCCCCCGCGGCCAGTTCGGGCCGTACCCGCGCGAAGTAGGCGGCCAGTTCGGCCCGGTTCGCGGGTACGCGGGCGGCGTCGAGACCGACGAGGCGGGCGCTGTGCCGGTGTTCGGCGAGGTAGCGGTCGGCGTGGGCGTCGGTGAGCGGGAATCCGGAGCGGCGCAGGACGTGCAGGTAGGAGTCGATCTCGGCGCAGTGGACCCACAGCAGCAGCGCGGGTTCGTCGACGCCGTAGCGCTCCCCGGTGTCCGGGTCCGTCGCCCCGAGTACGCGGTGGATCTTCCGGACCCGGGCACCGGCCCGCTCGGCGGCCTCGGTGGTGCCGTACGTCGTGGTGCCGACGAAGCTCGCGGTGCGCATCAGCCGGCCCCAGGCGTCGCGCCGGAAGTCGCTGTTCTGCATCACTCCGCGCACGGCGCGCGGGTGCAGGGCCTGGAGGTAGAGGGCGCGGATACCGGCCACCCACATCATCGGGTCGCCGTGCGCCTGCCAGGTCACGGAATTCTGACCGAACAGCCCCGGATCGCCGCCTGTCTCCTTCGCCTCCATACGGGCAGGCTAACGCGGCGCGCGGCACGCTCCCAGGGGCTCAGCGCAAGGTGGCGAGGAACTCTCCGCAGGCCCGGGCGCAGTCGCGGCACGCCTGCGCGCTCTCCTCGGCTCCGGGGTGCGTGTCGAAGACGTGCGCGCTCTCCAGACACACCTGACAGCACCACTCCAGCTGGGCGCGGATGGCGCCCTCGTCCACCTGGTTCTGTTCGGACAGCACCCGGCAGGTCGCGTCGCAGACCTCCGCGCACATGATGCCCCTGCGCCGTACGAGTTCCTGGTTCTCGGTCCCGTCGGGGTCCACGAGGCTCGCCCGCAGCGCGCACGCCCTGGCGCACTCGGTACACGCCTGCGCGCATGCGAAGCGGTCTTCCAGGAAGCGGAAGAGTTCCTGCTGGGAAGTCGTCGTCGATGTCACACCGCGCGGGTTGCCGCTGGAGACGGCACCAAACCGCCGGGCCCCTGTTTCCAAGGGTGCCGGGCCGTTTTCAGGGTGCGCCGCCGGGCACCCGTGCACGACCCCGCAGCCGGTGGGGACGACGACACCGAAGACGCACGGAGGTGCACGGACATGCCGGGACGACAGGAACTGCCGTCGACTCTGGAGCGCTCCCCGCAGGAGGCCCGGCGCACCTGGGTCAAGGCCCATGACTCGGCCGTGGAGGAGTACGGCGAGGGCGAGCGGGCCCACCGGGTGGCGTACGGGGCGCTCAAGCACAAGTACGAGAAGGTCGGCGATCACTGGGAGCGCAAGGAGGGCGGCCGCAAGGGCCCCTCCGACCCCCGGTCCGGGCGGCCCCGCGGACGGGGCGGCCGCAGCGGCGAGGGTGTCGACGAGAAGGCGTCGAAGGAGCACCTGTACGGGATCGCCCGGCGTCTGGACGTCGAGGGCCGTTCGAAGATGTCGAAGGCGGAGCTGCTCGCGGCGATCAGGAAGGCGAACCGTTCGCGGACGCGGGCGTCGCGGTCGGCCTGAGCTGGTTGGCGACGCGGGCCGGGGGTACCCGCGCTCCATGACCAACGCATCGATGGACTTGGCAGCGGGCTCCGGCGCGCCCGCCATCTGGCTGATCCTGGCGGCCGTCGTGGTGGTGGCCGTGCTGATCGGCGCCTTCGCCTTCGGCAGTCGGCAGAAGCGCCGTGAGCCGCCGCCGCCGCGGCCCGAGGAGCAGCCCCGGATGCCCGACGAGGGGCCCGTCCACGAGACGCGAGAGCGCCGGGAGCCCGACGAGATGCCGAAGAGCGACGACCGTACGCTGCCGCACGAGCTCGGGCACCAGAGCAGCCGCACCGCCTCCGAGCAGGACCGGCCCCGCTGGGACGAGGGCAGCAGCGGCTCCTTCGGCAGCGGTGGCCCGGGCGGACGCTGACCCGCGCGGGATGTCCGCCCGCCCCGCCGCCGCACGGCACCCGCGCCGGCAGTGCGGGCCGAAGGGTGACCGTTCCCGGCCGGGGCGTAGTTTCCGGCACGGACGGCGGGGAACCCATGCGCCGTGCTGTTGCAGAGGAGAAGGGCCCGCGCCGGTGCGCGGGCCCGCTACGCGGCCGAACGCACCGTCAACTGGGCCGACGGGCGGCTTCCCGTCTCGGAGGGCGGGGGGCTGCTGCGCAAGGCCTTCCCCGAGCACTGGTCGTTCCTGCTGGGCGAGATCGCCCTGTACAGCTTCGTCGTGCTGCTGCTGACCGGTGTCTGGCTGACGCTGTTCTTCGAACCCTCGATGACCGAGGTCGTCTACAACGGTTCCTACGAGCCGCTGTTGGGCGTGAGCATGTCGGAGGCCTACCGGTCGACGCTGGACATCAGTTTCGACGTGCGCGGCGGACTGATGATCCGGCAGGTGCACCACTGGGCCTCCCTGGTGTTCCTTTCGGCCATCGGGGTGCATCTGCTGCGGGTCTTCTTCACCGGGGCGTTCCGCCGACCGCGTGAGGTCAACTGGCTGATCGGCGTCACGCTGTTCGCGCTGGCGCTCGCCGAGGGCTTCGCCGGCTACTCGCTCCCGGACGACCTGCTGTCCGGCACGGGGCTGCGCATCGCGCAGGGCATCATGCTGTCGATCCCGGTCGTGGGGACGTACATCAGCATGTTCGTGTTCGGGGGCCAGTATCCCGGCCACGACATCGTCCCGCGGCTGTACTCGCTGCACATCCTGCTGCTCCCCGGGCTGCTGCTCGCGCTGGTCACGCTCCATCTGATCCTGGTGTTCTACCTGAAGCACACCCAGTGGGCGGGCCGCGGCCGCACCAACCGCAACGCGGTGGGCAAGCCGCTGTTCCCGCAGTTCATGACGAACTCCACGGGCCTGTTCTTCATGGTCTTCGGCGTCCTGGCGGTGCTGGCGGCGGTGGCGCAGATCAACCCGGTCTGGGCCTACGGTCCTTACCGCCCCGACATCGTGTCCACGGGCTCGCAGCCGGACTGGTACGTCGGTTTCCTGGAGGGTTCGCTGCGGCTGATGCCCCCGTTCGAGACGGCGGTGGCGGGCCACACCGTCATGTGGAACGTGCTGGTGCCCGCGGTCCTGCTGCCGGCCGCCCTGTTCGCGGTGCTGTACGCCTACCCGTTCTTCGAGCGGTGGGTGACGGGCGACCACGAGGAGCACCACCTGTGCGACCGGCCGAGGGACAAGCCCGTGCGGACCGGGCTGGGCGTCGCCGCGATCTGGTTCTACGGGGTGCTGCTCCTGGCGGGCGGCAACGACATCCTCGCCCACACCTTCCACATCTCACTGAACCTGCTCACGTGGATGTTCCGGATCTCCCTGGTGGTGGCGCCGCCGCTCGCCTTCGCCGCGACCAAGCGCATCTGCCTGGCGCTGCAGGAGCGCGACCGCGAGCGCCTGACCGAGGGTGAGGAGACGGGCGACGTGCGCCAGACCCTCGCGGGCGGTTACGCCGAGAGCCATGGGCCCCTCGACCCCGAGGAGCGTCATGTGCTGCGGGCCCGCAGGGAGCCCGAGCCGCTCGCGCCGTCCGGGGAGGAGGACGCCGCACCGCACGTGGGGCGGCTGCGGGCGACGCTGAGCGAGTGGTACTACGGCGACCGGGTCGATGTCGAGGAGACCGGGCGGGAGCCGGAGCACCAGCGGGAGCAGCCGGCGCCGGAAGCGGTGCCGGCGGCGTCGGACCCGGAGGCCTACTCGGGCGAGCCGGAGCGGGAGGCCTACTCGGGCGAGCCGGAGCGCTGAACGCCCCGGCCGGCGTACTGGAAGACCAGGCCGCAGACGCCCATGGCGAGCAGGCCGAAGCCGATCAGTGCCAGCCACAGGCCGAAGACGATGCCGAACGCGAGGACCACGGCGGCCAGCGCGATCGTGATCGGCCACGGGCTGTGCGGCGGGAAGAAGTCGAGCGGACCCGCGGTGTCGACGATCTCACCGTCGCCGCGGTCCTGCGCCCGCAGTCCGCGCTTGCGGTACTGCACGCGCAGGAAGAACGCGACGAGCGCGGCCATGAGGAAGGCGATGGTGAGGGCGGCGGTGCCGGCGGGCTCACCGGACCACCAGCCGTAGAGGACCGCTTCGGCGCCGAAGAAGACCGACACACCGGTGAACAGACGGGATTCTGTCCTCACTGCACGTGCCTCTGATCGTGTTGGCTGACGTCGGGATGGTGCAGGTCGAACGCCGGGGACTCGGAGCGGATCCGGGGCAGCGACGTGAAGTTGTGGCGCGGCGGCGGGCTGCTGGTGGCCCATTCGAGGGAACGGCCGTAGCCCCAGGGGTCGTCCTGCTCGACCTTCTCGCCGTACTGGTGGGTGCGCCACACGTTGTAGAGGAAGGGCAGCGTGGACAGGCCGAGGAGGAAGGCTCCGATGGAGCTGATGGTGTTCAGCGTGGTGAAGCCGTCCGCGGCCAGGTAGTCCGCGTAGCGGCGCGGCATGCCCTGCTCGCCGAGCCAGTGCTGGACGAGGAACGTGGTCTGGAAGCCGACGAAGAGCGTCCAGAAGTGGATCTTCCCGATGCGCTCGTCGAGCAGTTTGCCGGTGAACTTCGGCCACCAGAAGTAGAAGCCGGCGAACATCGCGAACACCACCGTGCCGAACAGCACGTAGTGCAGATGGGCGACGATGAAGTACGAGTCCGTCAGATGGAAGTCCAGGGGCGGTGACGCGATGAGGACGCCGCTCATGCCGCCCAGCAGGAACGTGACCAGGAAGCCGCACGACCACAGCATGGGCGTCTCGAAGGACAGCGAGCCGTGCATCATCGTGCCGATCCAGTTGAAGAACTTCACTCCGGTCGGCACGGCGATGAGGAAGGACATGAGGGAGAAGAAGGGGAGCAGTACGGCGCCCGTGGCGAACATGTGGTGGGCCCACACCACCGCGGAGAGCATGGTGATGGCGATGGTGGCGCCGACCAGGCTGACGTAGCCGAAGACCGGCTTGCGGCTGAAGACCGGGATGATCTCGGTGACGATGCCGAAGAACGGCAACGCGACGATGTACACCTCGGGATGGCCGAAGAACCAGAACAGGTGCTGCCACAGCAGCGCCCCGCCGTTCGCCGCGTCGAAGATGTGCGCGCCGAACTTCCGGTCGGCCTCCAGCGCCAGCAGCGCGGCGGTGAGCACGGGGAAGGCGGGCAGCACCAGGATCGACGTGAACAGGATGTTCCAGGTGAAGATCGGCATCCGGAACATGGTCATACCGGGGGCGCGCAGGCACAGGATGGTGGTGATGAAGTTGACGGCGCTGAGCGTGGTCGACACGCCGCTCACCACCAGGCCCATCGTCCACAGGTCGCCGCCCGGGCCCGGGCTGAACGTCGCACTGTTCAGCGGTGCGTAGGCGAACCAGCCGAACGAGGCCGCTCCCCCGGGCGTCAGGAAGCCCGCCACCACCATCAGACCGCCGAACAGGTACATCCAGTACGAGAGCGCGTTGAGGCGGGGGAACGCCAGGTCGGGGGCGCCGATCTGCAGCGGCATGATGGCGTTGGTGAACCCGGCGAACAGCGGGGTCGCGAACAGCAGCATCATGATCGTGCCGTGCACGGTGAACAGCTGGTTGTACTGCTGATTGCTGAACAACTGCAGGCCGGGACGGGCGAGTTCACTGCGCATCAGCATGGCGAGGACGCCACCGAAGAGGAAGAAGCCGAACGACGTCGCCAAGTAGAGATGACCGATCACCTTGTGATCGGTCGTCGTGGCCCACCGCACCAGCGCCCGCCCCAGCGTACGATTCGTTCGCTGCCGAGCCGGCGTCCGGCGCGGCGGCTCGGTCCTTCTGTCCACCGCCATGCGGCGGAGAGTACCCAGGCGCGGTGGGCTCAGACGTACGACCACGCCGAGTCCTGCACGGGCGCCCGGCCGGATGGGCCACCTGGCGCACGAGGGTGCGGGCCGGACGGTGCCGGGTCCGCGCCCGGGTCCGCGCCCGGGTACGGAAGCCGGGTTACGAAGCGTCGGGCACGGCGCGGGTCGGCACCGGTCCCCGCGGCTCGCCCTCCTCGCCCGTGCTCCGGAATCCGGTGTGCTCCGTGGGCTCCGTGACCTCGTCCCTGACCGTCGGAACCGTCGCCTCGGCGTCCGTCTCACCTGGCGGGCCCGGGCCACGGCGGTCGCGGGTCCCACCAGTCAAGCACCGCTGTCGCGGCGGCGCATGCCGTCCGAGCACGTGTCAAGCATGCGCTCCTCACTCCGTCGGGTCGGGGTTCCGCCCGTGCGGACGCCCCTTGTCGGAGGAGGAAAGAGAGGAGGGGAGGGAGATCCTTCGGGTCGCCCGTGCGTCGTCAGCCGCCGGGGCCACCGGTGCCGCTGGTTCCGCCGGTCTCCGGGGTCACGGCTGGGGTCTCGGCGGTCCCGGGGGTCTCGGCGGTCCCGCGGCCGGTCGGACAGTCGTCGCTCGAGCGGCCGGCCAGCCGGCCGCCGGGCTGCTCCACGGTCACCTGCGCGCTCCCCAGAGCCGGGTCCTGCCGCAGCCGGGCGACGGCGACCGTGCAGGCCAGCTGGTCGACGGCCGTGTCGCTGAGGCTCCCGGCGCTCCGCGGCAGTCGGACGTTGACCACCGTGCCGTCGGTACGGATGGTGGGAGCCACGGCGGTAGTCGGCAGCTCGGTCGTCAGTCCCCGCTTCCGCTCCCCGCCGTCCGGCCCCTTGAACAGCATGAGCACGGTCCCACCGAGGTCGGGCGCGCCGGGGACCGTGCGGGAAACCGTCACCAGGGAGCCGTCCGCGACGAAGTAGAGCGAGACCGTGACGGCGGGCGCCTCCTCGGGCACGGCCTTCGGCGGTGCGGCCGGAACGCCCGGCTCCAGGACGCCGGTCGCGGGTTCGCCCGCCTCGACCACGCCGGTCTCGGGGATGCCGCAGGCGGAGAGCGGGAGCAGCGCCGCGAGCAGGACGGGGAGCGCGCGCCGGGCGCTTCGGCCGGCGCGGCCGCGGGTCGGACGCAGGCCCGGGTCCCCCGTGGCCGCCCGTGACGGCACCGACGGGTTCATGTCCGCTCCTCCCTCGACGAGTTCGGGTCCGACCGCGTCGTCCGGACCTCCGGATCGTCCGGCCGCAGGGGCAGGACGACCGTGAAGACGGCGCCGCCGCCCGGATGGTTGGCCGCCCGGACGGTGCCGCCGTGCAGCCGTACGTTCTCCCTGGCTATGGCCAGGCCCAGGCCGCTGCCCTCGCTCAGGGCGCGGGCGTCGGCCGACTTGTAGAAGCGGTCGAAGACATGGGGCAGGATGCTCTCGGGGATGCCGTCCCCGCCGTCGCGGACCGTGACGACCGCCTCCCTCCCGGCGCGGGGGTCGTTCTGCGCGTGGAGGTCGAGGCGGATCGGAGGCGCGCCGTGTCGCAGGGCGTTGGCGACGAGGTTCGCCACGACCACGTCGAGGCGTCGCGGGTCGACGCGGCCGCGCAGCCCGCCCGGTTCCGGCAGGCCGGTCTCCACGGTGTCCTGCCAGCCGCGGGTGGCGAGCGTACGCCGTACGGACTCGGCGAGATCGATCTCGTCCAGGTGCAGGGCGGCCGCCCCCGCGTCGAACCGGGAGATCTCCATGAGGTCGTCCACGAGTGCGGCCAGCTTCGTGGTCTCCGTGCTGATGAGGCGTACGGCCGTCGCGGTGTCGTCGTCCAGGCCGGCCGCGTCCTCGTCCAGGACGTCCGTCACCGCCGACATCGCCGCCAGCGGGGTGCGCAGTTCGTGCGAGACGTCCGCGGCGAAGCGGCGGGCACCGGCCTCCATGCGCCGCAGTTCCGCCACCGAGCCCTCCAGCGCCGCGGCGGTCTCGTTGAAGGTGCGCGAGAGGTCGGCCAGTTCGTCGGAGCCCTGTACCGCGAGCCGGGTGTCCAGGCGGCCCTCGGCGATGCTCCGGGTCGCCCGGCGCAATGCCCGCACCGGACGCAGTACGCCACGGGCGGCCAGGAGCGCGATCAGGACGGCCAGGGCCAGGGCCGGCACGGTGGCGCGTTCGATGGCGGTGACCAGCGCGTCGACATAGCCCTGCTCGTCCTGCTGCGGCACGGTGAGGTAGACCTCGAGGCCGGAGGCGCGCCGCTCGGTGCCGTACCGGCCGGCGAAGGTGACGGGCATGCCGACGACGAGTGAGGAGTGGCCGTCGCGCGACACGCGCTGGAACACGGTGGCCCGGCGGGACCGCACGGACTCGCGCATCGACGAGGACAGTTCCGCGAACGCGTCCCCGGGGACGGATGTCGCGCTCGCCTCCCGGTAGGCGACCAGCACCCTCCATGGCCGGGACCGTCCGCCCCTGGACACGTCGTCGGCGAACGACCGCAGGTCGGCCGCGTCGGGCGGGAAACGGTAGTTGGGGACCAGGGTGTCGACGCGGTGCCGGAAGTCCTCGATGACCGTGTCCTGGCTCTGCTGCAGGATCCCGGTCCGTGCCTCACGGAAGGTCAGCGCGCCGGTGGTCACCGCGGCCACGACGGCGACGAGGGTGAAGGCCACCACCAGCCGCAGGCGCAGTCCCTTCAGGGTGCGCGGCACCCGCAGCGCCCGCGGAGCTCTCACCGGGGCCCGAACCGGTAGCCGAAGCCGCGCACGGTGTGGACGTAGCGGGGGCTGCCCGCGGCTTCCCCGATCTTGGACCGCAGTCGCTTGACGCAGGCGTCCACGAGCCGCGCGTCCCCGTGGTAGCTGTGCTCCCACACGGCTTCCAGGAGCTGCTGGCGGCTGAACACCTGCCCGGCCGAGGCGGACAGGGTGAGCAGCAGCCGCAGTTCGGAGGGGCCGAGGGCGACGGGCCGGCCGTGATGGGTGACGGTCAGTCCGGCCCGGTCGATGACCAGGTCACCGTGGTGTTCGGTACGCGGCGCGCCCTGCTCGTCCGGTACGCCGACGCGGCGCAGCACCGCGCGGATGCGTGCGTCCAGCACACGGGCGCGGACCGGCTTGACCACGTAGTCGTCGGCTCCGGACTCCAGTCCGACGACGATGTCGGTGTCGTCGCCGCGGGCGGTGGCCATGATGATCGGCACCTGGTCGTGCGCCCGTATGCGCCGGCACACCTCCAGGCCGGACATGCCCGGCAGCATCAGGTCGAGGACCACGGCGTCGGGCCGGAACGATCTGAGCTGCTCCAGTCCGTCCTCGCCCGTGGCGGCCGCGGCGACGTCGTGTCCCTGCCTGCGCAGGGCCAGTCGCACGCCGTCCCGGACGGCGCGGTCGTCTTCGATGATCAGGACCCGTGGCATGGACCTCAGTATGCGCGCGCACGGAGGGGAGTCCGCGTGCGGGTGACGGCTGTTACACAGCGGTCCAGAAGCCGTCCACGGACGATCACACGCCCGGGGCACTCTTTGTGATCATGAATGAGCGCCGACCGACTTCCCCACCTTCCTCCGCCACGGGCCGCCGACGCCGCGGCAGCCGCACCCGCGACCGGCGGGGCGGCAGGCACCGCCTGCTGTGGCCGGGGCTCGCGGCCGGGGCCGTGCTGGTGCTCGCCGGTGGCCTGGCCCTCAAGGGGGCCACGGAATCCGCCGGCCGTCCCACCGGCACGGCCGGCGCGTCCTCGGCGACCGGGCGGCCCGGGTCGCAGGAGGCCGGCGAGACGGCCGAGGCGCCGAAGGACGAGGCCACGGCCGAGCCGGAGAAGGAGAAGGAGCGAAAGCGGGGGCAGGAGGAGGGACGGGACCCCGGTTCGATCCCGTCGTCGGGTCCCGGGACCTTCGCCACGGCCGACGGCGGCGGCGACCGGGTCGGCGGGAGCGGGCGGACGCTGACATACGTGGTCCAGGTCGAGGACGGCATCGGCATCTCCGCGCAGAGGGTCGCGGCGGAGGTCGAGCGCATCCTCGCCGACGAGCGGGGCTGGACGGCCGACGGGAAGGTGGGGTTCCGGCGGGTGGCCGGGGGCACGTCCGACTTCCGGGTCCGGCTCGCCACGGCGGGCACGGTGGACGACATATGCGGCCGGTACGGTCTGGACACCGGCGGCGAGGTCAACTGCAACGTGGGCCAGGACGTCATGGTCAACCTCAAGCGGTGGCTCCTGGCCACGCAGTACTACGCGGACGACGTGACGTCGTACCGGGCACTGATCATCAATCACGAGGTCGGGCACTTCCTCGGCCACGGCCATGAGGGGTGCCCCGGGCCGGGGCGGCCGGCACCCGTGATGATGCAGCAGATCAAGGGACTGCACGGCTGCCGGACCAACGTCTGGCCCTACGACGCCGACGGCCGGCCCGTCACCGGGCCCGCCCTCCGCTGAGCAGCCGTACAACCAGGGCATCCACCGGCGGCTGTCGATCCGGATGACTATTCATATGGGTGAACATAAAACACGTACCGAAGCGTTGACGCGTCCACGGCAAGTCTCTAGTGTCCCCCGGGAAAGCGCTTTCTCCAGTCGATCCTCCCATCGAGTCCTGGTCGGACCCAACCCCTGGAGACACGATGCAAGCGAGACCCCTCATCGCGAGCGCCGGCCTGCTGGCCGGCACGCTCGTCGCTCTGTCCGGCACCTCGGCGCAGGCTGAGTCCACCCGTTACGAGGCCGAGAACACTTCGGCGGTCTGCACCGGCACCATCGACTCCGACTGGTCCGGCTACTCGGGCAGCGGTTTCTGCAACGGCACCAACGTGGCCGGCGCCTACGCCGAGTTCACCGCGAACGCCCCCGCCGCGGGCACGGCGAAACTGAACGTACGCTTCGCGAACGGCACGGGTGACGCACGGGCCGCGGACATCATGGTGAACGGCGCGAGCGTGGCGTCGGCCTCCTTCGAGTCCACCGGAGCGTGGTCCACGTGGAGGACGAAGACCTTCACGGTGCCGGTGCGCGCGGGGAACAACACCGTCCGGCTCGACCCGACCGCGTCCGCCGGCCTGCCGAACGTCGACTACGTAGACGCCGAGGTGGACGGCGACGGCACCACGACGCCGCCGTCCGGTTCCGCGCTGTACGTGTCGCCGAGCGGCAGTGACGGGGCGTCCGGGACGGAGTCCGACCCGACGACCCTCACCGCGGCGATCAGCCGGGTCGCCCCCGGCGGGGCGATCTACCTGCGCGGCGGCACCTACCGCTACGCGCAGACGGTCACCGTCCCGCGGGGCAACGACGGCACCCCGGGCGACCGCACCGAACTGTCCGCCTACCCGGGCGAGACGCCGGTGCTGAACTTCGCGGCCCAGCCGGAGAGCTCCTCGAACCGGGGACTCGCGGTCAACGGGTCGTACTGGCACGTCAAGGGGATCGTCGTCGAACACGCCGGGGACAACGGCATCTTCGTCGGCGGCAGCAACAACGTGTTCGAGCGCACGGTGACGCGCTACAACCGCGACACCGGGCTGCAGCTCTCGCGGATGACGTCCGACACGCCCCGCGACCAGTGGCCGTCGCACAACCTCGTCCTGAGCGCGGAGTCGCACGACAACGCCGATTCCGACGGCGAGGACGCCGACGGCTTCGCCGCCAAGCTCACCGCGGGCCCCGGCAACGTCTTCCGCCACGCCGTGTCCCACAACAACATCGACGACGGCTGGGACCTCTACACCAAGTCGGAGACGGGTGCGATCGGCGCGGTCACCGTCGAGGACTCCCTCGCCTACGAGAACGGCACCCTCTCCGACGGCACCCAGAACTCCAGTGGCGACCGCAACGGCTACAAGCTCGGCGGCGAGGACATCGAGGTCGACCACGTGGTGCGCCGCAGCATCGCCTACCACAACGGCAAGCACGGGTTCACCTACAACCGGAACCCGGGCACGATGACGGTCTCGGACAACGTCGGCATCGACAACGCCGAGCGCAACTTCTCGTTCGACGCGGGCACCTCGGTGTTCCGGGACAACACCTCCTGCCGCGACGACGGGCCGAACGACAGGACGGTGGGCGACGCCGACGGTTCGAACCAGTTCTGGACCGGCTCCAACGGGTCCCGGTGTGCCGCATACGCGGGCGCCCTGGACTGGTCCTTCGACTCGGACGGCACCCTCGTGGTGACCTTCGGCGGCAACCGGGTCACCCCGTAGTCCCACCGCCACCCGCCCGTCCCGCGTGACCGGTCCTCCCGGTGCGGCGGGGCCCGTGCCTCGGCCGGGGCCCGCCGCACCGGGAGTCGTACGCCGGGCGCCCGCGCCTCAGGGTCTCACCGGTCCTCGGGCGGGCGGGTGCGCAGCGCCTCGGGCGGCACGCCGTTGGCCCGGGCCGCGTCCGCGAGGGCCTCGGCGGCGGCCTCCGCGGCCTGCGCCGTGTCGCTGGCGGCCTGGGCGGCCCCGTCGTCCGACGAGGGGTTCTCGCGGGTGGCGGGCGACTGCGGCAGCGCCTCGGTGAAGGCGCGGGACACGCCCTGGAGCGCGGAGGTGACCTCGCTGGGGATGACCCAGAACGTACTGCCCGAGCCCTGCGCCAGCTGCGGCAGCACCTGGAGGTACTGGTAGGCGAGGAGCTTGGGGTCGGGGTCGTTGCGGTGCACCGCCTGGAAGACCTCGTCGATGGCCCGGGACTGTCCCTCCGCCTTCAGGATCTCGGCGGTGCGGTTGCCCTCCGCGCGCAGCACGGCTGCCTGCTTGTCGCCCTCGGCGGTGAGGATCTGCGACTGGCGCTGTCCTTCCGCGCCGAGGATCGCGGCCCGCTTGTCCCGCTCGGCCCGCATCTGCTTCTGCATCGCGTCCTTGATGGACTGCGGCGGGTCGATCGCCTTGATCTCCACCCGGTTCACCCGCAGACCCCATTTGCCGGTGGCCTCGTCGAGGACACCGCGCAGCTGACTGTTGATGGTGTCGCGCGAGGTGAGGGTCTTCTCCAGGTCCATCGATCCCACGACATTCCGCAGCGTGGTGACGGTGAGCTGCTCGACCGCCTGGAGGAAGCTCGCGATCTCGTAGAAGGCCGCGCGCGGATCCGTGACCTGGAAGTACAGCACGGTGTCGATCTCGACGACCAGGTTGTCCTCGGTGATGACCGGTTGCGGCTTGAAGGAGACGACCTGTTCCCGCAGGTCGATCACCGGATAGACCCGGTCGATGTACGGGATGACCAGGCTGAGGCCGGGTTTGAGTGTGCGATGGTAGCGGCCGAGCCGCTCGACGTTGCGGGCTCGGGCCTGCGGCACGATGCGCACCGCCCGCACCACGGTGAAAACCGCGAGAAGCGCGACGATCACACCGGCGATGAGAAACGCCGAAACTTCCATGGTCACTCCCGGGGATAGACGAATGCGGTGGTCCCGCTGATCTCCAGGACGTCGACGGTCGCACCCCGGGGGATCACCAGCGTCTCGTCGTAGGAACGAGCCGTCCACTCCTCACCGCCGATACGGACCCTGCCCTCCATGCCGGTCACCTCGGAGACGACGTAGGCGGCCTTGCCGACCAGGGCGTCCACGCCGAACCGCTCGGTCTGGGGCTGGAGGACATGGCGCAGTGCGACGGGGCGCAGAAAGAGGAGGGTGACCGTGGAGACGACCGTGAACAACAGGAATTGGAAAGGCGTCGAAAGGCCGACCGCCGCGGATCCGGATGTGATCAGCGCGGCCACGCCCAGCATTCCCAGCGCGGCGGTCAGGGTGAAGATCTCCGCCACGATCAGGACCGCCGAGACGATCAACCAGATCAGCCAAGGATCCATTACGACCCCCTTTCGGCTTTCAGATTATTTTACCGGCTCCCGGGAAAAGTGAACCCGTTCGTCACCGGGGAGCGCGACGGGAAGGACTCCTGCGGGGGCACGGTGCAGTGGCTGTCCCTCATGAACAGGCCAGGCGTCGCCGCGGTGGAGCGCGGCCGTTGCCACGGCCGTTGGCGTGGCCGCCCTCCTGGCCTGCGCCCACGGGGGGCAGGTGGTGGTCGGCACCGAGACGGACGGCTCCCTCGTGTGCCCGGCCGGTATGAACGGAGTGGTCGGCCACAAGCCCGGTCTCGGGCCGGTCGGCCGGTCGGGGTCGTACCGGTCTCGGCCGAGCGGGGTCGTACCGGTCTCGGCCGAGCGGGACACGGCGGGCCCCATGGCGCGCGACGTGGCCGACGCCGCGCTCGCCCTCTCCGTGCCCAGCGGGCGGACACCCTGCGCGACGGCGGCACCGTCGGCTCCCGGACGGGGGCACCCGCCCGGCCGGCCCGCGCGGCGACCGGATCGGCTTCGTGCCGGCTGCCCTCGCTCGCTCAGCCAGGAGGCCGACGCCCCGATGACCCGCGCGGCCGACCGGTTGCGTGCCGCGGGGGCCGGGGTCGTCGAGGTGACTCCGCCGGAACAGGACCGGCTGGCCGGACTCGAGGTCCCGGCGTTGCTGAGCGGGTTCCGCCGGGACATCGACGCCTGTCTCGCCACCCGCCGCGGGCCCCGGGATCTTGCCGGGCTGATCGGGCCCAGCCGCGCGCGCCCCGGCGAGCAGACATGCTCCGCCGGTCAGGGACTGTTCGAGGAGGCACGGGCCACGCCGCCGGCCACGGGCCCCGAGTACCGGGCCATGCGCCCCGTGCCGGCAGACCTCTCCCGGCGGTCCAGCGACGAGACCATGGCCGAGTACGGTCGGGGCGCCCCCGCCTCCCCGCGAACCCGCCCGTGTGGACCACCGGCTGCGCCCGGGGCGACAACGACGTGATCCCGTCCTCAACTCCGGCCGCCGTCGCCGGGGACCCGTCCCTGTCCGTACCCGCCGGGTCCGTGGGAGCACCGCCGGTCGCACTCCTGCTGATGGCCGGCGGCCGTCAGGACGCCGAACTGCTGTCGCCGGGGCCGCGGTCGAGCACCGACTGGACGCCCGGCGGGGCCCCGGCACCTGCCTACGCTGCCGCCCGGTTCCTGGAAGTCATCGAGTCGAGGTGGCCGGTGACGGCTGTCCGGTGACGGCCTTACGGTCCGCCGGACGCCGTGGCCGCGAGGGCCGGCGCGCCCCCGTCGGAGCGCGCCGACCCGTCGGGGTCACGCGGCCGCGCAGGCTCCGAGGTCTTCCCAGACTCCCCACTCGCCGGTGGTGCCGGGCTCCTCGCCGGTCACCCACCACTTGGCACGCCAGTTGTGGCCGCCGAGGGAGACGGTGTCGCCGCCGTTGTAGACGCTGCCGGCGTTCCACGGCGGCCCGGCGCAGGCGCCCGGATCGCCGTCACCGTCTCCCCCGCCGCCGTCTCCCCCGCCGTCTCCCCCGCCGCCGATGTTGACGTCGATGCAGGAGTAGAAGGCATTGCCGGTGTCCGACACGTTCCAGACGGCCAGTACTTTCTGTCGGCCGGTGAAGTCACCGAAGTTCACCTGGTGACTGACGTCCGGGGCGGGCTGCGCACCGTGGCCGTCGAACTCGGCGATCTTCTGGTTGCCGATGAAGTACTCCCAGTCCGCGGTGGCATGCCGTGCCGTGTGGTGCCAGGTGAAGGTGTGCGTCGAGCCGACCGGTGTGACCCGCCAGCCCTTGCTGTCGTCGTCGAGTTCGGCGAACTGGCTGTTTCCGCCGCTGCAGCTGTTCAGGCCCTTCGGTCCCTCGACGCTCTGCGGCTCGTACTTGATCTGGCCGCAGTCGACGATCCCCGCGGCGCACTGGTCCTGTCGGCTGCCGGGCGAGGTCACCCAGCCGTGGGCGGCGGCCGTGCTCGCCGGGAGGCTGACGGCGAGCAACGGGGCGACCAGTGCCCCGACCGCGAAGGCCACCCGTCTCTTGGTGCGCATGTCGTACCCCTTCCGATAGGTCTAGACCTGACGGCTTCAGGTCTAGACCATAGCGGCGGAGCCGTTCAGGTCAAGAGCCCGCACAACGTCATTCCGCAAGTGGGGGCGCCCACTTGGTGCGACGGCCCTCAAGGGCAACTCATGGCACTATCGGTCTCGGCAATGGCCGCCGCCACGGCACCCTCGGCACTGACGCACTGATGCGCTGACCCCTCGGTGCCGTCGGGCAGAACGCCGCGAACACCGCGAACACCGAGCCGCTGGGACCCGGCGTCGACCGGGCCGAGTTCCTGGACGCCGTAGCGACGGCCTGGGAAGAGCTCGACGTGGACGGACTACCCGTTCACCTTGCGCCGTCGCGGTTCAGGTGCGCGGCCATGACGACCGCCGGCAGTTCCTCGCCGGAGTCGCCCTCGTCCTCACCGGCAGCACCTCACTGCACCCGCCCAGCCGGCGGAGCCGTACCGGCGGCACACCCGCACGCCCCGCTCGGCCGCGCGGCGGTGCTCGCACTCGCGCGACGGTCCGGCGGTGTGCTCCGTCTCACGCGCGCCGATGGCGCCCAAGTTGCGTGGGTCACTGCGGAAATGCCCCTTTCGCCGCCATGCTCGACACAGGAGACGCCGCTTCGAAGTGGCGCGCGCCGCCGTCGACTTGGTCGCGAAGCGCTGAAGTGAGCCGCGCCACAGCACTCGTGACGCCCCCTGCTCCCCTGCTCCCCTGCTCCCCTGCTCCCCCGCTCCTCTGCTCCCCCGCTCCTCTGCTCCTCTGCTCCTCTGCTCCTCTGCTCCTCTGCTCCTCTGCAGAAAACCGTCGAAAGGTGCCGATCGTGGCCGCATACCTGTCCCCTCCTGCCGTGATACACGGCGAGCACTCCGTGGAGACCCGAGACATCGTGGCGGAAGTGCACCACCGGCACCCGCACGCGACGTGGGCGCCGCGGACCGACGGCATCGCCGCCAGTACGGGCATCGAGACCCGCGGGTGGATGCTTCCCCTGGAGACCGCCGTCGCGCCCGGCAACGGAGGCGGCCTGCCGTCCGCCGGCCCCGCGGCCGCCCGGGAGGCGCTGGCCCGCGACGGGTTCACCGAGCAGGACGTGGACCGCGTGCTCGCCGCCCTCGACGCGATACCCGCGCCGCAGACCGTCGAGGAGCGCACCGCCCCCGCCTGGGAGGCCGTGCAGTCCTACGGGGAGCGTGCCGCGCGCGGGGCACTGCAGATCGCCGGGCTGGACGTCGCGGACGTCGACTGCCTGATCACCAGCAACTCCACCACCCCGGCACTGCCCGGACTGGACATCGCCCTGGCCAACCGGCTTCCGCTGCGCAGCGACGCCATACTGCTGCCGGCGACGCAGTGGGCCTGCGTGGCCGGGACCCGCTCCCTGGCGCTGGCGGCGGATCTCGTGGCGGCGGACCCCGACCGGGTGGTCCTGGTCGTGATCTCCGAGGCACTCAGTACGACCTACCAGCCCGCGGACGACACCCTGGAGTCCCTGATCGTCCGTCTGCTGTTCGCGGACACCGCGGTCGCCGCCGTGGTCACGGGACGCCCGAGGCCCGAGTCGGTGCTGCGGCTCGACGCCGCCTGGCACCACACTCTGCCGGGCACACGGGACCTGCACCGTCTGGAGACGCGGGCGGACGGCACCCACTTCGTGATGGACCGGCGCGGGCCGCGCGCCGTACAGGACACGGTCACCGCGATGTGGGAGTGGCTGCGCGTCCGCTACCAGGACGACCCCGAGTCCTGGCACCCCGACGTCCTGCTCGCGCACCCGGGCGGTACCCGGGTCCTGGAGTACATGGAGCAGACGATGCCCGACGGGTGGCCGTCGGGGCTGCTCGAGTACAGCCGCGACAGTTACACCAGCGGCAACCGCGGAGGCGCGGCCGTCTTCGACATCCTGCGCAGGGCGCACGACGCCGGGCAGGGGGCGGGCAGTCGCGCCGTCCTGTACGCGGCGGCCCCGGGCCTCACGGCCACCGCCCTGGAAGGGGAGTGGCTGTAGCGCGGGCGTACGCCCCGCCCGGCACGCCGTTCACGGGTCGCACGAGCCGTGCCGCCGTGGCCGCGTCACCTGACGACCTCCGCCCAGACCACCTTGCCGGTGTCCGTCCACCGCACCCCCCACCGGGCGGTGATCCGGTGCACGACGTGCAGGCCGCGGCCGGCGTCGTCGAGGAGCGCGCCCCGGCCCAGCCGCGGCCTGCCGTTGCCGGTGTCGCCGACCTCGCACAGCAGGCCGGGACCTGCTCTGATCAGCCGCACCGTGATGGGTCCCGCGGCGTGGCGGACGGCGTTGGTGACCAGTTCGCTGACCAGGAGCAGCACGCTGTCCCGGGTGTCGTCCCTGGTGCGCCACTGCCGCAGCAGCGCGGAGACCAGCGCGCGGGCCCGGGCGGCCGCGTCGTCGCGGGCGGGCAGCCGCCAGGTCGCGGTGTCCCCCTTGCGGTAGCCGATCGTGCGTGCGAGCAGCAGGGTCACGTCGTCGCGCTGGCGCGTCGGCATCAGGGCGGAGACCACGTGCCGCGCGGCCTGCTGCAGCGTGTCCCACGGGTGCACCGCGGACACGGCGTCGGTGAGTCTGCCGATGCCCTCGTCGATGGACACGGCCGGGTCCTCGACCAGACCGTCGGTGTAGAAGGCGAGCAGGGAGCCCGGCGGTGCGATGAACGTGTGCACGTCGAACGGCTCCCGCAGCGCGAACTCCGCACCGAGCCCGGGGTGCGGGTGGACCGCCAGGGGACCGGCGTGTCCGTCCGGGGACACCAGGATCGGGGGAAGATGGCCCGCGCTGGACAGCGCCACCCGGTGGCTGACGGGGTCGTAGACGGCGATGCAGCAGGTCGATCCCAGGGCGCTGTAGCCGGCCGCCAGCCCGGACTCCGCGTCGTCCAGGAGCGTCACGGTCTTGTCCAGATGCTCCAGCACCTCGTCGGGCGCCAGGCCCGCGGACAACAGCGCGCGGGCCTCCATGCTCAACTGGCCCATGGTCGCCGCGGCTCCCAGGCCGTGCCCGACGACATCGCCGACCACGAGCGCGGTACGGCCGTCCGGCAGCGGAAAGCTGTTCACCCAGTCACCGCCGACGCCCGCGCTGTCGGGGGTGGCGGGCTGGTAGACGCTGGCGGTCTGGATGGTGCCGCCGCCGGACCTCGGCAGCAGCCGGCGCTGCAGGGCCAGTACCTGCGTGTGCTCGCGCTGGTGCTGACGGGCCAGATCCACGTGATGTGAGGTCCTGGCCACCAGTTCCTGCAGGTCGAACAGCTCACTGTCGGCGAAAGGGCGGTCGGCCCGCCGCCAGACCTCGGCCACGCCGAGGACGACGGGCGGATCGCCCTCCAGGACGAGCGGTACGCACGCCACTCCGGCCGCCCGGTCCCCGGGCACCAGGGCACGTACCAGCCTCGGGCTTCCGAGTACCCGCTCGATCGTCTCGCGGTCCGGTATGACGATGGCCTGCGGGGCATCGGCACGCCGGATCGCTTGTGCCAGCAGACGACTCGCGTCGCTGGGGAGATCGCCGCCCAGGGTCACATAGCCCTCGGGCCACGCCCTGTCGGGCACCAGGGCCGCCCGCCGCAGCCGGATACGGCCCTGCGCCCGGCCGGTGACCCCCTCCCCCGTCCACACGGCGAAGTCCAGGTCGATGGCGGCCACGTCTCCCCAGGCCAGCAGGGACTCCGCCAAAGACTGCGCCGTCTCGCCGATGTCCAGTGAGGTGCCGATCGCCGTCTCGGCCGCGTACAGGTGCAGCCTCCTGGCCATGGCGATCACGGAGACGGTCAGTCCCTCCTGGGGCGCCGCCGCGGGCAGGATGCTCATCGAGACCACCAGCTCCGACCCGTCCGCGCGCCGCAGGCGCTGGACCCGGGCGACGTGTGCCTCACCGGTCTCGAGGACCTGCCGCAACCGCCGTGTGACCGTCGGTACGTCCCCTCGGGGCAGAAGATCGACGAACGGGGTGCCGGGCGCGGCGTCCAGCCCCGCGAAGACCGGGGCCCCGAGATTGCGGCGGGTGATTCTGAGGTCCCGGTCCAGGTTGACCGCACCCAGAATCTGTTCCTGCCGGCCGGGGGCCGGGTCGCCGTCGTCCGGTGAGTCTCCGGTGGAGTCGCCCCGCGCCTCGGCAGGACCGTCCGCCGCCGCGGCACCACGCGGGATGTACCGCCCCAAGGCACTGCTGACCAGCTCGAACGGCGACGAGGACGAAGGGGAGGGTGTGGAGTCCATGCGGCTCCCTCAGCTCGCTCGCCGGCCCCGGCCCGGCGCCGGGGCCGTACCGAACCCGTGCGTCAGGGGTTCCGTGATTCCCGACCGCACACCTCATTCAATAACACTCGCGGACGCTTCGCCCACATCAGCCGATCGTGTGGTGAAGGCGGACAGGACGTCCCGGCGTACTTCGAAGCCGGGCTCGCCGACGTGGAACTCGGCCGCCCTCTGCGGGTCGGTGACGCGGGCCCCGGCCGTGGCCGCTTGTGTGGCGCGGAGTGGTGCCGCTCATTCCGCGCCTCCACTCCGCTGGTGTTCACAGGGGAGGACGGAAGCAGGCGGGGGAACGCGTCGCCCGCCACGAAGATCCAGCGGACGGTTTCAGCGCATCCGACGGGCGCCCCGGGCTCGCGCGGCTCCCAGAGCCACGAGTTCGGCGCAGGGCCCGCCCGTGAAGTGGTAGAGGTTCACGCCGACGAACATCCGGTAGTCAGCGGCCATGACCGCGGCGCCCACCGTGTGGGTCCCATCTTCGTCGGGTCCGGCGTCGGTATGCGCATCTATGGTGCGGCGTGCCAGCTCCACGAGCTCACGCTCATCATCATCGAGAGCTCGTGCAGATGGACCCCTGTGGTGGTGCTGTGGGCAGGGATGCAGTGCCCAGGCTGCGTCCGGTCGACGGGGGCGGGCCGAGGTTGGGCCGGGGTGCGGTGCGCCATTGGTGCCGTCGGCGAAGCCGAAGGCGACGCGCGGCTATGGACGCGAACAAGCACATACAAGGACGCCAAGGGCTTCGTCTTGTTGCCCAGGCGTTGGGTGGTTGAGCGGTCGAATTCCTGGACGATGCGGGACCGCCGCGACGTGCGAGACTACGAACGCCTCGTGTCCCACACGGAAGCCCGCGTCCAGTGGGCCTTCATCGCCCTCATGACCCGCCGCCTCACCCGACGAAACCGCCGGACCGAGGCGCTCCCACGCCGGACAGGCGCCGCTGCCGCTTCTCGGCGAGGGTCGGCTCGAACGTTCCGGCCACGCTCCGCGGGACCTTGACCTCGACCGGGCCGATATCGGTCAGCACCGTCTTCGCCCGGGTCCCGTTGCGGCTGTTGCCGCTGCCCCGGCCCTCGGCGTCATGGTTGTCGTATCCGAGGTGATCGGTGGTTCCGCCCTCCAGGGCGGACTCCAGGACCCGCTTGGTCAGTTGCTGGAGCAGCCCGCCCTCGCCGGTCAGCTGCAGACCTTCACTGCGGGCCCGGTCCACGAGCATCGCGACCAACCGCTCGTCACTCGCCGGCACGGCCACTGCCGGCTCGCCGCCCGGTACCTGCTCGAGGGTGGTGCCGCCCTCCTGGCGTCTCCTTGGTCATCGGAACCGCCGAGCACTGAACACTCCCACGGACCGGTTACTTCACAGGCTCTAACGGTTGTCTCAGGTTCGCTCTTTAGGAAGTAGGCGTCAGAGAAGCGATGTAACCCGTATGTAGGAGGCCAGTGATGGCAGTCAACGCAGCGCCGTCCGGGGAAGCGCCGGCCGGTCGGTTGGCAGGGCGGTGGGTGGCGTGGTTGGTGATCGGCTTGTGGTTGGTGCTGGCGGTGTTCATGGTGCCGCTGAGCGGGAAGTTGAGTTCGGTCACCACCGACAGCGCCGCGGACACTCTGCCGGCCAGCGCCGAGTCCACCAAGGTCGCGGTACTGGAGGACAGTCTCCCCGACGGTGACGACAACACGTTCGTCTTCGTGTACCACCGCGCCGGCGGCCTGACCGACGCCGACCGCGCGACGGTCGAGCGCCACTACAACACCCTTGCCAAGCGGTACCCGCCGAAGGTGGCGGCCCCGGCCGGCGGCGACGAGGGCCCACCGGCGAGCCCCTCCACCGACGGCAGGGCGATGATGTTCACCCTCGAGGTGAGCACGACCTACGGCGCACCGGAGGACGTCGTCGGCCCGTTGCGTGACGCCACGAAGGACCGCCCCTCCGGCCTGGAACTCGACGTGACCGGCCCGGGCGCGATCGACGGCGACATGGATGCCGTCTTCGACGGCATCGACGTGCAGGTCCTCCTCACCACCATCGTCGTCGTCACGCTCCTGCTCATCCTCACCTACCGCAGCCCGGTGTTGTGGATCATCCCGCTGATGGCCGTTGGCGCGGCCGCGCTGACCTCGATGGGAACCGTCTACCTGCTCGTCAAGGGCTTCGGCATCGTGGTCAACGACCAGAACTCGGCACTGCTGACGATCCTGGTATTCGGCGTCGGCACGGACTACGCGCTGTTGCTCATCGCTCGATATCGGGAGGCACTGCACCACCACGAGAACGTCCGGGTCGCGATGGTCCACGCGCTGCGCTCCGCGGCGCCGGCCATCGTCGCGTCCGCGGCCACCGTGGTCGCCGGCCTGCTCTGCCTGCTCGTCGCGGACCTGAACAGCACCAGCGGGTTGGGCCCGATCGGTGCGGCCGGCATCCTGTGCGCGCTGGTGGCCATGCTGACGCTGTTCCCGGCGGTGCTCGTGGTGCTCGGCAGGCGGATCTTCTGGCCGGCCATCCCGCGGTTCAGCACGGCCGTGGAGGAGAAGCCGGGGCTGTGGGGACGGCTTGGCGCCGCCATCAGCCGCCGCCGGTGGGTGGCGACGCTCGGCTCGCTCGGAGTCCTCGGCGTGCTCGCCCTGGGGCTGGCGGGCAACACCGGCGCCCTGCGGGAGCAGGACCAGTTCCTGTCCGCGCCGGAGTCGGTCACCGGCTTCACCGTTCTCCGCCAGCACTTCCCGGAGCTCGGCGGCCAGCCGATGACGATCCTCACGCGGCCGGCGCACCAGGAGCGGGTGCTCGACATCGTCCAGGACACCCGCGGTGTGGCCCTGGCCGTCCCCGAGCAGACCAGCGGTGACTGGGCCAACATCTCCGTGTTCCCGAAGGACGCGCCGGACACCGTCGCAGAGTACGACACGATCAAGCGGGTGCGCACCGCCGTGCACGCGGTGAGCGGGGCGGAGGCGATCGTCGGCGGGCCGAGTGCGGAGAACCTCGACACCGAGGTGACCACCAAGCGCGACGAGAAGCTGGTGATCCCGCTGGTGCTCGCCGTCGTCCTGATCGTCCTCGGGCTGCTGCTGCGCGCGGTCCTGGCCCCGCTGGTCCTGATGGCCACCGTGATCGTCTCATTCGCCGCGGCCTTCGGTGGCAGCGTGTTCGTCTTCGACACGATCCTCGGGTTCAAGGGTGTCGACGATTCGGTGCCGCTGCTGGCATTCCTGTTCCTGGTGGCGCTCGGCGTCGACTACAACATCTTCCTGACCAGCCGGGCCCGGGAGGAGACCGATCGTCTCGGCCCCAGAGAGGGCATGCTCAAAGCCCTCTCGGCCACCGGTGGCGTCATCACCTCGGCAGGCCTGGTCCTGGCGGCCACGTTCGCGGTCCTCGCCACACTTCCGCTGGTGATGCTGATCGAGGTCGGGTTCCTGGTCGCCTTCGGCGTGCTGCTCGACGCCCTGCTGGTGCGGTCGGTCCTGGTGCCCGCCCTCACCCTGCTGATCGGCCGGCGGATGTGGTGGCCGAGCCGGCTGTCCCGTCCAGCGGCGGAGCTGCCGGACGGTCAGCAGTCGCTCGCCGACCACGAGGAGCCCGCGCTGCGACAGTGAGCGCGGCGGCACGGACGAGATCCGGGACGCGGACCCAGGCCCGTCCCGGATCTTTTCATGGGCCCGACGGTCGCCGCCCTTTGGTCCTGCGCCACGCGCCGGGGCCGGTGTCGGCGTACGCCTGAACCGAACGTGCTCAAGCCCGTACAGGTACACGTGCTCAGCTGATGATGCTGACCACGGGGTCCCGTCAGTCCGCAATGGACGGTCGACAGCGTCAGACGGCCGGGCACTCCTCATGCCGCCTTGATGACAACCTTGCCCGAGGTGTGACCGTTCTCGACGGTCGCGAGGGCGGCCGGGGCGTCGGAGAGCGGATGGACCGCGGTGATCACGGGTGCGAGGAGTCCGTCGAGGGCCAGTCGGGCCGACCGCTCCAGGTTCTCGCGGTCGAGGCGACGCTCGACGAAGCGCCCACCGAGATCGGGCACAGACATATCACCCACTGCGATGACATTGCGGGGATCCTGGGCCAGCGGAGCGACCGTCCGCAGCGAGGTGCCTCCGGCCAGGTCGACGATCCCGTCGAAGCCGTCCGGAACCAGCTCGCGTGCCACGGCGGCGACGTCCTCGGCCGTGTAATCGATGAACCGCACTCCGATGGCCTCGGCGTGCTCGCGTTTGGCGGTACTTCCGGTGCCGATCACACGCAGCTCGCGCCCAACAGCCAGCCGGGCGACGGCGAGGCCGACCCCGCCCCCGACCCCGTTGACCAGGACCGTGGCACCGGCCGGGAGGCCGAGCTGGTCGAGCACGTCCACCGCGGTCGTCCCGGCCACTGGCAGCGTTGCCGCCACGGTCGCGGACAGCCCCTCCGGGATGCGCGCCGTGTTCGGCGCGGACAGCACCGTCGTCTCGGCGTAGGTGCCGCCACCGGTGAGCGCGAAGCCGAAGACCGCGTCACCCACCTCGAGCCCGTTGACGTCCTCGCCCCGGGCGACAACCGTTCCAGCTGCCTCCATGCCCGGCACGCGGGGAAACGGACGCCCGCCGTCGAGCCCGTCGACCAGACCCGAGCGCAGAAGGTGGTCGAGGGGATTCACGCCGGCGACGTCGACCCGGATCAGCACCTCGCCGCGACCGGGGACGGGATCGGGACGTTCGAAGAACTTCTGCACCTCAGGCCCGCCATACCTGCCGAAACCCCACGCCTGCCCCATCTTCCGCCGCCTCTCGTATGACCGATCCGGGTGATTCCGGGCGTTGTCGCCATCCTCACCTCTGACATGAACGTAAGGGGCAACCGACTGAGACGCAGATCACAGCATCAGGCCGACCGCGCCACCGGTTCCGGGGCCGTGGACAGCTCCGCCCGGTGCCGACTGTTGGCCCTGATCAGCACGTCGAGTGCGTCCCGGGTCTCGATCAGGTGCGCGATGTCGGCGTCGATCCGGTCGCGCTCGCGCATCATCGCCGTGAACGTCTCCTCGGCGACGCCCAGGTCCCCCGGGACGTCCACACACGGGCAGCACAGTCGCGATCACCCGGCTGGACATACCGCGATCGGGGCGGGCGGGGCCGCGGCCGGAAGGTCAACCCGAAGCAGCGCGCCACCGCGTGCGGAGCGGGCGACGGTGGCCCGGCCGCCGTGGGCGTCGACGACCCGCTGCACGATCGACAGCCCCAGACCGGATCCCGGCAACGCCCGGGCGCTGTCGGCACGGTATAACCGGTCGAACACCCGCGGTACGTCGGCGGCGTCGATGCCCGGCCCGGCGTCGTCGACCTCGAGCATCGCCGACGCGCCCTCGGCACGCAGCCGGACCTGGACCGGCTGGTCCGCGGGGGACCACTTGCCGGCGTTGTCGATGAGGTTGAGCACCGCCCGCTGGAGCGCAGCGGGACGCCCGCTCACCCACACGGAGGTCACGTCGAGCGCGACCTCGATGTCGGGCACGCGGGAACGCGCCCGGGTCGCGGCGGTCACCACCACGTCGGCGAGGTCGAGCAGCTCGGTGTTCTCGTCGCTCACGTCACCGCGCGCCAGGTCGGTCAGCTCGGCGGCAAGGGTGCTCAACTCGGCCACCTGGGCACCGAGATCGTTGAGCAGCCGGGTCCGGCCCTCCGCCGGCAGTGCGCTGTTCAGGGTGCCGCGCCGATCGAGCCGGATCAGCAGCTCGACGTTGAGGCGCAGGCTGGTGAGCGGGGTCCTGAGCTCGTGGGCGGCGTCCTCGGCGAGCAGCCGCTGGGCCCGCCGGGAGTCCCGGAGCGCGGCGAGCATGTCGTTGATCGACTGGATCAGCCGCCGGATCTCCCCACCGCCCTCGTCCGGGATGCCGGCGTCGAGATCCCGGGTGTGCGCGACACGTACCGCGGCGGCGGTCAGCCGGTCGATCGGCGCCAGCCCGGTCCGCGCCACGGTCCGCCCGACGAGGGCGCCGCCGACCACGCAGAACAGCCCGATCAGCAGCATGCCGAACCCGAACCGGTTGATCGGGCTGTCGTCGGCGACACGGGCCACCTGGACCGCGCCGTCGCCCGCCCGCAGCGTGTAGATGAGGTAGCCCTCTTCGCTGTCGTTCGACTCCATCAGGTCGGCCGACGCGCCCTGCGCCACGCGCCCGGCGTGCTCACTGACCGGGGGCAGCGCGGGTTGGCCGGCCGGCGTCCGGGTCGAGCCGTCGGGCAGGATGACCCGCACCAGCCGACCGGATCCGGGATACGGCGGTAGCTGGACCTGCGCCAGACCGGCGCGCTGCGCGTTCGTCGCCAGGACGCGGGAGTCGGCGCGCAGCTGATTCTCGGCGGTGTCCCGCAACTCCCAGTCCAGTAGCTCGCTGGCCACCTGGAAGGCCACGAACACGCTGACCGCGATGGCCGTCGCCGCGATCACCGTCAGCCTGGTCCGCAGGGACCGCCGGCGCCACCATCGGGTCAGCCGGCGCGGTTCCCGGCCGGCGGGCCTGCTCACGGAGGAGTCTCCCGCAACGAGTATCCCAGGCCGCGCAGCGTGTAGATCAATCGCGGCTCACCTCCGGCCTCCATCTTGCGGCGCAGGTAGCTCACGTATACCTGGAGGTTGTTGGCGGTGGCGCTCATGTCGAAGCCCCAGATCGCCTCGAACAGCGCGTCGCGGGTCAAGACCCGGGTCGCGTTGCGCATGAGGACCTGCAGAAGGGAGAACTCGGTCCGGGTCAGGCGCAGCGGCCGCCCGCCACGCCACGCCTCGAACCTGTCGGGGTCGAGCCGGAGGTCGGCGAACGACAGGATCTGCGACTCCCCGTCGGTCGGCGTGCGCCGGCGCAGCAGGGCCCGCACCCGGGCCAGCAACTCCTCGGTCGCGAACGGCTTGGGCAGGTAGTCGTCGGCCCCCGCGTCCAGCCCCGTGACCCGGTCGGAGACCTGGTCACGGGCGGTCAGCATCAGCACCGGCAGATCCCGGCCCGCGGCCCGCAACCGCCGGCAGGTCTCCAACCCGCCGAGGCGGGGCATCATCACGTCGAGGATCAGCAGATCCAGCGTGTCACCGCCTGTCCCACCGACCCCGTCGAGCACGGCGAGACCGTTGGCGACGGTGCTGGTGTCGTAACCCTCGACCTGGAGCACCCGCTCCAGCGACTCACGGATGGCCGCTTCATCATCCGCGATCATGATCCGCACGCCGGCCCGCCCCCTTCCAGTCGATGCTCTTGCCGCTCATCGTCCCCGATCAACCTGAGGCCAGGATTAGCGCGTCGCTGGGGACCGCGCTCTTAGCTTAGAACTCAGCGGGCTCGGGTCGGCGCCCGTGGGTTCCGATGCGGGTGACACCGGTGGCGGCTTCGAGCTGCCGCTTCAGGCGCTGGTCGTCCAGGGCGACTTGCTGGATGCGGGCGGCGGCCAACGATAGGAGTCGCCTCGGGCCGTTGCTTCACGTTCGGCTGTTGCTGAACGGTCATCGTCCGCCTTCCTGTCGGTCCTCGGGCGAGCTGCGAGGTACTCGGCCCAGTCGCGTTTGGCCTAGGCGACCCAGCGCGGTGCGGTGTGGGGGGTGCATGCCGGTCACGTCCGCGAGGATCGGGCCGGGGAGATCGGCTGCGAGGGCCGCCGGCGCCGCGTTGCGGGCGATACGGACCTGTATGCCGTGGCGGCCCGGCTTCTGGGTCATGCCGTGTGTGGGGATCGGCTTGCCTGGGACCATGTCCGGGAATAGCCGTTGGGGGCCTGGGTGTACTCGCGAGAGCTGGGGCCGCAGTTGCGGTTGTCCGGAGAGGTGCCGAAGGAGTTCGGCGAGTCGTGGCGGCAGCAGGACGGGGTGGCGGCAGCAGGACGGGGTGGCGGCCCAGGACCAGGTGGGCGTGCTCGTCACCGAGATACGCGCAGCAGGACGACAGAGGATGATGGGAAACATGGAGCACCGGCAGAGGCAAGCGGCAGGTGTCCGTGGTCGGCCTGGGCACCTGGCAGCTGAGGGCCGACCGGGGTGATGTGGAGGAGGACGCCTTGGCGGTGCTGGACGCTGCCGTCGAGTCCGCGGTGACCTTCTTCTACACCGCCGACGTGTACGGGGACGGCCGCAGCGAGCAACTCATCGGCCAGTACCTGCATCGGCGCCCGGACGCGGATGTCCTGGTGGCGACGAGGACGGACCGCCGCGTGGAGCTGGATCCGGTGCCGTACACGCTGGACAGCTTCCGCGCCTGAAGGACCGTCCGCGCCGAGTGGGCCCGCGCACATCCACGCCGCGCCTGCGACAACGCGCATCGCAGCGTGACGTGAACGGCCGGGGCGTGTCCGGGAATTCGTGGCACCCAGGGCGCTCTGTGCGCGGCGAATCCGCCCTGTCACCCCGCAGGCACAGCATCAGGCACAGCACCGCGGCACGGGCCAGATCCCGATCGTCTTGCGGCCGTGGTGTCCGAGGGCAGTGGACGGCAGCGTGTATCCCGCGTCGGACTGCCCGGTTCGACGTCCCGCCCATCCCAAGTCAACAGCCGACCGATGACATCCGGGAAAACCCTCGAACCTTCTTGTGCGTTGCCAGAGAAACAGAGAGATTCTGGTCCGCTCCTCATAGGGAAACGGATCCTCTTAACCCCCTCAGCGACGTCGGAACGGCGCGAGCAGTGCGTGAACGGATTTCGAAACGGGCACGAACCGGGCCGCTCAGAAGGGGAAACGGACACGGTGGTCCTGACCGTTGATCCACAGAATTCTGGGCACACTCAAAGCATCGCTTGACCCAAGCACGCACCATTCCTAGGCTTCGAGGAAACCAACCGGAGTGAAGCGAATACCCCACGCGTTGACATTCGTTCCCTTTCCTCCACCGGCAGTGCGCAGTGGAGAGAGACCGTACCCGCTAGTGCTCACCCCTCCCGCATCTGCCTCTCATCCCGACCGCAGCGCGCTGAGATCCGGGCCGACCAGCGGCGCCTGTCCCGGCCGCACGCGTGAACCCACCGCTCGCGGCCGTCTCGGACGGCATCCCGTCCGTTCACCTTCGCGACCGACCGATCGCGCACGGACCGTACGCCGACGCACTGGACGCTTTCCCTTCGATCCCCGGGCATCTGTCCTCTCCCTCCCCCAGTGCCGCCCCGGCGTCCTGCCGCACGTTTCCGGACCGAATCCGAGAGTTGTACCCAGTCCGCCCAGAGGCGACTTCGCCCTGCGGAGCACAGCACCCCCACTGCGGCCGCCGACCCCACGAAAGGCGTGTGCCATGTCCACCCCCACGACTGTCACGTGCGACACCTGCGGAACCCCGATACCCCGAACCAAGCAGCCCCGTACCTCGCAGCCTCGCGCCCGCTACTGCTCCAACGCCTGCCGTCAACGCTCCTATCGGCTGCGGCACAGGTCCGGCGCCATGGACACCGGACTGAGCAGCGAACTCCTGACCCCGCTCAGCAGCTTCGTCGGCCGCGCCGACGAACAGATCGAGCTGAACAGGCTGTTGCACGAAGTTCGGCTGCTGACGGTGACCGGGCCCGTCGGCGTGGGCAAGTCCCGACTGGCGTTGGAGGTGGCCGGCCAGGAGGCACGCCGCCGCCGGAGCGAGGTGTCCGTGGTAAGACTCGGCGCGGTCACCGACGCCGACGGGGCGCGCCGTCGGATCCTCGACGCCATCGGCGAAGAACCGGGCGGGGGCACGGCGACAGCCTCGGCACCGGACCGGCTGCTCGTCCTGGACGACTGCGACCACGTGCTGTACTCCTGCGGAACCGTACTGACTGAGCTGCTTCCCGGACGACCGAGGCTGAGTGTCCTGGCCACGAGCAGGGAGCCACTGCGGCTGCCCGGCGAGGCGGTGTTCTCGGTGAACGGTTTGGCGCTCAGCGAAGCCGGGTCCGGCAACTCATTGACCGACCATCTGCGTTCGGACGCGGTCTCCCTCTTCATGGACCGCGCCCGCGCGGTCGCCCCGGACTTCCGGCTCAGCCGGGACAACGCCGACGACGTGGCCGAGATATGCGCACGATTGGACGGGCTGCCGCTGTCGATCGAGATGGCCGCCCGGCTGGTCCGGGTCTTCCCGCCGGCCGAGCTCCGTTCCAGGCTGCACGACCGGTTGGCGCTCCTGACGAATGGCTGGCGGCTCGCCGAGGAACGCCATCAGAGTCTGCGCGCCGCGCTTGAGTGGGGGTACACGCTGCTGCGGCCCGCGGAACAGACCCTGCTGCGCAGGCTGTCGGTCCTACCGGGCGGCTTCGGCCTGGAAGCGGCCACGGCGGTCACCGCTGACCTGCCGGGGACAGTGGCCGCGCTACCGGAACTCCTGATCGCCCTGGAAGCGAAGTCCGTCATCACCGCGCACGCAGGCACGAGCAGCGGAGATCCCCGTTTCCGTATGCTGGAATCCACCCAATGTTTCGGGCAGGAACTGCTCGTCGCCGAGGGGGAGGACACATCGACGTACGAGCTCCTGACCACATGGCTGACAACGATGTCTCTTCCCCTGCGGACCGAGGCCGTGGTGCCGTCTGCCACGCTGGACCGGCTGGCCGAGGAGCGCGTCAATCTCCTGCACGCGGTACGACGCCTCGGCGAGGGCTCCGACGAGCGCCAACTGCTGCTGACCGGTGCGCTTGCCGCGGTGGAGGGGACACGGGGACGGAACGCCGAGGTGGCCGGGCTCGTGGAGCACGCCCTGGAGACGGCCACGCCGGACTCCGCGTACCGCGCCGTGGCGCTGGAGGCGACGGCCCTTGCCAGTCATGGCTCCGAACCCGACGAGGCGGCACGGCGGATCGACGCGGCAGTGCGGGAGGAACGACGGCGTGGCCCTTCACCCCTGCTGGGGCGGCTGGTGTTCGTACGGGGGATTCTGCGGCAGGCTCGGGACGAGCGCCGGGCGTCGGTCGACGACCTGGAAGAGTCCTTGGAGATCGGTCTGCGGTCACGGCACGACGCCCTCGTGGCGTTGAGCCGGGGCGCCCTCGCCCGACACCGCCTGGAGGACGGCGACCCGTCCACCGCCGAACGCGAGCTGGAGCAAGCCCTCACCGTGCTGCGCGACGGGGTGGCCCCGCAGTTGCTGAGCGCCATCCTGTCCACCGCCGGTTCGCTGACCCTGGAGAAGGGCGATCTGAAGCGAGCGGAGGAGCACTTCACCGAGGCGCTGCGCTGCCGTGCACATCACCATCGGGACGCGGCTCGGGCGTTGGAGGGGCTCGCCCTTGTCGCCGTCCGCGGGTATCGGTTCGAGCGGGGCGTACGGCTCCTTGGTGTGGCGGAGCGCGTGCGCGACGGGGCGTTCAAGGAGAGCGGCTGGTGGCGGTGGCAGGTTCAGCAGGCGCGTGAGGCCGCGCTGCGGGCGGTGCCGGTGAGCCGGGCCGAGTCCTGGTTGAAGGCCGGCCGGGCGATGCCGTGGCGGCAGGCGGTGTGTCTGGCGCTCGGCGAGGACTCGGTCGAACCGCAGGACGCGGGGGCTTCCCACCCGCTGAGCAGACGGGAGCAGGACGTGGCCGCACTCGTCGTGGAGGGCCTGACCAACCGCCAGATCGCGGCGCGCATCCATGTGTCCGTGCGCACGGTGGAGACGCACATCCGTCATATCCGCACCACGCTGGGGTTGCGGTCCCGGGCCCACATCGCGGCGTGGGCCGCACAGCAGCAGACGGACGTCCCAAAGGCGCCCGTGCCGGCTACGACCGTGGCGCTGCGGCGGCTGCCTGATCCCCGGCAGGTGCTGCGCGGGTCGGGCGTCGGTGGCGGATCCATCGGGCCAGAGCTGAGGGGCGCCTAGAGTTCACCGGCCCTCCCCGTCGTCGTCCTGAGGACGGCCTCGCGGCGCTCGGCCCTGTGCCTGGGCATGTCCCAGGCACAGGCCCATGGGACGCCGGGTGCGCGGCTTCCTGCGGGAGGTACTCGGCCTGACGCCCGGTGCGGCAAGAGTGCGCGCCGCACGCCGGGCCGGGCCTCCCGGCCGAAAGCCGAGTGGAAGGAAGCGCCGGCCGGGCTCCGTCCGTCGTGCCGCCGCTCCCTTCGTGCGATCCGCGGCACGCCGGTCCGTGCCGGTGCGTGGCGCGGCCTCCGGGTTCTGCGGCCCCGTGACCAAGGGGATAGTGGAGTCTTCGCAGACCGCACCGTCGACCGACCGGCGGTGTGCGACAGTCAAGGCACCTGAGTGGTTCCCACCCGGATCAGTGCCGTCGCCCTGTCCAGGGCGGCCTCGACCTCCCGCGGTGTCGCACCGACGGCGACCACATGGCCCAGTCGGTCGTAGGCGTCCTGCGGCGGTCGGACCGTCCGGCCGGGGGCGCCGGTGACGACGACGGATTCGACTCCGGGCACCCGGGCGGCCTCGGTGGTACCGGTGACGTCGGTCAGCCGTCCGGTCTTCGTCGCCGTCAGGAACCGTATTCCGGCGTGCCGGGCACCGTCCGTTTTCCGTGCGAGTGCGAGGGGGCGCCCCGTAGCGGCGCGGAGCTGCTGGTCGAGGAGATCGACGCCGGTCGCGGCGCGGACCAGTTCGGGGATCAGGCCACCGGCCAGACGCCCGTTGACCTCGACGACGGCGGGTCCGTCCGGCGTCAGACGGACCTCGACGTGGGCGGGGCCGAGCGCGAACCCGATCGCCTTCAGGGCCTGCCGCGCGCACTCCGCGAGTTCCGCCTCGGCCACCGGGGACAGTACGGCGGGGAACAGGTGCCCGGTCTCGACGAAGTACGGCAGCGCGGTGGTGGTCCTCTGGGTCACTCCGACGCACACGGCCTCGCCGTCGGCGCAGAACATCTCGATGCTGTATTCGGGCCCCTGCGCGAACTCCTCGACGAGCACCTTGCCCGCCCGTCTCTGGCCGCGGACGTTCTCGGTGGCGGCGAGGATGTGCGCGGCGTGGGCGAGGGCGCTCGCTTCGTCGGAGCACCAGCGCACGTCCTGCGAGCCGGAACCGTCGGCCGGTTTGACCACGCAGGGCAGTCCGACGCGGGCGACGGCGGCGGCCACGGCGTCGGCCGATTCGACGACGACGTAGGCGGGCTGCGGCACACCCGCGTCGTCGAGGGCGGCGCGGCTCAGGGCCTTGTCCCGGCAGAGTGCGGCGGTGTCGGCGGCATGCCCGGGGCGCTGGAACGACCGGGCCAGCGCCGCCGCCTGGGCGAGGTAGAAGTCGCTGGTGGTGGTGGCGCCGGCGATGGTGCGTCCCGCGGCGGCCTCGTCGGCGGCGGCGCGCAGGGCCGCCTCGTCCTCGGTGTCGCAGGGGACCGTGTGGCAGCCGGTGTCCTCCAGTCCCGCGTAGCGGGTGGGGTCCTTGGTCAGGAGGACCGGGGCGAGGCCCAGCCGGGCCGCCGTGCGCAGGGCCAGCATGCCGGTGCCGGTGGTGTTGGACTCGACGAAGACGAGTACGGGGCGGTCCTTGCGCGGGATCGCCGCGTAGGACCAGCTGTGCACGGTCGTGCCGAAGGCCACTTCGGCGGGGGCGGTGGCGAGGGGGCCGGCCGCCTCGTGGCGGTAGACGGTCTCGGCATAGCGGTCCCCGCGGTCCGGCATGATGCCGACGAGCCGGGTGCCGGGCCGGGCGTGGGCCGCGAGGTGGGTGAGGACCCGGTAGACGGAGCCGGAGGTGTTGCCGGCAAAGATCTTCTGTTCTCTGGCGAGGCTCTGGGTCGCGTCGAAGGCCTCGTCGTCCGAGAGCCAGTGGACCTCGTCGAAGAGCCGGTAGTCGAGGTTGTCGGGGTAGAGGCTGTTGCCGAGTCCGCTCTGTTTGCGGCTGGCGAGGTCGGGCTGGCCGAACAGCACGCTGCCGACGCAGTCGACGCCGACCACCTTCAGGTCGGGCAGGTGTTCCAGGAGCGCGGCGGAGGTGCCGCAGAGCGAGCCGCCGCTGCCGACGGAGCCGACCAGGACGTCCACGGTGCCCAGGTCGTCGCGGAGTTCGTCGGCGAGGGAGCGGTAGGCGGCCGGGTTGTCCGGGTTGCTGTACTGGCGCGGCCACCAGGCACCCGGCAGGTCACGCATCAGGTCGGCGAGGCGTTCGAGGCGGGCGCTCTGCCAGCCCTGGGCCGTCATCGCCTCCACGACGTGCACGCTGCAGCCCGTCGCCCGGAGCTTGGCGAGGGTGACGGGGTCGATGCGGGGGTCGGTGACGATGTGGACCGGGTGCCCGAGATAGGTGCCGACCAGGGCGACGCCGAGGGCCATGGTGCCGGAGGAGCTCTCCACGATGGGGGCGCCTTCGCGCAGGGCGCCGGTGCGGCGGGCCTCCAGGATGATGCGGCGGGCGACGCGGTCCTTCATGGCGTAGGGGTTGAGCAGTTCGAGTTTGGCGTAGACCTCGACTCCGGCGGCGGCGTCCACCCGCAGCCGGACGGCCGGGGTGTTGCCGATGGCGTCGACGAGGGTGTCGTGTCGCATGGGCGCTCCTCGGGGAGGTGCCTCGGTCGGAGTGCGGGCCGGGCGTCGGTGAGCCGGGGCGCCTCCCGGCGGTGGCTGGGAGAGAGGGCCCCGGCCGGGCCCTCAGCCGTCCATGGCCTCGATCAGGCTCTTGGGCCGCAGGTCGGTCCAGTTCTCCTCGATGTAGGCCAGGCACGCCTCGCGGCTGTCCTTGTCGTGCGCGACGGTCCAGCCGTCCGGGACATCCGCGAACGCGGGCCACAGCGAGTGCTGTCCCTCGTCGTTGACGAGGACCTGGAAGGTGGCGTCCGGATCGTCGAACGGGTTCACCTGTCCCACCGCCCTTTCCCGTGTCGTGGCACGGTGGTCGTTCCACCGTCGGGCCCTCATCTTCACGGCGTGTGCCGGGCCGGTCCTCGGTGGGATCCACCGTTACGGCGTGCGCACAAGGGCCACCCGCCCACGGGCTGCCACAACGGGCCGAGGTATGCCTAGTCTTGCGGGACTCACGCAGCCAGGCCGTTCGCCTGTTGACTGCCGGCTCCGCTCTCGCGCATCCGGACGGAACCCCGCTTTCCCCTTCGTCGGCGTCGGCCGGCTCCCCGTCGCGCGGAGCGCTGAGCGCCACCATGACCGGAAGGAAACGGCATGACCTCCTTCGAGGTGGATCAGATCGCCGAACGAGTCCGCCGCTACTACACGTTGGTGGACGACGGTGACGTCCAGGGAGTCGTCGCGCTCTTCGCCGACGGTGCGGTGTACGAGCGTCCCGGTTACGACCCCATCGTCGGGCGGGACGGCCTCGATGCCTTCTACCGTGGCCGGCGGGTCATCGACGCCGGACGCCACACGGTGGTCAAGCTCGTGGTCGAGGCGAGTGAGGCGGCCGTGGAGGGCGAGTTCCGCGGGACGCTGAAGGACGGCAGCGAGGTGGACCTGCGGTTCGCCGACTTCTTCCGGCTCGACGAGGATCTGCTCTTCGAGGTCCGCAACACGTATTTCTTCGCGCCGATGGTGTGAGTGCGGGGTGCCACCGCGCGTAACGGTGGCTGACGCCGATGTTCCGTCCGTCAGGGCTCGCGAGGATCACGTCCGGACGGCCGCGTCTGGTCGCCGTCGGCCGTTCCCGTCGGCCGGCCCCCCTCGGTCGAAAGGGTCGCCATGACCAGTCCCGACGACGCGGCATCCGCGCAGTCGTTCGACGTCATCGTCGTCGGAGGCGGCCCTGCCGGGTCGTCGGCCGCGGCGTTCGTGGCCATGCAGGGCCATCGTGTCCTGCTGCTGGAGAAGGAGAGCTTCCCCCGCCACCAGGTCGGCGAGTCCCTGCTGCCCTCCACGGTGCACGGGATATGCGCCCTCCTCGGTGTGGACGAGGACGTGCACGCCGCCGGGTTCATCAAGAAGCGGGGCGGCACGTTCCGCTGGGGCTCCAACACCGAACCGTGGAGCTTCGACTTCGCGCTCTCCGAGAAGTTCGCGGGCCCCACCTCGTTCGCCTACCAGGTCGAGCGCATGAAGTTCGACCAGTTGCTGCTCGACAACGCCCGGCGCAAGGGCGTCGTGGTCCGTGAGCGCTGCTCGGTCCGGGATGTCCTCAAGGACGACGGCAGGGTGTGCGGGGTGCGCTACGAGGACGAGAACGGCACCGCGCGGGAGGTGCGCTCCCGGTTCGTCGTCGACGCCTCCGGCAACCAGAGCCGCCTGTACGGGCGCGTCGGCGGGCGGCGCCGCTACTCGGACTTCTTCCGGAACATCGCGCTCTACGGCTACTTCGAGGGCGGCAAGCGGCCCGCCGCGCCGAACAGCGGAAACATCACCTGCGTCGCCTTCGACGCGGGCTGGTTCTGGTACATCCCGCTGACCGACACCCTCACCTCGGTCGGCGCGGTGGTGCGCAAGGAGTGCGCGGACCGGATCCGGGGCGACCGCCACGAGGCACTGGCCTCGATGATCGCCGACTGCCCTCTCGTCGAGGACTACCTGTCGCAGGCGAGGCGGGTGACCGATGGCCCCTACGGCGAGGTCCGGGTACGCAAGGACTACTCCTACCTCAGCGACACCTTCTGGTCTCCGGGCCTGACACTGGTGGGCGACGCGGTGGGCTTCATCGACCCGCTGTTCTCCTCCGGCGTGCACATGGCCACGTTCAGTGCGCTGCTGGCCGCGCGCTCCGTCAACAGCGTCCTGCGGGGGGACCTGGAGGAAGAAGAGTGCTTCGCGGAGTACGCGGCCCGGTACCGCAAGGAATACGAGACCTTCCACGAATTCCTCGTCAGCTTCTACGACGTGACGCGGGACGAACAGCAGTACTTCGACGACGCCCGGCGCGTCACCCGCGACTCCTCCCCCGGCGCCGGGGCGTTCGCCGGGCTGGTCGGCGGCGGTGCCTCGGGCGACACGGCACTGACCTCGCACGCCTACCGGGACCAGCGCAAGAAGAACCTGAGCCGGCAGTCCCGCGACATCCACCGGGAGGGACACCGCCTCCAGATACAGGCGGCCTTCGGTGAGGCGGACGACGACGTTCCGGCCGTCAAGGGCGGACTGACGGTCGCGCAGGACGGCATGCACTGGGCGAAGAGCCAGGAGTCCGCGGCGGTGTGACGCCGCCGTCCTCTCCGTCTACCGGTCCGCCACGGCCGAGTGGTAGACGGAGAGGGTCCCGGGGAGCGCCGAGCAGGCGGCGCGCGCCGCTTCGAGCCTCTCCTGGTGCCCGTCTGCGGTGGCGTCAAGCAGGAGCCCGAGCATGGTGCCGCTGTGCGTGCACACCACTCCGAGGGCACCGACGCGTGCGGCGATTCCGGTCATCGCGTCGAGATTGCGCTTGGGCAGCCGGCGCTGGTTGAGGACCGCGCTCCGTGTCGTGACCGCGCCGACGGCGCTCAGGTCGGCGTCACGGACGGCGTCGGCGAGGTCGTCGACGAGTCGCGCGTACTCACGCCGCAGGCCGGACGGCACATGCCGGGGACGCCGGTTGTGGGCGACCGTGTCGAGATGCCCGCCCTCGTCGACGGCGACGACGGTCAGGGACGGCAGCGCGCCCAGCTCGGCGCGGAGCCGGACAGCACGGTGTTCGAAGACGACGACGCCGGGATACATGACCCCGTCGGTGGGTTCGACAGGGCGCAGCCAGTCCTCCACTGCGGGCGGTGAGGTGTCCAGGCCGAGTACGGCGCCGACGCCGCGGGCCGTGGCGACGAGGTCGGCGGAGGAGCTGGCGAGGCCCTTGCCGACGAGCAGGTCGCTGTCGAGCACGAGCGTTCCCCCGCCGCCGTCCCCGTGGGTGTCGAGCATGGTTCGCGCCAGGGTCAGCGACTTGGTCCTGTGCGCGGGATAGACGTGCAGCGGACCATGGGGGTCCAAGCGGAACCGGGCGCGGCTGCCCAGGCTGATCGGGAAGGTGACGAGGAAGGCGGTGCCGTCGGGCAGGACACCCTGGAGCAGCTCTCCGAAGGTGCCGCAGGCGGCGCCCGTGCCCTCGGCGATGTCCACGGCGACCCTGCGGGCGACGGCCGGCCTGGTCAAACGTGGTCCTGGGGGGTGACCGGCCTGTCGAGGTGCCGGGCCGCAGCCGTCCTGTGTGCGGTCGTGCGCGACCATGCGGCGTCGAGCCGGTCGAGTTCGCTCCCCTCGTCCTTGAGGAGCCGTGCCACTTGATCGGGGTGGGCGGAGCCCGCCGAGTGCTTGGCGCGCAGCCCGGCGTCGATGTCGAAGGACCCGGCGAGCAGTTCCGCCGCCGGCTCGGCCTCGTACCCGGACTCGGCGGCACAGGCCCGCAGCAGGTCCGCGTCCGGAGCGGCGGCGTCCAGGCCGCGCTCGACGGCGCGCTTGATGTAGCGCCCGGCGACGATCTGGGCGGTGCGCCACGGGATGCGGCAGTCCAGGGTGAGGCGGTTGGCGAGGGTGAAGCCGCCGAGGTGGTCCTCGGCGCAGGCGGTGCGCATCCGGTCGGTGCGGTAGGTGATGCCGGTGACGACGGCATGCGTCAGCCGCAGCAAGGAGCGCATGGCCCGCACTTGGGTGTACAGGTGGGCGCCGGTCTCCTTGGACACCTCGACGGTGTTGCTGTACGGGGTGTTGCGCTGTCCGGCGACGAGGTCGGCAGCCCGGCCGACGACGTGGGCGCAGCGTCCGCGGATGCGTTCCAGTACGGGGAAGTTGCGCTTCTGCGGCATGGCCGCGGAGATGCCCGCGAGGTCGTCGGGCAGGTCGAGGAAGCCGAAGCCGCTGCCGCCCCAGGTCATGAAGTCGGTGGTGAAGCGGCTCAGGACGGCGGCGTAGCCGGCGAGGTCCGAGGCCATGGCGGTGGTCCAGGTGCGGGAGGCGACGCCGACAAGGGCGTGCGGCTGGGGGCGGGCGAAGCCGAGGTCGGCGGCGAGCCGCGCTCGGTCCCAGGGCAGTTCCTGGCCCGCCATGGCACCGGAACCCAGCGGGCAGGCGTCCGTCTCGTCGTACGTGTGCAGCATGCGCCGCAGTGCGGCGTTGGTCTCGGCGGCGAGGGCGGCGAGGTGGTAGCCGGGGGTGATGATCTGTGCGGCCTGGCCGTGGGTGTAACCGGGCATGGGGGCGTCGGTGTGGCGGGCGGCGAGGGCGGTGACGGCGCGGCCGAGGTCCATGAGGTCCGCCGCGACGGCGGTGAAGTGGAGCCGTGCGGCCATGAGTTGGGCGCACACCTGGGCGTCGTTGCGGCTGCGGTCGACGTGCCAGGCGGCGAACGGCGGTGTGGGGCCGGACTGCACGTGGTGTTCGAGCGCGAAGGAGATGTCGGACATGTTCCGCTGCGGATCGGCGCGTATCGCGTCGACGTCGAGCGAGCCGAGGCGGGCGTCGAGGGCCGAGGCGCCCGCGGCGTCGACCAGCCCCATCCGCAGATACTCGCGCAGGAGAGCCCACGGCGCCAGGCCCCGCTGACGGCTGAAGCCCATGAGGGCACCCGGCCCCGGCATCACCGCGACTCCCCCGGCGAGCGCGAGGTCGCACTCGCCCGCCCGCAGCGCCCGTACGGCCATGTGGAGGGCGACGAGGGAGGACGAGCAGGCGGTGTCGACGGTGACGGCCGGACCTTCGAGGCCCAGGACGTAAGCGATCCGGCCGGACACCACGCTGCCCGCGGTGCCGGTGATGAGGTGCCCCTCAGCGCCCTGCCCGGCCTGGTGCAGGCGGGGGCCGTACTCCTGGTAGTGCGAGCCGACGAACACCCCGGTCCGGCTGCCGCGCAGGGACGCCGGGACGATGCCGGCCCGCTCGACGGCCTCCCAGCCCGTTTCCAGGAGCAGCCGCTGCTGAGGATCGGTGGCCAGGGCCTCCACCGGCGAGATGCCGAAGAACTCCGCGTCGAAGCGCCCCGCGTCGTGCAGGAAGCCGCCCTCCCGGACGTAGGCCCGGCCGGGTGTGTCGGGGTCGGGGTCGTACAGGGCGTCGAGGTCCCAGCCCCGGCCGGCGGGGAGCGGCCCGACGGCGTCGCCGCCGGAGTCGACGAGGCGCCACAGATCCTCCGGGGTGGCCACGCCTCCCGGGTAGCGGCACGCCATGCCGACGATGGCGATCGGGTCGTCGGACGTGGACGTCGCGGAAGCGTCGTGGTCGTCCCGGCCGGGTACCGCGGCGGCCGTGTGCTCCGCTCCGAGGATCTCGCCGAGGAGGTGTCCCACGAGGGCGGAGCAGTCGGGGTGGTCGAAGGCCACCGTCGCGGACAGCCGCAGTCCTGTGGCGGCGCCGAGACGGTTGCGCAGGTCGACGGCGGTCAGCGAGTCGAGACCGAGGTCCTTGAACGCCCGGTCCGGCGCGATCGCACCGGCGTCCGTGTGGCCGAGCACGGTGGTCACCTGGGCGCGGACCAGGTCGAGCAGCGTGGCCCGGCGCCCCTCGGGCGGTTGGCGGAGCAGGGAGTCCTTCAGCGCCGTGGCCCGGTCCGCGGTGCCGGGGGCGGCACCGGCCAGGCTGCGGCGCCGGGGAGCGGTGGTCTTCCGGGCGAGGCCGCTCAGCAGAGGGTGGTCGGCGGCGTCGCCGGCGGCGAGGGAGCGGAGGTCGAGGCGGGCGGCCAGGACGGCGCTCTCGGGCGATCGTTCGGCGGTGTCGAGGAGTCGCAGTCCGTCCTGTGTGGACATCGGCAACACACCCGTCCGACGCATCCGCGCCAGATCCGCCCGCTCCAAACC
>NZ_JBICYB010000020.1:0-123388 GCF_043200575.1 Streptomyces sp. NPDC048392
CGGGCGAGTAGACCTTCATCACCATAAGAGATCCCTCCTACCCGGCCCCTGCCGGGGCCGGGCTCAGAGGTGTCCACCACTCGGGGACAGGTCCCACCGTCCTCGGTACGGCCATGGCCGCCGCGCCGCTGATCCCGCTGGTGCGCGGCCCCACCGGCGAAGCTCCTACGTACCCGCACCGGTGTACACGGTGTACGCGGCCTCCACCCGCCCCGGCGGTGGGCCGGGGTCTGCCGGCGACGACCCTGCCGGGGAGGGCGGCACTGCGGGGGCTGTTCCGCGCCTCTCGAGACGGGTGGGTCCGCCGGCCGAGTTCTGCCGTGTCCCGCGTGCCATAACCTCGGGCGTACAGACGGCGGTTGCCATGGGTGTCCACACCGAGGAGGCGACGGTGCTCAAGAGGGGCGGCTCGCGATGGTTCGCATGCGCCTTGGCCCTGGCCTGCCTGGTGCTGATCGGCCCCAGCGCTCCGGACGGTGCCCTCTCCGGCAGGGCACTGCCCGTCGAAGCCGTCAGGGACGTCGTACCGAACCGGGTCATGACGTGGAACCTCTGCAACCCGTGCGACGCGAGCAACCTCGACCGGGCGGCCGAGATAGCCACGCACGCGCCCCAGGTCGTCGGCATGCAAGAAGCGTGCGCACGCGACGTCGAGAGGATCCGGGACTATCTGGAGGTCTTCCACGGGCTGGTCTACCACGTCGCCTACGGCACGGTTCTCGACGACTGGGGCCGCTGCGGGGGAGCGCCGTGGAATCCGGGCGGCTTCGGACAGGCGATCCTCTCGGCCGCACCGATCAGGGACCGCGTCAACGTCGAATACCCCGAGGGCGGATCCGAGGACCGCGGGTATCTGGCGCTCACCACCGAGGTGGGCGGCCGGTCCGTCCGGGTCTTCGACACGCACCTGGCCCAACGACGTCAGGAGGAGTTCCGCGAAGAACAGGTCGGTGTGCTCGCCGCGGAAGTGGCCCGGCACGACCGCGCCGTTGTCGTCGGCGACTTCAACGCCGTGCCGGACGCTCCCGAACTCGCCCCGATGTGGGCGCTGGCCGAGGACACCGACCCGCGGTGTCATCCCGCGTCCGTCGGCACCTGCGAGCCGACCACCGACTGGCAGAGCAAGTTCGACTACGTCTTCCTGCGCGGCATCGCCCCGCTCGAGCACCGAGTGCTCCCCACCCCGCATTCGGACCACCACCTCCTGTACACCGACCTGGACGTGACCTGAGGCTGGCCGGCTGGAGGCCGACCACCTGAGACGCCGTCACCTGATGTGGCGGGTCCTCCAGGCGGGGCCGGGGCCGGGTCTTGGCCCGTCAGGGACCGGGGGGCGCTCCTGAAGCCGGCGGTGGTGGAGACGCCGTACCAGTGGTCGCGCGCACAGCGCTTGAGCCGTGCAGGTCACCGTGGGACGGTCCGGGGTGCCACGGCGTACGCCCGGCACGACGACGGGGGAGGGCATCGCGGAGGCAGAAGCCTTCGGCGTCGGTCCGGCCTGCCGCCGTGCATGCCGGACGCCGGTTCGGGTAGGACCCCTGCCGTACGGGGCGTCGCGCGAGCGACTGGAGAGCGAGGAGTGCCGGAAGTGATTCGAAAGCTGCAGGCGGTCGCGCTGGACTGCGCCGATGCGGTACGGCTGGCGGAGTTCTACGCGGAGCTGCTCGGCGGGCGGGTGGTCGCCGATCCGGAGGATTCCGACTGGGTCGAGGTGCACGGGTTCGAGGGGACGCCGCTGGCCTGCCAACGGGTGGACGGCTATCGGGCTCCCGAATGGCCCGGCCAGAAGCGCCCGCAACAAGTCCACCTGGACTTCGACGTGGACGACCTCGACGGCGAGGAGGAGCGGGCGCTCGCTCTCGGCGCGACCGTCCTGGAGCGGACGGACCAGCTCCGCCCGGAGGCCAACTGGCGGGTCTACGCGGACCCGGCCGGCCATCCGTTCTGCCTCTGCTTCCACTGAACTGACGGAGTACCGAACGCTCGACGGCCATGTCCAAGAGCTCGTCCGCCGGCCCTGCCCGCGTCCCTGAGCCCCACCACGTGACCGTCTCCGGCGGGCGGTGCGCAGGAGTCAGGCCGACCCGGCCGCCTCAGCCAGGATCCGGGCCAGTTCGGCGGGCTTGGTGATCATGGGCCAGTGGCCCGAGCCGATGTCGGCGAAGTCGACGTGCTTGGCCGGGGCCAGCTCCGGAACCTCACCGCCGCTGATCCACTCCTGCGCCTGTGCGGGCGTGAACTCGGGGCACACGACCACGACCGGGACGTCGAACCGCCGCTCGTCGGTCAGCCGCACCACACCCCTGGCCCGGCCTCGGGCACCGGACATGTACGCCCAGGAATGGCTTGCCCGGATGCCGTTCGCCTTCCGCATCGACGGTGGAGACGAACTGCGTGCCGCGGCCGCCGCGCTCGCGGCGCGTCTCACCGCCGCCGCGACGGCCCCTGAGGCCGCGTCCCCGTCGTCACCAGGGTGAAGGCGTATGCCCGGTCACCGGGCTGATGGGAGCTGAACCGCCGCTCTCCCGCGGCTGGACTTCCGTGGCCGGGGCGAAGCCGGGCCGCAACGGCGGACTCCGGGGTGGCGGCGGACCGGTCCTGCCGGGCGAAGGGTGACCTCCGCCCCGAGAAGCCCCCCGACGACCGGCACCGCGTCCGCCGGGATGCGCACCGTCCCGGCGAGCGGGGCTCCGCACCACCCCGACGCCCCGCCCGCGGCCGGACAGCCAGGGACTGCGTGCGCGGCGGCCGCCGGTCTGGCGGTCCTCTCCCACGCCGACGTGTCCCCGCTGCTCGTACCCGGCAGGACTGGCCGGCGCCCGCGAAGGGTGCCCGGTCCGGAACACGGGGCGGCCCGGGACCGTGTCGTCAGTCCTGCGGCCGGGCGGGCTGGTGCTGCCGGAAGTAGTCGACGATCGCTGGTGCCGGTGGTGCCACATCGACCGGCGTGCCGCCCGTACGCAGGGAGCGGGTCGCGGCGACGGCGGCGGCGACCGCCTCGCGGGCCGCCACCGGTGAGGTCTCCGTCGGACCGCCGACTGAGGCGAAGCGGAGGAACTCGTCGACCAGCGCCCGGTCCGCGCCGCCGTGCTCGTCCTCGGACGGCGTGTCGACGGGGACGGAGAGGTCGGCGTCGCGCCGGTAGCCGGAGCGGCGCCGGTTCCACACCTGGATGGTCGCGGGGTCGCCGTCGATGCCGTCGCCGAAGTTCTCCAGACGCCCCTCGTCCCCGATGACGGTGTAGTTGCGCCAGTAGTCCGGTGTGAAGTGGCACTGCTGGTAGCTGGTGAGGACCCCGTTGTCGAGCCGGGTGAGCATCATGCTGATGTCCTCGACGTCGACGACGGGGTTCAACTCGCGCAGGGCGGAGGGCGGCCAGACCTCCGGGTCGAACCAGTCGGGCATACGGCCGCCCGCCGGCGCCGGGTCGTCGGCCCCGCGCCGCGGGTTGTCGCCGTACACCGACAGGGCACCCTGTGCGACCACACTCCTGGAGTAGCCCCCGGCGAGCCAGTGGATCACGTCGAGGTCGTGGGCGCCCTTCTGCAGGAGCAGGCCGGTGGTGTTGGCCCGCTCCGCGTGCCAGTCCTTGAAGTAGAAGTCCCCGCCGTGCCCGACGAAGTGACGGCACCACACGGCGCGCACCTGTCCTGCGGCCCCGTCGTCGATCAGCTCGCGCATCCGCCTCAGCACGGGGAGATGGCGCAGGTTGTGGCCCACGTACAGGCGGCTGCGGGAGCGGTACGCGGCCTCCAGCAGCGCGTCGCAGTCGTCGACGGTGATCGCCAGGGGCTTCTCCACGAACACCGGTACTCCGGCGGCCAGGAAGAACAGCGCGGGTCGCGTGTGCACGTGGTCGGGCGTGAGGACGAACACGGCGTCCAGGTCGTCGTCGGCCATCTTCTCGTACCGCTCGTGCAGCACCACGTCCGGTCCGAAGAGGGTCCTGGCGTCGTCCCGGCCCCGTGGGTCCGGATCGGCGCAGGACACGACCCGGGCGACACCGGGACGGTTCGCCAGCGCGGCCACGGGCGCGCGCTGGCCGACGCCGATCACTCCGACGCGCAGTTCCGATACCGGTGTCTGGTCACGGTGGCTCACTGGACTGTCCCTTCGGATCCCGGCGGGTGGCGGGAGAGTGGCTGAGTGCTTGAGGTGGAGTGCCCGGCTGTTCCGGAACGGCACCCGGGAGCGGGTCGAGAGCGGTCTGCGCAGAGCACTGTCCGGCTGCCGCGGGTGGGGCGTACGCGATCATGACCGGGTTGGACACTCGATTCGTTGGCATGCCCGAGGTGGCCGAACCCCCGTCCCCCGCGCCCTCGTCGGCGAGCGGTACCTCCGTCCGACCGGCGGACTCGACGGGACGGGGACGTCGGTCCCGCCGCCGGCCCGGCAGGTCCGGCGGTGTGCCCGCCGGACCTGCCGGGCGGCGGAGAAGCCGGCCCTCCGGCGCCCGCCCGCCCGACCGTCGATGTCCGCGAGCAGGACGGTCGACGACCTCACGAGCCGGGGACTCCCGGCGCCGACGTCCGGAAGGGCCGGGCGGGCGTACGACGCCCTCCCGCCAGCACCTGCCGGGCCGCGGCCACCACTTCGGGGTCGGTGACGAGGTGGGTGTCCTGATGGGCGGAGGCTCCCAGGACTCCGAGGGGTGTCCAGGCACCTCCGCGCCGGGGTTCGGCCCGGGTCTTGGCGGAGAGATGCACCGCGGCGACCCCCGCGGCCACCAGGGCCGGGATACCGTCGACGCGCACCCCGCCGCCCGCCATCACCTCCACCGCGGGTGCGGCCGCCACCATCGCGGTCAGCGTGGCCAGCCCGTCGGCCGCGGTGGCCGCGCCACCGGAGGTGAGGACCCTGGTGATGCCGAGCGAGGGGAGCAGCACCGCGGTGGCGACCGGGTCGGCGGACTGGTCGACCGCGCGGTGCAGGGTGACGTCCACGGAGCGTCCGTGGTTCCGTGCGGAGTCATGGGCGGCGTCCGCCAGGCGGGTGACCGCGTCGGTGTCCAGGAACCCCTCGGCGGTCAGCGCACCGACCACCACGCCGGAGGCACCGGACGCGACGACGGAGCGCACCTCGGCGACCATCAGGGCGACCTCCTCCGCGTCGTGCACGAAGTCACCTGGACGGCACCGCACCAGAGCCTGCACCGGCAGCCCGACGGCCGCGGCCGCCTCCACCGCAGCCGCCGACGGGGTCAGGCCGCCCAGTTCGAGCGCGGTGCACAGTTCGACCCGGTCCGCACCGCGGTCGCGGGCGGTACGGGCGCCGGCGGGAGAGGTGACGGCGATTTCGAGGGCGGCCCCCGGCGTGCCCGAGCCGCCCCGGCAGCCGGACGGCACGCCGGTCCGGTCCGGGTGGCGGGCCCGAGTGCTGTGGTCGGTCACTCGTCGTCCCCGGTGAGCGGCTGGTCGGAGGCCGGGATGATCCGGGCCCTCAGGTCCGGGTCGCTCATGTCGCGGTCGAAGGGGAACACGGGCCGGCGGAGGCGGCGGTGGCCGAGGCGCACCAGGTCCTGGTCGACACCGCCCGGCGTGAGTGCCATCTTCCACCCCGCGGCCATGGCGAACAGCTCCGGCTCCAGATAGCCGATCTTCACGACGACGACGTCGGCGGAGCGGGGGTCGAGGTCCAGGTCGGTGAAGTCGTGCTCATGGTGATACGGCTTGCGCAGGCGGGTGAGGACGGCGTACACGCTGCCGACGCGGAGCACGACCTCGGTCTCGGCGTCGCGGTCGCCGTGCCGGACGGCGTGCACCACGCCGGTGAGGGTGACGGGACCGGAGTGCCGGTCGTCCACCTCGGCCCCCGCGGTGACGGTGACGGTGGCACCCACGCCTGCGGCGACGGCGGTGTCGACGGCTGCGGGGCCGGGCACCGAGGCGTACAGGACGGTCGGGCCTTCGTCCGTCCGGAACTCCGGGCGCTCCAGCAACCGGATCAGGCCCCAGGTGACGTCGCCCGCGCCGCCCGCGGTGGGGTTGTCGCCGGTGTCGCTGATGAAGTACGGCCGGTCCGGCGAGCGCAGGGCCTCGTCGAGAATGTCGTCGAAGGTGCCGGTCGGGGCGACGAAGCCGAAGTCGTGGCGGGCCTCCCAGAAGCCCCGTGCGAGGCGTTGCGCACCGGCCGACACGGCGTCCCGGTCGGGCCCGGTGGCGACGACGGCCGCGCGGTTGCGGGGTTCGTCGGCCCAGGCGTAGCCGACCCAGATCGCCGCGTCGGTCACCCCGTCCATGGCCTCGACCTCGTCGACCGCCGCGTACACGCTCCTGGCGGGCTCGATGCGGGTGGAGGTCTGCTCCCCGGCCAGCAGCACCGGCACCGGTACCCACGCCTTGACCGGGCGGGGGGCACCCGAGGCGAGCAGCGCGACCAGATTGCGAACGGCACGCTCCTTGGTCTCCATGTGGTCCTCGTGCGGGGCCGTCCGGTAGCACGTGATGAGGTCGCTGCGGTGGACGAGTTCGCGGGAGACGTTTCCGTGCAGGTCCATCGAGGTGGAGACGATCACACCGGGGCCGACGGTGGCACGGATGCGTTCCAGCAGGACGGCCTCCGCGTCCTCCACGCCCTCCACGGTCATCGCGCCGTGGATGTCGTACCAGAGACCGTCGAGCCGGGGCAGTGCGGCGAGGCGGTCGAGGAGTTCGCTGGTGAGGGCGGACCAGGCGGCGGCGGTGACCATGCCGCCGGGCAGCGACTTGCCCACCAGGGCGCCGTGCCAGTCGGCGGCCTCGCGCAGTTCCTCCCCGGGGGCAAGGAAGGGGTAGCGGTCGAGCACGCCGGTGCCTCGGGAAGGGTGGAAGGCGGAGGCCTCGGTGCGGGCCGGCGAGAAGGTGGACGACTCGATGCCGAGCCCGGCTATGGCGATGACCGGGCGGGCGGCGGGGCGGGATTGCGGCATGGCTCCTCGTCGGGGTGCGGTGCGTCAGGGATGGATGCGCGTGCCGGGGGCGCGACGCGTCAGGTGGCGCGGTGGACGGAAGGACCGAAGGGCTCGGCGGCGGCCCCGGCACCGCCGATGGCGCGAAGGGCGTGCGCCATGGCGCGTTGCAGGGCGAACTGTCCGGCTCCCACGACACCGGCGTCGGCGCCGAGACGGGCCCGTTCGATGGTGAGGTGCTCCGTGACCAGCGGATGGCAGCTCTCGTAGAGCTGGCTGCGGACCGCGGCGACGAAGGGCTCCAGGGTGGACACGATGCCGCCGAGGTAGACGGCGTCCGGGTTGAAGAAGTTGACGTTGGCGGCGAGCACCTGCCCGAGACGGTCTCCCGCGCGACGCACCGCTCGTGTCGCCTCGGGGTCGGCGTCGGCGGCGAGACGTACGACGTCCTCGGGGCTGCTGACGTCGACGCCGCGCTCGCGCAGGATGCGGACCAGGGCGGCACCGGAGGCCACGGTCTCCAGGCAGCCGGTGTTGCCGCACGAGCAGGGGATGTCGGCGGCGCCCTCGATCCGGATGTGGGTGATGTCGCCGGCGGCGCCGGTCGCGCCGCGGTAGAGGCGGCCGTCGAGGATGACGCCGGCGCCGATCGCCGAGCCGATCTTCACCATGATCGACTGCCGGTGCTCGGAGGGCCTTACGGCGTGCTCGCCCATGGCCATGCAGTTGGCGTCGTTCTCGACCGCGGTCGGCAGGCCGAAGCGCTGCTCGAGCCAGGAGGCGACCGGGAAGCGGTTCCACCCGGGCATGCGCGACGGAAGAACGACGCAACCCGCCTCGACGTCGACGGGGCCCGGCAGGGAGAGGCCGACCCCCCGCAGCCGGTCGTGTCCGCGTTCCGCCGCCAGGGCCTCCATGGTCTCCGCGAGCCGCGGCAGCGTCTCCTCGGGCCCGTCGGCGATGACGAGCGGAACGGTGGACACCTTGTCGAGTCCACCACCGGGCAGCACCAGGCCGATCCGGGCGTGCCGGCCGCCGAGGTCGGCGGCTACGGCGAACTCGTCGGTGCCGCCGAGCCGCAGCACCTTCCGGGGGCGCCCGCCGGTGGACGACTGGGTGCCTTCCTCGGCGATCAGCTCGCGCTCGACCAACTGCCCCACGGTGAGGGAGATGGTCGAGGGCGCGGCACCGAGCAGGGTGGCGAGTTCGGCGCGTGACGAAGCCTGGCCCGAGGCCACGAGTTCCAGGACTCGGGCGGCGAGGGAGGACGAACCTCTCGCCGGCTTGGGGTTACGCGCACTTATTTCAGTCATGTACGAAGTAACTTCCGCAACGGTGGATTTGACGAAGACAGTACGCCCGCGCAGCGCGAACGTGAACCGCTTCCCGGATGGCGAGACGGTAGCTCTCAATGGGGCAAACCGTGTTGAACGCGGCGATTTCGACGCGGCCCGTTCCCCTCGAAGGGGTGTGTCGAGTTCGCAGAAACTTACTTTTTACTAATTCTTGTTTGTTCATTCGACGTGTGGGACGTTGACTGTCGTGCGTACAGCGCCGACCCCGCGGCGCCCGCCCCGGACTTCGTCGGGGCGCATCACGGGTCCTTCCACTCCGAGGAGAGTCATGTTCCTTGCTCGTAGGGCGACCGGCCGCCGCTGGGCCCTTGTCGCGGGTGCCGCCGTCACGTCCGGCGTACTGCTCACCGGCTGTACCGGGGGTGGCGCCTCGTCCTCCGGTGGGTCCTCGACGGACACCATCAACTACGCGCTCCCGGCGAACTTCACGCCGAACTGGATCCTCCCGGTCGGCACCGCCGCGCACCTCAACACCAACAACTCCTCGATATCCCAGTCCCTCTGGGAACCGCTGATCGCCTACGACGGCTCCACCGGCGAGGTCGGCTGGAACAAGGACAACTCCCTCGCCACCGCGGCGGACTTCGCCGAGGACAGCAAGAGCGTCACGATCACGCTCGGCGACCGGCACTGGAGCGACGGCAAGCCGATCACCTCCCGCGACGTGGAGTTCTGGTTCAACCTGGTCAAGGCCAACAAGGCCGACTGGGCAAGCTACAGTCCGGGCAAGGCGCCGGACAACTGGACGTCGCTGAAGGCCGTCGACGCCACCCACTTCACCATCACGTTCGACAAGGCGTACAACCAGCAGTGGATGCTCGCCAACGAGTTGAGCATGATCCGCCCGATGCCGCAGCACGTCTGGGACAAGACCGGCGACTCCGATGCCGTCTCCGACCAGGACCGCACCGCCGCGGGCGCCAAGAAGGTCTGGGCGTACCTCAACAAGGCCGCCAAGAACATCTCCGGCTACGCCACCGACCCGCTCTGGAAGACGGTCAGCGGTCCGTACACCCTCAAGTCCTTCTCCACCGCCGGCAAGGTCGAGCTGACCGCCAACGCCAAGTACGACGGCGGCGGCAAGGCCCACATCGAAAACGTCAACCTGCTGCCGTTCACCACCACCGACGCCGAGGCGAACGCGCTGCGGGCGGGCACGGTCGACTACGGCTACATCAACGCCACCGACCTCAACCAGGAGGCGTCCTTCAAGTCGCGCGGCTACACCGTCGAGCCGTGGGCGGGCTGGGCGATCACCTACATGCCCTACAACTTCAACAACCCCGCCATGGGCGCCGTCTTCAAGCAGCTGTACGCCCGCCAGGCGATCCAGATGTCCGTCGACCAGACCAGCCTCTCCAAGGTCATCTTCAACGGCACCGCGGTCCCCACCTACGGCCCGATCCCTCAGGGGCAGGCCTCCGACTTCGTCTCCCCGGAGCAGAAGGAGAACCCGTACCCGTTCGACACCGCCAAGGCGAAGCGGCTGCTGACCTCGCACGGCTGGAGCGAGCAGGACGGCACCATGGTGTGCGCGGACGCGGGCAGCGCCGACGACCAGTGCGGTGCGGGCGTCGCCAAGGGCACCGAGTTCCGGATGCAGGTGCTCTCCCAGTCGGGTTCGGCCGTGACCGACAACATGATGAGCGCCCTTCAGTCCACCTTCGCGAAGACCGGCATCAAGTTCACGATCAAGACGGCTCCGGTCAACTCCGTGCTCTCCCAGGCCGGTCAGTGCACCGCCGGCGACTCGGGCTGCAAGTGGCAGCTGTCCTTCTTCGGCACCGCGGGCAGCTGGTACTTCCCCGCGTACCCGAGCGGTGACGCACTCTTCCAGACCGGCGGCGGCTCCAACTTCGGCAGCTACTCCAACCCCGCCGTGGACAAGCTCATCACCGAGACCACCACCTCCGAGTCCACCGCGGCCGTCAAGGAGTACAGCGCCGCGCTGGCCAAGGACCTGCCGGTGATCTGGCTGCCGGAACCCGACTACCAGGTCTCCGTGGTCAGGGACGGGCTGGGCGGCTTCGCCCAGGACTCGCTGGCCAACTTCCACCCCGCCATGTGGAAGTGGACGAACAAGTGAGCCCGGCCGGTGACCCGGCGAACCCCTGAGCCGAAGCGACCGGAATAACATGAGCACTCCCTCGTACCTGATCAGACGCGTCCTCCAGGCCGTCGCCGTGATCGTGATCGTGACGATCGTCGTCTTCGTCCTGCTGCACGCCCTGCCCGGCGGGCCCGCCCGCGGTATTCTCGGCCCGCAGGCCACGGCGCAGCAGATCGCCCGCTTCAACCACGAACAGGGTCTCGACAAGCCCCTGCCCGTGCAGTACTTCTACTACCTCGGCCAGCTGCTGCACGGCGACCTCGGCACCTCGTACACCCTGAACGCGCCGGTCGCCCAGCTCATCGGGGAACGCCTCCCGAAAACCCTGGTCCTCACCGTCCTGTCGGCCGTCATCGGCCTCCTCCTGGCCATTCCCCTGGGTATGTGGCAGGCCGTGCGGCGCAACAGGCCGGTGGACTACGTCATCACCACCCTGAGCTTCATCGCCTACTCCACGCCCGTCTACTTCCTGGGGCTGATCCTGGTGCTGGTGTTCAGCCAGGTGCTGCCGTGGTTCCCGTCCCAGGCACCGCAAGGGGAAACCCTCGCCCAGGTGTTCTCCGAACCGAAGGCCCTGGTACTGCCGGTGGCCGCCGGGGCCGCTTCCATGATCGCGGTGTTCAGCCGCTACATGCGCGCCGCCACCCTGGAGAACCTCTCCGAGGACTACGTCAGGACGGCCCGGGCCGGGGGCTCCCGTCCCGGCGCCATCCTGCGGCGACACGTCTTCCGCAACTCCCTGACGCCCGTGGTCGCCATGCTCGGCTACTACGTGCCGGTCCTCTTCGGCGGCGCGCTGGTGGTCGAGCAGCTGTTCAACTACCCCGGCATGGGGCTGCTGTTCTGGTCCTCCGCACAGGCCTCCGACTACCCCGTACTGCTCGGCTGTGTGCTGGTCATCGCCGTCGCCACCGTCATCGGCACGCTGCTGGCCGACATCGTCCAGCGGATCATCGACCCCCGAGTGAAGGCAGGCAGCGCATGAGCGCCGTCATCCACCCGGCCAAGACGTCCGGCACGCCTCGCGCTCCCCGTGAGAGTTCCGGCGCCCGGCTCGCCGTCCGGCGCTTCCTGCGCAATCGGCTGGCCGTCGTCGGACTCGGCGTCGTGGTCTTCTTCGTCCTGTTCTGCTTCGTGGGCCCGCTGGTGTACTCCACGGACCAGACCCACACCGCGCTCCAGCAGGTCAACCTCGCTCCGAACGGCGCCCACTGGCTGGGTACCGACGCCGTCGGCCACGACGAGCTGGGCCGGCTGATGTACGGCGGCAAGGTGTCGCTGATCGTCGGTCTCGCCGCGGGCGTCCTGGCCACCGTCATCGGTACGCTGTGGGGCGCGGTCGCGGGATACGCGGGCGGCTGGATCGACGCGGTGATGATGCGCGTCGTGGACGCGGGCATCGCCATCCCCGCCCTCTTCATCCTGCTGGTCGTCTCCGCCATCACCACGCCCGGACTGGCCGGCCTGATCCTCATCCTCGGCCTGGTGTCCTGGCTGGTGCCGTCCCGGCTGATCCGGGCCGAGACGCTGACGCTGAAGAACCGCGACTACGTGCTGACACTGCGGGCCATCGGGGGGACCCACGCCCGCGCGATCCTGCGGCACATCCTGCCGAACTCCGTCTCGACCGTCATCGTCGCCACGACCTTCCAGATCGCCGACGCCATCCTCCTGGTCGCCTACGTCTCCTACCTGGGTCTGGGCGTACAGCCGCCGGACACCGACTGGGGCGGCATGCTCTCGACCGGACTGACCGCCGCCTACTCGGGCTACTGGTGGCTCATCCTGCCGCCGGGCCTGGCCATCATCCTGGTGGTCTGGGCGTTCAACGCGATCGGGGACGGGCTCCGCGACGCATTCGACGTGAGGGGGCGCGGATGACCGCCACCAGGAACACCGCCGGCGCGGACGAGCCGATCCTCGAACTCGACGGCCTCGACGTCGTCTTCACCACCGAGTCCGCGCGGGTGCCCGCGGTACGCGGCGTCTCCCTGTACGTCCGTCCCGGCGAAACCCTCGCCCTGGTCGGCGAGTCGGGCTCCGGCAAGTCCACCGTCGCGCTGGCCGCGATGGGGCTGCTGGCGGGCAACGCCGCCGTCACCGGCCGGGCCGTGATCGCGGGCACCGACGTCGTCGGCGCGGACGAGGCCGGGGTCACCGCGCTGCGCGGCCGTACCGTCTCCATGGTGTTCCAGGAGCCGGCCACAGCCCTCGACCCGCTCACCCGCATCGGCAGGCAGATCGCCGAGGTGATCCGCAACCACCGCGACGTCTCCGCCAAGGACGCCGCCGCCCGGGCCGTCGACCTGTTGCGCAGGGTCGGCATCCCCGAGCCGGACAAGCGAGCGGCCGCCTACCCCTTCCAGCTCTCCGGGGGCCAGCGCCAGCGGGTCGTCATCGCCATGGCCATCGCCAACGACCCCGCCCTGCTGATCGCCGACGAACCGACCACCGCGCTCGACGTCACCGTGCAGGCGGAGATCCTCGACCTGCTGCGCAGGCTCGCCGCCGAGACCGGCACCGGTGTCCTGCTCGTCACCCACAACATGGGCGTCGTCGCCGACTTCGCGGACCGGGTCGCCGTGATGTACCAGGGCCGCATCGTGGAGACCGGCCCCGTCGAGGACGTACTGCTGCGCCCGTCCCACGACTACACGCGGCGGCTGCTGGCCGCCGTGCCCCGGTTGTCGGTCGCCGAGGCCGGCGAGCGCGCTCCGGCCGGGGAGACCCGCCGGGACGACGGGCCCGACGGCGCGGCGGCCCCCGCGCCGGTCGTCGATCTCCGGGACGTCTCGGTGGTGTTCGGCCGGGGCAAGCGCGCGGTGCGTGCCCTGGACGGAGTCTCGCTCGCCGTGCGCCCGGGCGAGACACTGGGCCTGGTGGGCGAGTCGGGCTCCGGCAAGTCCACCGCGGCACGCGTCGCACTCGGTCTGATACCGCCGGCCTCCGGCAGCGTGGCGCTGTTCGGCGCCGACCTGGCCCGCAGCCGCTCCCGGGCCCGCAGGGCACTGCGGGCCGGCATCGGCGTGGTCCTCCAGGACCCGGTCGCCTCGCTGGACGCCAGGATGACGGTCGGCGAGTGCGTGGCCGAGCCACTGCGGGTACACCGCCGTGGACTGTCCGCCAAGGAGCGGCGGGAGCGGGTCGCGGCGGTACTGGACCGGGTCCGGCTGCCCGCCGAGATCGCCCGCCGGGCGCCGGGCGAACTGTCCGGCGGTCAGCGGCAGCGGGTCAGCCTGGCCCGCGCGCTGGTGCTCGAACCGCGGCTGCTGGTCGCCGACGAGCCCACCAGCGCACTCGACGTGAGCGTGCAGGAGACCGTCCTCGAGGTCATCACCGAACTCCAGGACGAACTGGGCTTCGCCTGCCTGTTCGTCTCCCACGACCTCGCCGTCGTCCAGAACTTCGCCCGCCGGGTCGCCGTCATGCGGGCCGGACGGATCGAGGAACTGGGCGACACCGGCCGGACCCTGCTGCACCCGGAGACCGACTACACGCGGCGGTTGCTGGCCGCCGTGCCGGTGCCCGACCCGGTCGTCCAGCGCGGCCGCAGAGCCGAACGTCTGGCCGCGCTCGCGGCCGGGCGCACGGAGGCCGGGGCGTGAGCGTGGACGACCGCACTCTGTTCGCCGGGGTGGACATCGGCGGGACCACGACCCAGGTGGTGCTGTGCGACGACGCTCTCACCGTGCTGGACCGGGCCGGGACCACGACTCCGGCGGCCTCGGGAGGCCAGGCGATGATCGACGCCGCGCTCGGTGTCCTGACCCCGCTGCTCCGGCGTACCGCCGGGAGGCTGGCCGGTGTCGGCGTCGGCGCGGCGGGAGTCGTGGACTCCGTCGCGGGCCGCATCCTGGTGGCCAGCGACTCCTTCCGCGGCTGGTCGGGCTTTCCCGTCAGCGCCGCGGTGGAGGACGTCCTGGGCGTACCGGTGTTCCTCGACAACGACGTCAACGCGTTCCTGCGCGGGGAGGTCTCGCAAGGAGCGGTCCGAGGCGAACCGGATGTCCTCGGCATCGCGCTGGGCACGGGCGTGGGCGGCGCCCTGTGGACCGGCGGGCGACTGTTCGCCGGGCCGCACGGCGCGGCCGGTGAGATCGGGCACGTCCCCGGGTTCGGTGACGCGCCCTGCACCTGCGGCGGCCGCGGCCACCTGGAGACCCTGGCGTCCGGCCGTTCGATCGGGGCCCGTTACGCCCGACGCACCGGCCGGGCGCGCACCGCGCGAGAGGTCGCCGACGCGGCCGCGTCCGGCGACGGGGACGCCGTCGCGGTCTATCGCGACGCCGGTGCCGGGATCGCCCGGGCGATCGTCATGGCAGCCGGACTGCTGGACGTCACCACGGTGGTGATCGGCGGCGGCGTGGCCCGCGCATGGCACCTTCTGGAGCCGGCCATGTCTGCCAGGCTCGCCGAGGAACCCCCGGTCAGCGGCTACCCGGTCAGCGTCTTCCGCGCTCGGCTCGCCGCCGACGCCGTACCCGTGGGCGCCGCCGCGCGGGCCCGTGCGGAGACGACGGCAGGCGGGGAAGCCCCGGCGGCACCCGGAAGCGGAGGGGGTGCCGGGCCGGAGACCTCCCACCCGGCCGGCGTCCGCCGGTGAGCGCACCGGACGACAGGGCCTAGGAGGAACGGATCGCGGAGATGTCGAACTGCAGGCGGACTTTCTCGCTCACCATGCTGCCGCCCGCCTCGAGCCGCTGGTTGTAGACCAGGCCCCAGTCCCTGCGGTCGATGGTGGTGGTCCCGTCGAAACCGGCCCGCTCAAAGCCGAACGGGTCCACGACCGCGCCCAGGTAGTCCAGCTGAAGCTCGACGGGCCTGGTCGTGCCACGGATGGTGAGGTCCCCGGTCATCCGGAAGCTCTCGTCGGATTCGTGGACGGTGGAGGTGCTGCGGAAGGTCATCTCCGGGTAGCGGCGTACGTCGAAGAAGTCCTTGCCGACGAGGTGGGCGTCCCGTTGTTCCACGCCGGTGTCGACGCTGGCGACGCGGATGACGATCTCGGCCCGGGACTCGGTGGGGCGGGCTCCGTCGAAGTAGAGCGTGCTGTCGTAGTCGGGGAAGGCCCCGCGGACCGTGGTGACCATGGCATGCCGCACGGAGAAACCGATCCGGCTGTGCGGACGGTCGATGGTCCAACGCCCGGTGAGTGCGCGAAGGCCCGGGTCGAGCGTGGCCGCCGGTGTCGCGGCCCGGGCGGCGAACCCGTCGGTGTCGGCGGTCGGGGGCGGTGCGACGGCGGCGGTCTGGCGACGGCTGAAGATACCCATGAGTCGTAGGCCCTTTCGAGTTGATCATCTCGTGTTATCACGGAGCCGGCCGGCGGCCCACGGCGAGATGTGCGGCCTCGTCCGGATTCCATGACCCCGACCGCAAAGCTCCACGGGTTCGACATGAGACGCCTCGGTTCCCCGCTCAGACCCGGCGCCCCGGCAGCCGGGGCGCCGGTGAGCGGCCCGGTCGGCGTCGGCCCTCCGGCGCTGCCCGCCGATGCAGCCGCCCGAGCGCCTCCGGCAGCCGTGGCCCGCAGGTGGCGCCCGGCACGAGCAGCACCGGACCGGCGAGGGCCGGAGGCGCCCAGCGGGGGAGCGCTCCGACGACCCGGGCGAGACACGGGGCGAGTCCGTGCGGCACCACCAGCGTGAGCACGTGAACGGCCAACGCGAGTCGGTGGCGATGCCGCGCACAGGCCGAGCCGGCGAAGTGACGGGCGAGCGATGGCTGTCAGGCGGGTACGGGGCACCACTCAGGCGGCGGACTCGTGCAGGATGTCGCCCGGCAGCTACCGGGACCCGGACAGAAGGTCACGCCCAGGACACCCGCCACGTCCCCGCGCCTCGGCCGGTACAGGCCCTTCGGCGCAGCCCCGCGCCTCGGCGGGACGTCACAGCCCGACGCGCAGCACAGCCCAGACCGCGTTGCCACCGGTACGGCTGGAACGGGCGGTCCCCCAGGAGTCCGCGAGCTGCTGCACGATCAACAGGCCCCGGCCGCCCTCGTCGTGCGAGCCGGAGCGGGAACCGGTCGGACTGGCAGACGTGCGTCCGTCGTCGTGCATCTCGATCCGCAACTGCTGGTGCGAGGTCAGCGACAGGCCGCACAGCATGCGGTTGCTCTCCGAGTGGATCACGGCGTTGGTCGCCAGCTCCGAGACGAGCAGCACCGCGTCGGTGCACACGTCGCCGGGGAGCCGCCAGGCGCGGAGCTGTCGGCGGACCGTGTCGCGCGCCGTACGCACGCTGATCCGCAGCGAGGGCAGATCGAACCAGTGTTCCCGGTCCGGACGCGCCGGCGGTAACAGTCCGGGCGAAGGAGTCGTGTGGGGGGTCACGGTGATCGCCTTCCAGTGCGGGCGGGCGCGATGCGGGGAGCGGGTCTGCGCGTACGCGACGGTCTGCCGCCTTCACGCAGGTGGAGGTAACTCCAGTGCGGGGTGACCGGAGTCGCCGGGCTCGCATCCGGTCGGACGGGCCGGCCACACACGCCACTATGCTCGCCGTCCGCTTCAGGCTGCAACCGAATCCCTGATAATTTCAGGAAGACCCGTTCAGTCTGGTGTCATCACCAACTCGCTGCCACAATAACGCCGGTGACGTGCCATCAGGAGGTAGGGCGTGAGTGAAGCTCGGTCCGGCGCGGGCACCAGCGCCCCGACGGTTCTGCGCATGATCCTCGGTCGTCGGCTCCAGGACATGCGGCAGAACGCGGGTGCCTCACTGGCCGACGCCGCCAAGGCACTCCGGGTGACGCCCCTGACGATCCGTCGGCTGGAGAAGGCCGAGGTCGCCCTCAAACCCCTCTACGTGGAGAAGCTCTTACAGACCTACGGCACCGCACAACAGGAGATCGACGAGTTCGTCGCGCTCGCCGAGCAGGCCAACAAACCGGGCTGGTGGCACGCCTACCGCGACGTACTGCCCAACTGGTTCACCGCGTACGTCAGCCTGGAGACCGGCGCCGGCATGTTGCGCACCTACGAACCCCACTACGTCACAGGGCTTCTCCAGACCCACGCGTACGCCCGCGCCGTACTGAGCGGAGGCTTCCCGAACGGTTCCGACGAGGACCTGGAGCGCCGCGTCGACCTGCGTCTGCGCCGGCAGAGCCTGCTGGACCGGGAGAACGCACCCACCCTCTGGGTGGTCATGGAGGAAGCCGTCCTGCACCGCGTCGTGGGCGGCCCGCAAGTGATGCGCGAGCAGATCGACCGGCTCCTGGAGGTTTCCGAGCGGGAGCACGTCAGCATCGACATCCTGCCCTTCGCCGTCGGCGCCCACGTCGGGGCGTGCGCCCCGTTCACCTACTTCCGGTTCGAGGAACCGGAGCTGCCCGACGTCGTCTACAGCGAGATCCTCTCCGCCTCGATGTACCTGGACGAACGGGCGGACGTCGTGGCGCACCTGGAAGCGCACAACAGGATGTCACTGCTGACCTCGACACGGGACAGCACGGCACTCCTGAACCGCATGCGCAAGGAGTACTCATGACCACCACCACCGACGACACCTACTACAACGGGATGCCCGCCTCCGATCTCGGCGAACACGGCTGGGAGCGCCCGTGGAGCGGACCCAACGGCGGCCAGTGCGTGGAGACCAAGCAACTCGCCGACGGACGGGTCGCGATGCGCCAGTCGACGGACCCGGCCGGCCCGGCACTCATCTACACGCCCGAGGAGATCGGCGCGTTCGTCCGAGGAGTCAAGCAGGGGATGGCCGACCACCTCGCGGCCGGCCGGGGCGGACGGGGGGCCTCGGGCGCCGGCGCAGCAGGGGGAGACGACGACGGACGGGACCACGCCCGGTCACCCGCCCGGCACAGGACGGCACACCTTCCGAAGGGAACAGGATGAGCAACACCCCCGCCGCGCGAAGCCTCGACACCAGCAGGCCGCACTCGGCCCGTATGTACGACTACTACCTCGGCGGCAAGGACCACTTCCCGGTCGACAGACAGGCCGCCGAAGCGGTCGCCGAGGCCTACCCGGGCATCTTCACCTGCGCCCGGGAGAACCGTGCCTTCATGCACCGCGCCACTCGCGTACTGGCCCTGGAGCACGGCATCCGCCAGTGGCTGGACATCGGCACCGGCATCCCCACCGAACCGAACGTCCACCAGGTCGCACAGTCCGTGGTCCCCGACGCCCGGGTCGTCTACGCCGACAACGACCCACTCGTCCTCAAGTACGCCGAGCGTCTCATGCGCAGCACCCCGCAGGGCCGCACCACCTACATCGAGGCCGACGTCAACGACCCCGACACCCTGCTGAGCGCACCCGAGCTGGCCGAGGTGCTCGACCTGTCCCAGCCGGTCGCCCTGTCCCTGAACGCCCTGATGCACTTCATCACCGACGCCCGAGACCCGTACGGCATCGTCGACCGGGTGATGGCGGCCCTCCCGCCGGGCAGTGCCCTCGCCCTGAGCCACTGCACACCCGACTTCGACCCGCCCACCTGGGAGAAGGTCACGGACATCTACACCGGCGCGGGTACGCCGGTGCAGTTCCGCTCGCAGAAGGACGTCGCCCGCTTCTTCGACGGGCTCGACCTCCTCGACCCCGGCATCACCGTCGGTCACCGCTGGCGACCGACCGGGCCCGCCGGGCCCGACACCCCCACCGACGCCCAGGTCAGCCTGTGGGCGGGGGTCGGCATCAAGCCTTGACCCCGGCTCCTCGGGCTACGGCCCGGGGGCCCCTGCTTTCCGGTATGAGGTCTCCAGATCCCACGAGCTGCGCCCGCGACGCGTCAGCAGTCCCGGGTGCCCACTCGCGGGTCCTGCCGTGGATGAGTTCACGCGCGACGCCGAAGCGGCCAAGGTGGCGTGCGTACTCATGGAGCGGGTGGAAGAGGACCCGCCCGGGCGAGGGCGCTTGGCCGGGCGTCTCGAGACGGCCCCCGAGAGGCGCCTTGTCGCTCAAGCCGGTCGGCGTCCCGAAGTCCACGGGCGTCACAGCCGTCCTGGCCGGCCCCGTCACCGGGCCGGGCCCCGCGCTGCTTCGGTGGGTGGCCCCAGAACTCGGGCTGCCGCGCGCGGTTCCGCGAGAACACCGTGTTCGTCACGGACGGCACCCTGGTTCCCGCCCGGGACGGCTCCACCGCCGGCTCGCTCGGCCTCCGGCCCGCGGAGCGAGCGGCACTGCGGATGACCAAGGCAGCCCACTTGCCTGCGCTTGCCCGGGTGGCGCAGTGTGGAGAGATGGGTAGCCGGGAGGGCCCCACGCTCATCTCGTCGGTGCAGCGAGCCTTTCGCCTGATGGAGGCCGTGGGCGCCCACGAGGGCGGCGCACCGGCCAAGCAGCTGGCGCGCGAGACGGGGCTGGCCCTGGGTACGACCTACCACCTGCTGCGCACCATGGTCCACGACGGTTACGTGCGCAGACTCGAGGACGGCACGTTCGTCCTGGGGGAGCGGCTGGGCGCACTGCACGCGGGAAGCCGCGATCAGGCGGCGCTCAGCAGGGTCCGTCCCACCCTCACGGAGCTGCGGGACGGCCTCTCGGCCGCGGCCTATCTGACCTTCTACGAAGACGGGGAGATCCGGGTCGCAGAGATCGTCGACGGTCCGCGTGCCCCCCGCGTCGATCTGTGGGTCGGCTTCGAGGACGCCGCACATGCCACGGCGCTCGGCAAGAGCGTGCTGCGCGAGCTGGACGGTGAGGCCCGCGCCGATTACCTCTCCCGCCACGTGATGAACGACCTCACCCCGCGCACCATCACCTACCGGGCCGAGCTGCTACGGCGCCTCGACACCGCCGCAGCACAGGGTCCGGCCGTCACCGACGTCGAGGAGTACCGGCTGGGCACCGCGTGTGTGGCCGTACCCGTCCGTCAGGGCGACACCATCGGATCGCTCGGCATCTCCCTGGACATCGACCGCACCGCCTGCCTCGAAGACGCCGTGACCACGCTGCTCGCCACCGCGGAGCGAGTGTCCCGGGGCCTCTCGCTCACCATCTGAAAACCGGGCCCTTGCGGCACCGCGGCCCTCCCCCTTTTCCTGGATGAGACGGACAAAACGCACAGAGGTGCAGGGGAGCGAAAGCGTGAGTGATCAGGGCGTCGCGGGGCCGCACGTGTCGGTCGGCTGCCGGGTGACGAACGGCTGGACGGTCGTCGAGGCGAAGGACGAGATCGACATCGCCTTCGCCCCCCTCGTCCGGGCCACGGTGGTGCGACTCCTCGCCGAGGGCCATCGGCACTTCGTGCTGGATCTGTGCGGTGCCCCGTTCCTGGACTCCATGGGCCTCGGCATGATCGTGGCCGTGACCAAACGCATCAGGACCCATCACGGGTCGCTGCGGATCGCCTGCGACGACCAGCGTCTATTGCATGTCTTCGCGCTCGGTGGCCTGCGCCCCGTCTACTCCTTCCACGACTCGGTCGAGCTGGCCGCCGAGCAGCCCCCCGGTGCGGAGGGACTGGCCGACTGGCCGCACGTGCGTGGCTGATACGGCCGCCACCGCACGTGCCGCGTCGCGATCACATCGCGCAGACGTACGCGCCTCGTCCCGGAAAGCGATCCACCTGCTGCTCGCGGGGCACCGGTCGTGGGGCGGGAGAGCGGCAGTGCCCCGGCCGAGCCGGGCAGCCGGCGGACCGGAGGCTGCGCCCGGTCGCAGAGATCCTCTCGGTGATGACACAGCGCTTACGGGCCGTTCGCCCGTGCCCCCGGCAGCGAGCATGCCTCGGTCGCCCCGGGCAGCCACGAGCGGTTGTTCGCCACCAGACGGTAGACGGCGTGCCCGGCCCAACGTGCCGGCAGGAGCCTGAGCGCGGCCCCGAGCACACTCCACGCGCCGCCCGCACTCAGCAGCAGCTTTGCCACCGCGTCGGCGCCGCCGTAGACCGTTCCGATCGGTGTCGCCCACAGCACCTCGTGCTGGGCACGCTCCCGTGTCACGCCGAACGCCCCGAGGTCGGCTTGCTGCCAGGGGACGATTTCGCAGCGGGGACGCGCTCTGCGTTCGATCACGCGAACCGCGGTGGTGCAGAAGCCGCAGTCGCCGTCGTAGATGAGCACGGGTCGGGTCCGCATGCGTCCATGGTGCCTGATCGCGGCTTCCCGTGTTCGCGGGCCGGTGGAAAGTCCCGCGCGGGTGCGGATCGGGTGTGACGCACTGATGCTGGAAGCATGTCCGGTCGTCGCCCCGTGGTCGTCGGCCGACCGTCGCCGAGCGGCGGTCGGCGGGTCCGCGCGGCGGGAGAGGTCCTGGGCCTGGCGCACGGGGTGCGCGATGTCGCCGAGTTCCTGCGTCGGGCGGGCCTGGAGGACATCGACGTGGAGACGTCGGACCTGATCGAGTGGCGGGGCGGCGGCCCGGACGTCTGGGCGGAGGAGTCGCGGCAGGGCTGGTGAGTGGCCCTGGGCCGGTCGGTGCGTGCCGGCGTCGATGTCGGCCTCGCTCCCGCTGGGCAGCGAGCAGCGAGCAGCGGAGCGTGGAAACGCGGCGGCTACGGCGTCGCACTTCCGAACAAGCCGCCCCGCCGCGTCGCCGGCACGTCCTGGACCGTGGTCGCCGGGCCTCGCCCGGGCCCGGAACCGAGGGCCTGCAAGATCTCCTCGACGCTCTGCCGGGCGTCGCCGAAGAGCATGCTGCTGTTCTCCCGGAAGAACAACGGGTTCCGCACGCCCGCGTAGCCCGAGGCCATCGAGCGCTTGAAGACGATGACCTGTCCCGCCTCCCAGACCCGCAGGACGGGCATACCCGCGATCGGGCTGGCGGGGTCCTCGGTCGCCGAGGGGTTGACCGTGTCGTTCGCGCCGATGACCAGCACGACCGACGTGTCCGCGAAGTCCTCGTTGATCTCGTCCATCTCCAGGACGATGTCGTACGGCACCTTCGCCTCGGCCAGCAGCACGTTCATGTGCCCGGGCAGCCGCCCGGCGACGGGGTGGACGCCGAAGCGCACCTCGGTACCGCGCTCGCGCAGCCGGCGCGTCAGCTCCGCGACCGGGTGCTGGGCCTGCGCCACGGCCATGCCGTAACCAGGTGTGATCACCACGGACCGTGCCCCCGCCAGCAGGTCGGCCGCGTCGCGCGCACGGATCTCGCGGTGCTCGCCGTGCTCCTCGTCGCCGTCCGGCGCGGCCTCGGTGCCGAAGCCGCCCGCGATGACGGAGAGGAAGGAACGGTTCATCGCCTGGCACATGATGTAGCTCAGGTACGCGCCGGAGGACCCGACCAGTGCGCCGGTGACGATGAGCAGGTTGTTGTCGAGCAGGAACCCGGCCGCCGCGGCGGCCCAGCCGGAGTAGCTGTTGAGCATGGAGACGACGACGGGCATGTCGCCGCCGCCGATGGACACGACCAGGTGCCAGCCCAGGGCAAGCGCCAGGACGGTGACCGCCACCATCAGCGGGAGGCCCGGACTGGCGGTGAACCAGACCGTCAGCACCGCGAACAGGGCCAGCGCACCCAGATTGAGGGCGTTCTTGCCCGGCAGCGTCAGGGGCCGCGACTTGATCCGGGCGGACAGCTTCAGGTACGCGACGACAGACCCGGTGAAGGTGACCGCGCCGATGAAGACGCCGATGAACACCTCGGCGTGGTGGATGCCGATCAGATCCGCGGCGATCCGGGTCCGCGAGCCGTGGGCCTCGACCTCCAGGTAGCCGTTCCAGCCGACCAGGACGGCCGCCAGACCGACGAAGCTGTGCAGCACCGCGATCAGTTCGGGCATCTGCGTCATCTCCACACGGCGCGCCCGCCACAGGCCCAGCGCGGCGCCGATGGTCATGGCCAGCAGGACCAGCACGATCGGACCTGCGGAGACGCTCTGCGCCGAGGCCACGACCGTGGCGGCCAGGGCGAGTGCCATCCCCGCGATGCCGTAGCCGACGCCGGCGTGTGAGGTCCGGTGCCGGGACAGACCCGCGAGGCTGAGGACGAACAGCAGGGCCGCCACCAGGTCGGCGGCGCGGGACGCGGTCATGGACGTCATCGGGGCTCGCCTCTCGAGAACATGGACAGCATGCGGCGGGTGACGGCGAAACCTCCGAAGACGTTCACGCTCGTCAGCAGGATCGCCACGAAGGACAGCACGGTGACGAGCGTGCTCTCGTGCCCGATCTGTACGAGGGCACCGATCACCACGATGCCCGAGATGGCGTTGGTCACCGACATCAGCGGTGTGTGCAGGGAGTGGTGGACCCTGCCGATGACGTAGTAGCCGATGACCACCGCCAGCGCGAACACCGTGAGGTTCTCCGCCAACCGGGCCGGTGCGAAGGCGACCAGCAGGAAGGCCGCCGGCATGCCGAGGCCGATCAGGCCGAAGCGCCCCGCCGGGGTGAGCCGGTGCGGCCTCGGGCCCACCGGCGCGGCGGTGGCCGCGGCCGGCGCGCCGGCCGCCGGGGCCGCGGACACCGCGACCGGTGGGGGAGGCCAGGTGATGGTCCCCGCCCGGACCACGGTCACCGTCCGCTGCACCACGTCGTCGAAGTCGATGACGAGCCGGCCGTCCTCGCCGGGGGTGATCAGCCTGAGCAGGTTGACCAGATTGGTGCCGAACAGCTGCGACGCCTGGGCAGGCAGCCGGGACGCCAGGTCCGTGTAGCCGATGATGGTCACCCCGTTGCCGGTCACCACGCTCCGGCCCGCGATGGTTCCCTCGACGTTGCCGCCCTGGGCGGCGGCCATGTCGACGATGACACTGCCGGGCTTCATCGCCGCCACGTCGGCGGCGGTGAGCAGACGCGGGGCGGGCCGCCCGGGGATCAGCGCGGTGGTGATCACGACGTCCACGTCACGGGCCTGCTCGTGGTACAGGTCCGCCGCGGCCCGGTCGTGATCGGCTGACGTGGCCCGGGCACCGCCGTCGGTGCTCCCCTCCTGGGCCGGGTCCACCGCGAGGTACTCACCACCCAAGGACCGCACCTGATCGGCGACCTCGGGCCGCGGATCGGTGGCCCGGACGATCGCGCCCAGGCTGGAGGCGGCCGCGATGGCGGCCAGCCCCGCGACACCGGCACCGGCGACGAGGACCTTCGCCGGCGGAACCTTGCCCGCGGCGGTGACCTGCCCGGTGAAGAAACGTCCGAAGGCGTGCGCGGCCTCGATCACCGCCCGGTACCCGGCGATGTTCGCCATGGAACTGAGCACGTCCATCGACTGCGCCCGCGAGATCCGCGGCACCGCGTCGAGGGCGAGGACTGTGACGTCACGCGCACCGAGCGCCTCCAGCAACTCGGGTTGCCGCGCCGGGGCGATGAGGGCCACCAGCGTCGTTCCGGCGCGCAGTCCGGTGATTTCCCCGGCCGATGGTGCGTTGACCTTCAGTACGACGTCCGCGGACCAGGCCTCGCCGACACTCGCCCCCGCCTCCGCGTAGGCCTCGTCGCCGAAGCCGGAGGCGGCGCCGGCCCCCGGCTCGACGACGACCTCGTAACCGAGGCCGAGCAGCAGACGGACCGTCGAGGGCGTCGCGGCGACGCGAGTCTCCCCGGCCAGGGACTCGCTGACGACGCCGACGCGTTGAGGGGGATGGTGGGCGGATCGGGTTCCAGTCATGTCCAGTCTCTCGTCAAGGCGTTGTTGACGGCATCCGTACCCACGGGAGGGCGCCGGGGCACCGAAGCCGATCCCGGACCCGCTTTGCCGGCCCCGACGAGCCCGAGGGGAACCAGCTCTCGACGAAGCCGCGTCCGTTGGCACGGAAGACCGCTCGCAGACCCGGAGGAGCCCACATGACCGGCACCGGCACCCGTTACCTCTGTCTTGTCCGGCACGGCGAGGCATCACCGGACGAGAGCGGGCTGACCGAGACCGGTCGACGGCAAGCCACCCTGCTCGGCCGGCGCCTCCGGGACACCCCCTTCACCGCGGTCCACCACGGCCCCCTGCCGCGCGCGGAGCAGACCGCACGGCTCATCGGCGGCGAACTGAAGAAGAGCGTCCCCGCGCACGTCTCGGAAGCCGCCGGTGACTACGTGCCCTACATACCGGAGAAGGCGGAACTCCCGGCCGACTCGGCGGACGTCTACCTCCGCTTTCTCGCCGGTGCCGACGACGAGGAGCGGAAGCGGGGCCCCGAGCCGGCCCGCCGGGCGCTCAATCTGTTCACCGGGGCGGCGGACGGCCGGGAGGACCGGCACGAACTGGTCATCACCCACAACTTCCTACTCGCCTGGCTCGTCCGGGACGCCATGCTCGCGCCGAAGTGGCGGTGGCTCGGACTCAACCACTGCAACGCCGCACTCACGGTCATCCGCTATTCGCCCGGTCGGCTCCCGTCCGTCCTCCTCTTCAACGACATGCGGCACCTGCCCGCCGAGTTGCGCTGGACGGGCTTTCCCCCCGAGCTGCACATCTGAGGGGGAGGCCGTCGTCACCGCCGGCCCGGCACCGGCCCTCCGTCTCCCGGTACGGACCGGCGGAAGACCTCCGCCACGGTGAGGTTCGCGGCTGTCACGGCTCCCACGACCACCGCTCCCACCGGGTGCCCGATCCCGTACAGCGCCGCCGCGCCCCCGCCCAGCACCAGCCCCTTCACGAGCAGGACGCCGGGCAGCGCCGGACGGAGCTTCGCCCGGGGCGCCGCGAACAGCCACCACAGCACCACCGCGACAGCCGGTGCGCCGAGGCCGAGGAGGGCACTGATCGCCGCATGACCGCCGGTGGCGAAACCCCACCAGCACAGCAGCCCCAGCGCGACACACTCGATCAGCAGCGCCAGCACCTCGTTCACCACGTACCACGGTCGCTCGTCGATGACCGCCCTGCCCCGCCCGCCCGCGTCCGTCACGCGCCCCTCCCCGGGATCTGCCACCACGCCCTGAGACTCTCACACGCGAGACCACGTAGAGTCGGAAGGAATGGCCCGAATCGGCTGTTACCAGGCGTCCGGGAGTGGCTACGGTGGCGTCGACTCAAGGGTGATCAGTGGGGGCTGGGATGCGATCGACCGCTCATGGACGACATACGGCCCCGGTGCGCGGTGACACTCGTGAAGCGGCCGGGCGGGCGCGAGCGGGGGGAGCGGGGGAGTGGACGAAGACACGGGGGAGCATCGCGTCGGGGCCGGACGCGGTGGGCCGGTGACCGGCCGGTCGGTGCCCGCCGTGCTGCCCCCGCAACTGCGCGGGTGGCTCGGGCTGACCGCCGCCCTCGCCACGGTGGTGGGCGTCGTGTTCGGGGTCCGGTATGCCGGCGACAGGGAGCCCGGCACGACGGACGCGCGGATCCGTGCGGTGCTGGACGGTGTGGGGCCGCCGTGGCGGTACGTCGCCCTGGTCACGGACTTCTTGGGGGAGCCACTGGGAGCGGTGACAGTGGTCGTGGCCGCCGTGACGGGCTGCCTGCTGTTCCGGCGTCCTCGTGCGGCGGTGTTCGTCGTTGCCGGTGCCGGACTGACCGTGGCGGCGACGACGCTGCTCAAGCCCCTGGTGGGGCGCACCATCCACGGCGGAAACCTGTCCTACCCGAGCGGGCACACCGCCTTCCTCGCCGCGCTCGCCCTCATGGCGGCGCTGCTCGCGGCCGGCCGTCTCCGCCTCGGCAGGACGGCCGGCACGTCGCTCGTGTTCGCCGCGGCGCTGGTGGCCGGCGCCGCCATGGGCTGGGCCCAGGTCGTCCTGGGCTCGCACTACGCCACCGACACCCTCGGCGGCTGGTGCACCGCGCTGGCGGTGACACCGGCGACCGCGTGGCTGGTCGACCGGGCGGCTGACCGGCTGGCCGACCGGAGGGCCGACGCCGGTGGGCGGGAGCCTCGCTGACGTCACGTCACCGCCTCGGCCCCCGCCGCGCGTCACCTCACGCCAGGCGGCGGAACACCGGTTTCACCGGTCGTCCGGCCAGCCAGGGGGTGGGGTCGGCGGCGTCCAGTGCCTTCCGGTACACCGCACATGCCTGGGCCACCACGTCGACGGTGTGGTCGATGTCCGCGTCGCTGAGCGCACTGCTCACCACGAACGACGGGGCCAGCACCCCGCCCGCGAGAAGCCGCCGCAGGAACAGGGTGCGGTACCGCTGCGACGGCTGCCGGTTCTCGTCGAGGGTGGCGAAGACCAGGTTGCTGGCCCGGCCCCGGACCACGACGTGGTCGCCGACGCCCATACCGGCCGCGGCCTGCCGGACGCCGGCGGCCAGCCGCTCGCCGAGGGCGTGCAGTCGCGCGGTGACACCCTCCTCCACGTAGGTGGCCTGCACGGCCATCGCGGCTGCCAGCGCGTGTGTTTCCGCGCCGTGCGTGGTGGACAGCAGGAACACCCGCTCGCCCGAGTGACGTACCCCGCCCCGCTCCATCAGCTCGCGGCGCCCGGCCAGCGCGGAGACGGCGCATCCGTTGCCCAGCGCCTTGCCGAACGTGGAGAGGTCGGGGACGACGCCGTACAGGCCCTGGGCACCCGCCTCGGACCAGCGGAAGCCGGTGATCATCTCGTCGAAGATCAGTACGCAGCCGTGCCGGTCGGCCAGTTCGCGCAGGCCGGCGAGGTAGCCGGGCGGCGGCTCGGTGTGGGTGGCGGGTTCGAGGATCAGGCAGGCGACCTCGTCCTCGTACCGGGTGAGCAGCTCCTTGGCGGCGGCCAGGTCGCCGTAGGGGAACGCCACCGTGAGTTCGCTGGTCGCCGACGGCACACCGGCGGACATCGGCGTGGTGCCGATGAACCAGTCGTCGACGGAGAAGAACGGATGGTCGGCGCAGACGGCCACCCGCGGGCGCCCGGTGGCGGCGCGGGCGAGGCGGACGGCGGCGGTGGTGGCGTCGGAACCGTTCTTCGCGAACTTCACCATCTCGGCGGTCGGCACCGTGGCCAGGAAGCGTTCCGCCGCCTCGACCTCCACGATGGACGGCCGGACGAAGTTGCTGCCGCGGCCCAGTTCCCGCCGCACCGCCTCGGTCACGCGGGGATGGGCGTGCCCGAGGCTGACCGACCGCAGGCCGGAGCCGTACTCGACGTAGCGGTTGCCGTCGATGTCCCACACGTGGGCGCCGCGGCCGTGGCTGATGACCGGGGCCAGATCGGCAGGGTACTGGTCGTCGCCCTTGGCGTAGGTGTGCGCGCCACCGGGGATCAGGGCGTGCAGCCGCTCGTTCGCCGCCCTCGACCGGGGCAGCGCGACCTCCTCGGAGTCTCGGGCGCCCTGGGAGTTCTCGGTGTTCACGCCGGCCTCACCCCTTCCTCTGCTTCAGGACCTCGGCGAGGCTCGGCGCCTCCCGGTCCCGCTGGGACATCGATGTGGGCGGCAGCGGCCAGGGAATGGCCAGCTCCGGGTCGTCGAAGGCGATCGTCACGTCCTCGGCCGGATCGTGCGGGCGGTCGATCCGGTACGAGACGTCGGAGGTCTCGGTCAGCGACTGGAAGCCGTGCGCGCACCCGGCGGGGATGTACAGGGTCGTCTGCCTCTCGCCGGACAGCTCGAAGAAGGCCCGGCCCAGGTAGGTCGGCGAGTCCGTCCGCAGGTCCACGACCACGTCGAAGACCGTCCCGTGCGAGCACCGCACCAGCTTGGCCTCGCCGGCGCCGGAGCGCAGGTGCAGGCCGCGCAGCACGCCCCGGACCGAGCGGGACACGCTGTCCTGGAGGAAAGCGGCCGGGTCGAGACCCACCGAGCGGACCACCTCGGCGTCGAAGGTGCGGCAGAAGAAGCCGCGTTCGTCGGCGTGCGGGGTCGGCTCGAACAGGTACGCGCCGGCGATCTCGGGGACTTCGGTGGTCATCATGGTGTCTCCCGCGGGGCGTGGGGACGGCCGGCCGCCGGGAACAGGGCCGCGGTCAAGGCGGTGAACTGGTGCTCGACGCGCCGGGCGGCGGCCAGATTCCGCTCGGAGAGGGTCTGCCGCAGCTTCGCCGATCGCCGCTCCAGTTCGCGGAACTGCTCGAGCAGCCGGTCGGCGTCGGCCTCTCGGGCCGGGTGGCAGTACGCGCCCAGCCCCATCCGGGCCATCAGCGCGTCACTCTTCGCCGAGTAGCTGAGGGCGAGGGTCGGTGTGCCGACCTTCAACGCGCAGACCAGATTGTGGTAGCGGGTCGCCACCACGGTGTCGGCAGCCGAGATCTCCTTCATCAGGTCGGCCAGCGAAGTCGTCTCCGCGGCGGTGACCAGCGGCGAGTTCACCGCGTCGAGCACCGCGGCGACCACCGGCCGGTCGAGGTCGTCACCGGTGAGCAGCCGCACCGGCCTGCCGTCCCCGGCCAGCGCGCGGACGAAGCGGGTCGTCCCTTCCATGTAGCGCCGATGGATCTCCCGGGCCCGGGCCCGGTCGTCGTCACTGCCGTGGAAGTCCATGACGCCGACGCAGACCGTGCCCTGCGGGGCCGGTGGCCCGCCGGAGTCCCCCGCGGGCGCGGCGGTGTCCGCGGGGGACTCCGGCGGCGTCGGCAGGGCGAACGCCAGGTCCTCGTAGATCTCGTCGCGCGAGGTGTCCACACCCGTCGCCCGCATCGTGTCGCGGGACAGGGCGTCCCGGTAGGACCGGTAGGTGGCCAGCCGCGCCGACCAGCGCGTGAGGGCCCGGGTCAGCCGGTTGCCGATCGGGGCGGCGCCCACACTGACCAGCGCGACCCGGGTGCCGAACAGCCGGCCCGTCGCGCAGAGCAGGAACAGCGAGTACGGGAAGCCCCAGGGCCGCAGCGGCAGCGTGGCCTCCAGGACGCCCGTGCCCGGCACGATCACCGCGTCGTGCCCGCGCACCCAGACGGCGGTGCGGACGGCGTCGACGAGTTTGCCCAGAGCCTTGGCCGCGATCGCGCCCGCCCGTGACGCGGTCCGGTACTCCCCGCGGTACCAGTTCAGCCGCGTCGCGGGGATCCCGTACCGGATCGCGACGTCCTCGGGCCCGCCGCACAGTGCGTCCACGACCGCCCGGGGGTGCTCGCGGCGGAGATAGTCGAGCACGGCCTCCAGCGATCCGTTGTTGCCGGTGTTGCCGGCGCCGAGCAGGCCGAACACGCCGACGCGCACCGGGGTTTCGTTGGACGTCATGCCTGCCTCTTCTCACGGCCGGCGACGAGGGCGTCGACGGAGACGGTGAGCCGGCCCGGGTCGACCGGGGCGCGGTCCTCGACCCGCTCACCGGCGCCCGGACGGATCCGGCTGGCCATCCACGCGGCCAGGTGGCGGTGGCACGCGCGCCGGTCGGCCGAGGACAGCGGCGCTCGCCCGATCGCCGACGCGAAGCCCCAGACGTACTCGGCGAGGAGTCGGGGCGTCGGGTGCAGCGGGCCGGCCCGCCGCGGGTCCAGGTTGACGCACCGGGAGCGCTTGGAGGGGTTCGCCCGCTCGGCGCGCGTGGGATGGTCGCGGCGGAAGTACAGCAGCTCGGGCACCTGGTGGAAGGGCCCGTGGAGGGTGATCTCGGCGACGAACGTGCGGTCGGCGTGGTGGTAGCTGTCGTGCGGCTTCACCCGGCGCAGCACGTCGGCCCGCATCACCCCGTAGAAGTCGTCACCGCCGGGCTCGAACAGCAGACTGCGGAAGCGCTCCGGCGCGCGCGGGGAGTCGGTGGCGAGCCCGTACTCGTAGGGGACCTTCACCCGGCCGTCGCCGTCGATGACCGCCTGGCCGCTGTGCGCGAGGACCACGTCCGGCCGCTCGTCCAGCGCCGACACGCAGCTCCGCAGCAGGTCCCGGGCGTACAGGTCGTCGTGCGAGGCCCACTTGAACAACTCGCCGCGGCACTGGGTGAACACGTGGTTGTGGTTCGGCGCGGCGCCGATGTTCCGGGGCAGCCGGAGGTACCGGATGCGCGAGTCCTTCGCGGCGTAGCGGCGGCAGATGTCCTGGGTCCCGTCGGTCGAGGCGTTGTCGGAGACGACCAGCTCGAAGTCCTCGTAGGTCTGCCCGAGCAGGGCGTCGAGCGCCTCGGCGAGGTACTCCTCGCCGTTGTGGACGGGCAGGCCGATGCTCAGCCTGGGATGGGGGGTCATGGCTTCCTCACTTCGGGAACGGGATGGTGGTGGCGCTCGCGCAGGGCGGCCCGCAGTTGCAGCCACCACACGGCCGAGCCGCACAGGGACGCGGCGGCGACGCCCCAGGCCGAGCCGACCGTGCCGCCCACGACCGCCCCGCCGAGCCCGCCGCCGACATAGCAGGCGGAGGCGAACAGCTGGCAGCGCAGGCTGCGACGGGCCGCGGCGAGCGCGCGCAGGCCGGCCGCAGCGCCGGTGCCGAGGCCGGCGTTCGCGACGCCGAGCGTGACCGGCACGATGAGGGCCGACGCGGAGCTCCAGACGTCACCGAGAACGAGCTCGCCGAGCCGGTCGGGCACCAGCAGCAGCGCCGCGCCCCACAGCAGCGCGGCGACGGCCTGCCCGCCGCCGAGGAGCAGGCAGAACTTCCCGAGCCGCTCCGGGGCCTGCCGCAGCACCCGTGCCGACTCCGCGACGGTGACCAGGGACAGCCCCATCAGCACGGCCAGGAACGGGCCGAGCAGGAGCTCGGAGCCGCGGACCACACCCACCGCGCCGACCCCGACGATCGCGCCGAGCCCGTACGCCCGCAACTGGCTCGCGCCGCTGACGCCGACGTTCTCGAGCAGGTACCGGTGGCCGAGATCGTGGTGCTCGCGATGCCACTCGCGCGCTCCGGTCGGCCTGGGCCGGAGGCCCGACTGGAAGCAGCCGTACCCCGCGGCCACCGTGGCGGACCCGCCCCAGGCGAGCAGGAAGGCGGTCACGCTGCCCACGCGGGCCGCCACCACCATGGCGGGAACGAGGGCGGCGCCCCACACGAGGTCGTTGACGAACGCCTTGCGGCCGGTGCCGGCGGCGAAGAACGAGTACCGCCAGGCGTCCTGCAGCAGCAGCCCCGGCAGCATGACGCCGAGACCGGCGAACGCGGCCCCCACGCGGCCGCCCACACCCAGCCCGGCCACCAGACACACCGTGCCGATGCCGGCACCGACGAGGAGCGCGGTACCCGACGACCGGGCCACCGCCCCACGCCAGGACACGTCCGACACTCCGCTGAAGCGCACCACGAGCGGGTCGGTGGCCAGCCCGCGGGAGACGCTGAGCACCACGCCGTAGGTCACCCAGGCCAGGCTGAACACGCCGAACGCGGTCAGCCCCAGCGAGCGCGCCACGTAGATGCCCACCACGAAGTTGGAGAGGCTGGAGGCCGCCTGGTCGGCCAGTCCCCAGGACAGGCGGCCGACGACGGCCCGCCGCGCCGGCCCGGCGGGTGTCGTCGTCTTCTCCCCCTCGACGGTCATCGGCGTCATGCCTTGATCAGCCCGGCGCCGTGCAGGGCGTCGGCCGCGACGGCGACGGTGTCGAACGGCAGCCCCGACCGCTCGGCGACGTCCAGCAGACTGTGCTCGCCGTCGGAGAGGCTGAGCACCCAGAGCATGGCCATCTGGGCCTGCTGGGCGTCGCTGCGGCCGCCGAGTGAGTCGTACAGGCCACGCCGCCCCAGCTGCGGCTCGCCGTAGGGGCTGAGGTTGACGTACCGCCGGTTGCGGTCCAGGAGGGCGAACGCCTCGCGGCAGACGGCGAGCGTGTCCGCCATCGCCTCCGGGGAGACGAAGTCCAGGTTGTCGGCCGACGTGTGGTACTCGGGGTAGCCCGCGTACGGGGTCCGGGTGAGCGAGCCCACGCCGAGGTCGAACCCGGGCGAGCAGTACTGCCGCTCGTCGTAACCGTAGGGCGTGAACTCGTTGACCTGGTGCGGGCGTTGGGAGGCGGCCAGCACGTGCCGCAGCACCCGGTCGATCTCCGCGTCGCCGCGCCTGCTCTTCTTGTACGTCAGTCGGCCCGGATCGCCCGCGCAGGCCAGCACGAGCCCGTGCTTGACCCGCTCCACCCGCTCCCTGTTGCGGGCCAGCCAGGTGATCGCCCCGATGGTGCCGGGCGCGAAGACGAACCGGTAGGTGTAGTACGGGTTCCGCTCCGCCAGCGCCCGGGCCAGGAACGTCGCCACCGCGATGCCGGCCAGGTTGTCGTTGGCCAGCGACGGATGGCAGACATGGCAGGAGACGATCACCTCGTCGGGGACCTGCCCGGGGACCACGTGCTCGGCGTAGGTGAGGTGGCCGTCCGCCAGGGTGGAGTCGACGCGGACCTCGTACTCGCCGTCCGGCAGCGCGTCCAGGGTCTCCTGGGCCAGGCAGAACCCCCACTGCCGCTTGTAGTAGCTCGTGCGGTACGGCACCCAGGCCGGCCGGTCCGGCAGGGTGTGCAGGTGCTTGCGAAGCTCGGCCAGCGGCATGGTCGCCGACACCGGCACGCTGTAGCCGAGCACATGGAGGCTGGACTCGGCGAAGTCGACGACCCGGCGGCCGGCGGCGTCGGCGATGTACGCGTCCCGGATGTTCCACTCCTGCGGCACCGTCCAGTCGAGCACCTGGGTACCGGTCGGCACCTCGTGCACCCGCAGCGGAAGGTACTCGTCGACGATCTCCAGGGTGGCGCGCACACCGTCGCCGGTGATGCTCCGGCACAGCGGGTACAACCGCTCCACCAGGGCGTACATCTGCGCACCGGCCTCGGTCATCGGCGCCACCGCAGGGTGTCGTCGACGGCGCCGGTGCCAAAGGCCGCGCGCAGTACGGCGAGGCGGGTGAAGCGGTGCTCGAAGTCCTCCCGGGTCAGCCCGTGTCCCCGGTAGGCGTCGGCGAGTTCGAGCGCTCCCTGCTTCACCGTCCACTCGCAGTCGAAGCCGGGTACCGCGGCGCGGAACCGGGAAAAGTCCACCCGGTAGGAGCGCGGATCGGCACCGGTCTCCCCGGTGATCACCACCTTCGAGCCGGCCACCGCCGCGGCGACCTGCTCGGCGATCTCGGCGACCGTGACGTTGTTGACCTCGCTGCCGATGTTGAACGCCCGGTTGTGCACCGCCTCCCTCGGCGCGACCAGCGCGGCGGCGAAGGCCCGGGCGATGTCGGCGGCGTGCACCAGCGGGCGCCAGGGAGTGCCGTCGGAGAGCACGAGCACCTCCCCGGACAGGAGCGCGTGGCCCACCAGGTTGTTCAGCACGATGTCCGCGCGCAGCCGGGGCGAGTACCCGAAGGCGGTGGCGTTGCGCATGTACACCGGGCTGAAGTCGCCGTCCGACAAGGTGTGCAGGTCGTCCTCCACGCGCACCTTGGACTCCGCGTACGGCGTCACCGGGCGCAGCGGGGCGTCCTCGCCCACCAGGTCGCCACCGCCCGCGGCGCCGTAGACCGAGCACGTCGACGCGTACAGGAAACGCTGCACCCCGGCGTCGCGGGCCAGCCGGGCCAGCCGGACGGACGCGTGGTGGTTGATGTCGTAGGTGAGCTCCGGCGCCAGCGATCCCAGCGGGTCGTTGGAGAGCGCGGCCAGATGGATCACGGCGTCCACCCCGGCCACGTGGTCGGGCGTGACGTCGCGCAGGTCCACCCGCCGCCCCGGCGGGTCCGCGGGCGTCGGGCCGAGCACGCAGTCGGCGAACAGGCCGGCGTCGAGACCGACGACCTCGTGTCCGGCGGCGGCGAGCACCGGGGCCATCACGGTGCCCAGATAGCCTTGGTGTCCGGTCAGCAGTACGCGCAAGGTTCAACCCCCCAGGTTGAGAGTGAGTTTGGTGACGGCGAACGCCTCGGCGTAGCGCTCGTGGCATTCGATGCCGCGGATCCGGGCGAGACCGAGGAAGGCCTCCCGGTCGTACCAGGGCCGGTGCCGCTGCGAGGGGTAGTGCTCCTGCAGCAGCCGCACCTTCCGTTCCGCGACCTCCGGCGACAGCGGCTGGTACGCCGACGGACGTCCGAGATCGCCGTCCCACTTGACGATCTCGTAGCGGAGCACGAGGTGGTCGCGGAAGGCGGTGGTCACCAGCTTCGCCAGGCCGCGGTGGTCCTGGTGCGCGTCGTCGGTGCGCGGGGCCAGCACGAGGTCGGGCTCGGTCCGCTCGCGCAGCTCCTCGACCGCGGCCTTGGCCTCCTCCCAGTGCGCGGGCACGCGGCCGTCCGGCAGCTTCAGCACGGTCAGCCGCAGGTCGGCGTCCGGGCAGAAGGCGGCGAGCGCGGCCTGTTCCTCCTGCTCCCGCTCGCTGCCACCGCCGGAGAGCACCAGCGCGTCGACACGGACACCGGGCCGCGCGAGGCACAGCGTCAGCAGGGTGCCGCCGGCGCCGATGGCGATGTCGTCGCAGTGCGCGCCCACCGCGACGATCCGGTCCTGGCGCCCCGCCCCGAGCCGGATCACGCCCTGGCTCCGCTGCCCGCTGCCGCGCCGTCCCGCTCCCACACCGCCCACGGGCGGTCCCCCCGGGTGTAGGCGGTGTCGAGCGCGGCCCGCTCCTTCACGGTGTCGGTCGGCTTCCAGAAGCCCCGGTGCTGGTGCGCCACCAACCGGCCGCGCTTGGCCAGTTGGGTGCACCCGTCGGCGACCAGGTCCCCGTTCTCCGGTATGTGGTCGAAGACTTCCTGGCGGAGCACGAAGTAGCCGCCGTTCTCCCACAGCGGCAGGTCGCTCACCGCGGTGATGCCCCCCACCAGGCCGTCCTCGCCCAGCTCCACGCAGTGGAAGGAGGACTGCGGCGGCACCACCATCATCGACGCTCCGGCGTCGCGCCGGGCGAACCGGTCGATCATCTGCGGCAGCGGTGCGTCGGTGAGCACGTCGGCGTAGTTGGCGAGGAACATCTCGTCGCCGTCCAGGTGGTGCCGCACCCGGCGCAGCCGCTCCCCGATCGGCGACTCGATGCCGGTCTGCGCGAACGTGATCGTCCAGTCGGCTATGTCGGTGGACAGCAGTTCGGTCCGCCCGCCCCGCAGCACGAAGTCGTTGGACGTCGTCTCCTCGTAGTTGAGGAAGAAGTCCTTGATGTGGTGAGCCCCGTACCCGAGGCACAGGATGAACTCCTTGTGCCCGAAGTGCGCGTAGTAGCGCATGACGTGCCAGATCAGCGGTCGCGGACCGACCATCGCCATCGGCTTGGGCACGTCGTCGGCGGCGCCGTCGCGCATCCGCATCCCGTAACCGCCGCAGAACAGTACGACCTTCACGACTCGACCTCGACAATGCTCAGTTCCGGAATGGGAAAGACAAGCCGGCCGCCCCACTCGTGCACGAAGGACAGCTGCTCGACCAGCTCGGCCCGCAGGTTCCACGGCAGCACGAGGACGTAGTCCGGTCTGTCGGCGGCGATCCGCTCCGGCGGCAGGATCGGGATGCGGGTGCCCGGAGTGAACCTGCCGTGCTTGTAGGGGTTGCGGTCGACCGTGTACGCGAGCAGGTCGGGCCGGATGCCGCAGTGGTTGAGCAGGGTGTTGCCCTTGCCCGGGGCGCCGTAGCCGACCACCGACTCGCCGCGCTCGGCCGCCTCGACGAGGAACCGCAGCAGATCCCGGCGCACTTTGGCCACCCGGGCGGAGAACTCGGTGTACCCGGACAGCTCCCGCAGCCCGGCGGCCTTCTCCCGGTCCAGCACGTCGGCCACCCGGCGGGTCGGCTCACCGGCCGCCTCGTCCGGCCGGGCCCACAACCGGACGGAGCCACCGTGGGTGGACAGCAACTCGACGTCCACGAGGGTAAGTCCGCCGCTCGCCAGCGCCCGGATCGCGGACGCGACCGTGTAGTACTGGAAGTGCTCGTGGTAGATCGTGTCGTACTGGTTCTCCTCGATCAGGGTCAGCAGGTGCTGCACCTCGATGGAGACCCAGCCGTCGTCGGCGACCAGTGCGCGCAGCCCCTTGGTGAACCCGACCACGTCGGGGATGTGCGCGTACACGTTGTTGGCCACGACCAGGTCCGCCGGGCCGTGCTCGGCGCGGACGGCGGCGCCCGTGTCCGGGCTCAGGAACTCCGTGAGCGTGGGCACACCCGCCTCCCGCGCCGCTGCGCCGACGTTCACCGACGGCTCGACGCCCAGGCAGCGGATCCCGCGGTCCACCAGGTGCCTCAGCAGGTACCCGTCGTTGCTCGCGACCTCGACCACGAAGGCGTCGGGACCGAGGGCCAGCCGCTCCACGGCGTCGGTGACGAACGTGCGCGCGTGCTCCACCCAGGAGGTCGAGTAGGAGGAGAAGTACGCGTACTGCGTGAACGTCTCCTCCGGGGTGATCAGCGCAGGGATCTGCGCGAGCCAGCAGTCGGTGCAGACCCGCAGGTGCAGCGGGTACGCCGGCTCCGGCCGGTCCAGTTGGTCCGCGGCGAGAAAACTCTCGCACGGCGGGGTCGCTCCGAGATCGACGACGCTTTCCATCGCCGCCGAGCCGCAGAGTCGGCATCGTGTCATCTGCTTTTCCCGTCCCCCCTGCTCGCGCGGGTCTCCCCGCCACGAGCCAGTGCTGACCGCCCCGCGATCGCGGTGCGGTACCCCTCCACCAGGCGCTCCAGCCCGACGTCCGGGCTGAAACCCTGCTCGTAACGGTGCCGGGCCGCCCGGCCCATCTCCTGGTTCCGGCCCGGCTCGGCCGTGATCCGGCGCAGGCAGGACGCGAGCGAGGCGGACTCGCCCGGCCGGTGCAGCAACCCGGTCGCCCCGTCCTCGACGAGTTCGACGAAGGCGCCGTGACCGGCCGCGACGGCCGGGACCCCCGCCGCCATCGCCTCCACGACCACCAGGCCGAACGCCTCCAGCCACGTCGAGGGGGCCACCACGGCCACCGACCGCGCGACGGCCTCCCGGCACTGCGCCGGGTCGTACAGGCCGACGTACCGCACGTCGTCCCGGCCCGCCGCCCAGGCGGTCACCTCGCCCGCCAGCGGCCCGGCGCCGGCGAGGACGAGCGGCACGCCCACCCCGCCGTCCGCGGCGATCTCGTCCCACGCGGCCATGAGCAGCCGCACGCCCTTGGCCTCGGCGAGCCGGCCGAGGTAGAGCAGGTGCTCTCCCGCCCCCGAACGGCGGACATCCGGCTCCGGCACGAAGTTGTGCTTCACCGCCAGCCGCTCGGCAGGCATGCCCGCCCGCACCAAAACGTCGCGCTGTGCCGCGGAGATGCAGAAGAACCGCTCCACACCGGACCACCAGCGTCGCCGGTTGACCGACAGACTGACCGCGAGCGGCACCGTCGCCAGCCGCGAGCCGCGGTAGCAGCCGTGCCGGACTGCGGGCAGCGGTGTCGATCCGACGCACTCGGTGCACGGCCGGCCGTCCCGCTGGAGCGTGCCCGGCGGGCAGACCTGGGTGTAGTTGTGCAGCGTGGCGACGGCGGGCACACCGGCGTCGGCGCAGGCGGCCAGCACCGCGGGCGACAGGAGGGGGAAGACGTTGTGGACGTGCACCACGTCCGGCCGCCCGGCGCGCAGCCGGGCGGCGAGCTCCGTGCGCACCGCCGGGTTCCACGGTACGAGGAGCGGCACCGCCGCCTTCCCCGGCAGCGACCGGGCGGCGATGTCGTCACTGCGCCGCTCGAACACCTCGACCCGGTGGCCGGCGGCGCGCAGCAGCGCCACTTCTCGGTCGACGACGTTGTTCTCCCCGCTCGGCTGCGCCGAGTTGTAGCGGTTGTGCACCACGAGGACGTGCATGCTCAGATCACCTCCGATTTCCGGGCCCAGCGCGGGGCACGCCGCCGAGGGGGTTCGGGCGTCGCGAGGGGCGCGGCCCGGGCGGGTGTCGCCAGCAGTGAGGCGGCCACGGCCAGATGCAGCAGATACGGCGAGGCGTCGCCCAGCCCGGCCTCGGTGTACGACGCGAGCGCGCAGTAGCTGATCAGGAAGATCGCGCAGGCCCTCGCCAGCGACGGTGGCCGCAGCAACGCGACGCCGCCGAGCACGACGATGACCGCCGCCACCAGGACGACGCCGGTCAGACCCTGCTCGTGGTAGACGGCCAGCCAGCTGTTGTCGATCGGCAGCCCGTCGAACGACTTGTCGCCCAGGCCCATGCCGAACACCTTCTCCCCGGGCGTGCGGGGCGCTGCCAGCAGGGCGTCCCAGACCTTGGCCCGGCCGGTGAGGTTGCTGAAGTTCTCCTCGCTCTGGCCGCGCAGGAACCAGGCCTGCAGCGCGGAGGCGAACACCACCGCGGCCACCGCGGCGCACAGCACCGCCCAGGAGAAGAACCGGCGGGCGGCGGCGCTGGTCAGGGTGAGCGAGCCGATCGCGAGCGCCAGACCGACGAGCAGACCGAGCGTGGCCGTCCGGGTGTGGGTCAGCACGAGCAGGACGAGCGACGGCACGATGACCACCGCCGCGCCGCGCCGGTCGGTCCGGCGGCCGAGGACGAGCAGCACCGAGAGCCCGATGATCACCGCGGCGTACTGTCCGATCTGCGGCGGGGTGAGCGGCCACAACGCGCCGACCAGTCGCCCGCCGTAGAGGTCGGGCATGGCCGCGCCCGGTGAGACGAGCGCACCGGCGGCCACCGAGGCGAGGACCACGAAGTACATCCGGATGTGGTGCCGGACGAACGTCAGGCCGCCGTCCCACCAGCGGCTGAGCAGCCACAGCGTGCCGACGAAGAGAGCCAGCCGGGCGCAGCGGAACAGCGCGCCGAACCCGGACTCCGGGTCCGCGCTGGAGAGCACGCTCGGCACGAGCAGCAGGGTGAGCAGGAAGAGGAAGGCTACGGCCCGGATGCGCAGCCGGGCGTTGAGCGCGAGAGCCAGCGCGAAAGCGGCGACCAGCGCGCCCATGGTGACCATCTGGATGAGCGAACGGGGCAGCGGGACGATGGTCTCCGCCCCGGTGGAGCCGAGCGTGTTGAGGACCAGCAGCCCCCAGACGGTCCCGACGGTCTTCGGCGTGCGGTCCATCTCAACCACCGTCCCGTGCGCGGAGGGTGCTGCCCGCGTCCTGCCGGTACGGGGCGCCCTGCCACTGGCCGAAGTCGAGCACCCGGCTCGGGTCGTGGGCGACGAAGGCCCACGGTCCGCGATAGACGTTGTCGTGCCAGCGGTTGTGCTGCTCGCGGGTGATCGCCTCGGCGACCCGCTCGCCCTGGTAGGGCGACCAGTCCGGGTAGGTGCCGTAGTTGGCCAGCACCGCCATGCGGTCGCACTTCACCGTGCAGCCGACGACGGACTTGTCCAGCACGAAGCGGTTGTCGTGGATGTCCACCCGCTGGGTCTTCCACCGGCAGTCGGCGTAGAGCGGCGCGGTGGCGATCGCCGGCTGCGCGCAGCGGCCGGTGTTCTCCACCAGCAGTGTGCAGTCGCCGGACGAGGTGTTGGCCGGGCTGTTGCAGAACCGGTCCGCGTTCTCCCACAAGGTGATGCCGGACCAGTTGTTCTCCAGCACGTTCCGGTAGACCTCGATCCTGTCCGTGCGGGCCCGGACGCGTGGTTCGCCGCCGGACTCGGACAGGTAGACGGTCGCGAACGGGAAGTCGTCACCGCGGTCGGCGTACCTGCGGCCCTCGACCCAGTTGTTCCGCCGGATCGTGTTCTCGCGGATGACCGCGTTGTAGCTGGTCTCGTAGATCAGCGCGGCACCGTCGTTGGCCTCCAGCACGTTGTCCTCGATGCGGAAGTCGTTGTTGTTGGTGTCCGCCCACAACCCGGTGCCGCGGTTGTCGTGCACCCAGTTGCCGCGGATGTCGGCGCCGTCGACGGCCCAGAACTTGACGCCTCCGGTGCAGCCGCAACCCGGCCGTTTCCGCTCCCAGCCGTCGGTGTTGTTGCCCACGATCTCGTTGCCCTCGACCACCAGACCGGTGAGCGAGTCGTCGGCCTTGTAGGCGTTCATGCCGTACTGCCCGTTGCCGCGCAGACAGCTGGCGCGGACCTGCTGGCGGGCGCCGGCCATCAGCCCGGCGCCGGAGTTGTCCTGGATCGTCGCGTGCTCGATCACCCACCCGTCGGCGGAGTCGTGGTTGACCACACCCTCGTCGTGCGGCGCGACGAAACCCTGCACGGTCAGGTGGCCGATGGTGACGTCGCGGGCACTGCCGCCGAACGCGTACTGGTTGGTCTCGCGGCCGTCCAGCACCGCGCCCGGCGCGCCGAGGTAGCTGTTCCCCTCCTTGGGGACGACCTGGGCGTAACGGTCGGCATCGAGGCGGTGCTTGCCCGGACGCAGCCAGAACGTGGTGTTCGCGGGGCTGCTCCTGGTCTTCGCGGCCAGGTCGCCGACGACCGCGGGATCGACCGTCACCGCGCCAGCCGGAGCCTTCGCCGGCCCCGCCGCGGGCTCGGCACACACCCGGGCCACCGACGTGGACGGCGCGGCGGTCGGTTTCGGCCGCGCGTCCGGCGTGCCGCTGCCGTCGCAGCCGGCCGCCAGCAGGGCCAGCGCCAGCGGTGCCGCAGGCCATGCCCGGTGCCGCCCCTTGATCCCCACCCGTCCTCCCCCCTTCCTAGCCGCGGAACCCGAGCACGGTGGTGAACTCCGCGACGCCGTCGGCCGTGCCGGTGCCGATCAGCGTGGTGGCGGGCTCCTTGCGCCCGAAGCCGGGGGAGTACCAGCCCAGCGGCGGGTCGCTCTCGCCGCGATGCGCCTGCCAGGACAGCTGCCCGGGCAGGTCCAGTACCGCGGAGCGTTCCTCACCGCCCCGGGCCCAGGTGAGCACCGCCCGGCCCCCCGCCAGGTCCGCGGTGATCGCCGGGCCGAGGTGGAAGGCCAGGCGCACGGTCCGGCGGTCGCCGCGGACCTGGTCTACGATCCTCAGCTCCCGGCTCGCCGCCGTCAGTTCCACCCGGCGGCGGTGCACGGCCCGCCCGTACCCGTCGTGCTCGGCGCACCAGCGGGGCACCCCCTTGTCGGACGTGTCCACGGTCAGCACCCGGCTGCGGGCGTGCCGGGTCCACAGGAACGGGCCGCCGGAGACGGACTGGTCCTCGCCGTCCAACTGCAGGGTGTTGTGGCCGAGGGTCGACCGGAAGTACTGCCGCCACACGGGCTGCCCGTGGTAGCAGAAGGTCCCCGGGTCGGCGAGCACGTCGACCCCGTCGTGCCGGACCTCCACGGACAGCGCGTCCGCGTGGGCGTGCGCGGCGATGGACAGGAAGCCGTGCGGACCGCCGTCGCAGCGGCACCAGATCCCCGCCGGACCGCGCAGAAGAGTCAGTCCCGCGTCGGCGAAGTGGGCCGGCCGGCTCGCCGGGCGGGCCACGGCCGGTGCCGTTCCCGTCTTCGCGTACGGCCGGATGAGCGCGGCCAGCAGCCAGGTGCGCACATCGGTGCCGGTCACCGTCGGCCACCAGGCGAGGGACCCGAACACGGCGTCGCCGGTGGCCAGCAGCGAGCCCCAGCGGTCGGTGCCAGCGCCGTCCACGACCAGACCGTGCCCGTCGTCGGCGTCCCCCTGGCGGGGCGGCCGCAACCGGTCGTCCACCACGGCCGCGAGCGCGTCGGTCATCCGCAGCAGCACCAGCCGGATCGACGCGGGGACCGGCACACCCGCCGCATCCGCCTCCGCGACCGCCGCCAGCCCTAGTTCCAGCACCAGCCCGTGGTACTCGGTGGCCAGCTCGCGGTTGAGGCCGGAGACGAAGGTGTTGCCGCGCAGGTGACGCTCCAGCGACCGCAGCGCGTCGGCCCGCCAGCGCGCCGAAGAGGGGAACCACCCGAACGCGCTGGCCGCGGCGAACTGCCCGGCTGCCTCGGCGATGACGTGGTTGTTCGCCGACGACCCCCGGCTGGGGAAGGCGGCCAGCCAGTGCTGGTGGTGCCAGATCTGGTTCAGCGCGGCCGGGTTGTCCTCGAACAGGGCGGCCGCGCCCGGCCAGCCGTCGAGCAGCCGGCGGATCCACACCCAGGACAGCAGCCGGATCCCCAGCTCGATGCCGCTCGTCCAGTGCACTCCGCGCAGCGGCGCGTTGGACGTCCACCACGACCGCAGGTGCGCGGCCACGCGCTCGGCGTACCGCTCGTTTCGGGTGACCGCGTAGGCGGCGGCGAGCACGGTGAGGTACTGATGCCGGGACAGCTCCCAGATCTGCTTGATGTCCCCGACCGCGTCCTCGTCGCGGTACGGCACGTCGAAGGCGTGGCCCCACGGGGCCCGGCGCCCGGTCTTCGGGTCGTACCACCAGTCCGGGTCCACCAGGTCGTCGCGGAGCACGCCGAAGTACTCGGCGTGCCCGGCCATCAGGCGGTCCGCCTCGGCGACGAGCCGTTTCGCGGCGTCCGGTGGCACCGCGGCGAGTGTCCCGGCGGGCAGTACCGCGGTGAACCGGGCGCCGGTCACGCGGGGGCTGTCCGGGCGCGCCGACCGCCACCGCCGCCTGCGCACCGCGTCGCCCGCCCGGCCGCCGACCTCCCGCGGTCCCATCCGGGACAACCGCCGCAGATACCAGCCCGCACTCAAGGTCATCGCGCCTCCGCCAGCGTCACCGGCACGCCGCCGGACAGGGCGGTCCGCACGGCGAGGGTGGCCGCCGTCGTGGCGGCCAGCGACTCCAGCGGCACCGGCATCGGCCCGCCGGTGCGCACCGCCCCGACGAACGCGGCCAGTTCGGCGGACTGGCCCTTGTCCCGGGCCTTGGGCAACCGCGAGCTGACCCACCGCTTGCGGCGGCCGTCGTGGACGGAGGCACGGACGAAGTCGTCGAGCCGCAGCACCTTGCCGTCCGCGACCAGGTCCAGCGTCTCCTTGGGGAAGCCGGCCGCACCGGTGGTGACGTAGCTGATGGTGGCGGTGGACCCGTCCGGGTAGCGCAGCACGACCTGCAGGTCCTCGTCGCCGGACGAGGCGACCGCGTACACCGAGACCGGGTCTGCCTCCAGCAGCCGGCTCGCCGTGTCGATGAAGTGCCCGCCCTCGCCGACGAACCGCGAGCCCTCGGTGCCCTGCCGGAGGTACCAGCTGCCGTGGTCGAGCCGGCCCGCGTTGACCAGGTAGCGCACGCTCGCCGGCCCGGTGCGGGCGCCGAACCGCTTCCTGGCCTCCTGGAGCAGCGGCGCGAACCGGCGGTTGAAGCCCACCTGCAGCCGGTCGTTGCCCGACTCCTCCACCGCCGCGAGCACACCGGCCAGTTCGTCCCCGGTGAGCGCCAGCGGCTTCTCCACGAACACCGCCTTGCCGGCCAGCAGCGCCCGCCGGGTCAGTTCGGCGTGCGAGCTGTGGCGGGTGACCACGAACACCGCGTCGACGGACGGGTCGCCGAGCACGGCGTCGAGATCGGTGGTCGCCCCGGCGAAGCCGAACTTGCGCTGAGCGTTGGCCGCGGACAGCGCCGTCGTGGTGACGACCGTCGACAGCTCGACGCCCTCGCGCTGTGCCAGGTGCGGCAGCAGCATCGACGTCGCGTAGTTCCCCGCGCCGACGAACGCGAGACGCACCGGCGTCCTCGCGGCCCGGGCCGGGGCGGACGCCTTTCCGTCGCGCCGCACCGCTGGCACCGTCACCGTCGGAGGCGGTCCCGTTTCCTCCGCCTGCCCGGAGTACCGGAACAGCACGGCCACGGCCTTCAGACCGCCGTCCTTGAGGCGCTGGTACGTCTCGACGGCGTCGTCGAAGTCGGCAGTGTGGGAGACCAGGGGCCGCACGTCGACGCGGCCGCGGGCGACGAGGTCGAGGAAGCACGCCAGATTGCGGCGCTCGGTCCAGCGCACGTAGCCGATCGGGTAGTCCCGCCCCTCGATCTCGTACTCCGGGTCGTAGCGCCCGGGGCCGTAACTGCGGGAGAACCGGACGTCGAGCTCCTTCTCGTAGTACGCGTTCCACGGCAGGTCCAGACGGCACTTGCCGATGTCCACGACCCGGCCGCGGTCCCGGCACAGCCGCGCGGCCAGCTCCACGGGCTGGTTCGTGCCGCCGCCGGCGGCCAGGTACACCTGGTCCACGCCGTGCCCGTCGGTGAGTTCGGCGACGGCACTCTCCACGGCCGCGGACTCGGGATCACCGCAGGCCGCCGCGCCCAAACGCTCGGCGAGCTCACAGCGCGCCGGGTCGGGATCGGCCCCGACGACTCGGACCCCCGAGGCGGCGAGCAGCTGCACCACCAGCTGCCCGATCAGCCCGAGACCGATGACCAGAGCCACCTCGCCGAGCCGTGACTCGCCCTGCCGGACGCCCTGCAGCGCGATCGACCCGACAGTGCCGAAGGCGGCGTGCCGCGGTGCGAGGCCGTCGGGCACCCGGGCGTAGAGGTTCCTCGGTACCCAGTTCAGCTCGGCGTGCAGCGCGTGCTCGTTGCCGGCACAGGCCACGAGGTCGCCGACCTTCACGTCGTCGATCCCGGCGCCGACCTGCTCGACCACCCCGCACAGCGAGTAGCCCAGCGGCGTGTAGGAGTCCAGCTTGCCCATCACCTTGCGGTAGGTGGCGGGCACCCCGTTGGCGGCCACGCTCTGCACGACCTTGGCCACCTGGTCCGGCCGGGAACGCGCCTTGCCCACCATCGACATGCCGGCCTCGGACACCTTCATGAGCTCGGTCCCGGTCGAGATCAGCGAGTAGGCGGTCCGCACCAGCACACCGCCCGGCTTGCAGCCCGGCACCGGCACGTCGAGCAGCGCCAGCTCGCCGCTCTTGTAGTTCTGCACAACCTGTTTCACCCGAAGTCCTCTTGTCTCTATGCCGGTGGGGGCTCACGCCGTCGACGAAGGGTTCTGGCCGGCCCCGGAGGTCGCGCCGCGATACCAGTACTCGAGGGTCAGCACGTGCCACAGATGTTTGGAGAAGTCCCGGTGCCCGGCGGCGTCCTCGGCGACGAGCCGCCGCAGCGCGTCGCGGCGCAGGAACCCGGACCGGACGAGCTCGCCCTCGTTGACCACCTCACGCACCAGCGGGGCCAGGTCCCGGCTCATCCAGGCCCGCAGCGGGGCGCTGAACAGACCCTTGGGCCGGTACACGATCTCCCGCGGCAGGACCGAGGCGGCCGCCTCCTTGAGGACGGCCTTGCCCTGCCGTCCGACGATCTTGCGGTCACCGGGCACCGCGAACGCCGCCCGCACCACCTCGACGTCCACGTACGGCACCCGCACCTCGGTCGACGCGGCCATGCTCGACCGGTCCGTGTAGGCGAGGTTGAGGCCCGGCAGGAACATCCGGGCGTCGCCCAGGCACATGCGGTTGACGAAGTCGTCGAGGTCGTTGTCCTGGTAGACGTCCGCGTGCTCGGTCAGCACGTCGTCGACCGCCGGGGCCAGGTCCGGATCGAGCAGGGCGAGCAGCTCGTCCCGGTCGTACATGGTGTAGCTGCGCCGGAACGCGGTCTCCTCCGGCAGTTCGGCGAAGGAGAGGAACCGCTTCGCGAAGCGCACCGACCGGTACCCCCGGCGGGCCGTGGCGACCGGCAACCGGTCCACCGCCCGGGACAGGCCGCGCCGCAGGGGCCGCGGAACGCGCTGGTAGCGCAGCGCGAGCAGGTTGGCCAGGTGCTTGCGGTAACCGGCGAACAGCTCGTCGGCCCCCATCCCCGAGAGCATCACCTTGACCCCGGCCTCCCGGGCGGCCGAGCAGATCAGGAACGTGTTGATCGCGGCGGGGTCGCCGATCGGCTCGTCCAGGTGGTACGTCATCCGCGGCAGCAGGTCGAGCACGTCGGGGGCGATCTCGATCTCGTGCAGGTCGACGCCGAACCGCTCGGCCACCTGCCGGGCGTAGCGCAGGTCGTCCGGCATCGCCTCGAACCTGGCGTCCTCGGCGCGGAACCCGATCGTGTAGGCGGAGATCCCGGGCCGGTGGCGGGCCGCCAGCGCGGTCAGGTAGCTGGAGTCGAGCCCCCCGGAGAGGAAGGTCGCCACGGGTACGTCGGAGAGCAGGTGCCGTCTGGTCGACTCCTCGACGACGGCGGCCAGATCGGGCTGCTCGCCGTCCCGGGCCCGCTCCCCGCCCTCGGCCGCGACGTCCTTCAGGTTCCAGTACCGGCCGCGCTCCACCCGGCCGTCGGGCCGGCACCGCAGCCAGCTCCCCGGCGGCAGTTTCTCCGCCTCGCGGAACGCGCACCGTGAGTCCGGCACCCAGTAGTACAGCAGCGAGGCCACCAGCGCCGCGTGGTCGACCTCCAGCGACCCGCCGGTCACGGCGGCCAGCGCCTTGAGCTCGGAGGCGAACACCAGACCCTCGCCGCGCCGGAGCAGGAACAGCGGCTTGACGCCGAGCTGGTCGCGGGCGAGCACCAGTTCCCCGGTGCGCTCGTCGAAGACCGCGAACGCGAACATGCCGCGCAGCCTGGGCAGGCAGTCCGTGCCCCAGCGGCGCCAGGCCTTGAGCAGTACCTCGGTGTCGGAGGTACCGCGAAAGCGCACCCCGGCGCCCACCAGCTCGGCACGCAGTTCGGGCGCGTTGTACAGCTCGCCGTTGTACGACAGGGCGAGGCCGTCCGAGACCATCGGCTGGGCGCCGGCCTCGGACAGGTCGATGACGGCCAGCCGGCGGTGCCCGAGGTGTACCTCGCCCTCGCCGGCGGGGTGGCTGTACCGGCCCGCCCCGTCCGGGCCGCGGTGGGCCAGCACATCGGTGAGCCGGTCGGTCACGGCCTTGCCGTCCGGCCAGCGGTACGTGCCTGCGATGCCACACATGTGCTACCGCGCCTCCTGATCGCTGTCCGGCACCCGTGCGGCCGGCATCCACGGCCGCTCCGCCCGGACCCGGCTCTTCCCGTTGTGCCGGCTCGGCCGCTCGTCGTGGCCGCGCAGTGCGGTGCGCGGCCCGTCCCACAGCGTGCCGTCGGTCCGGTCACGCGGATCGGGGTCGATCAGCACCACGCCGAGCACCGCGATGCGCTGGTCCGCGAGCTGTCGCGCCACGGTGTGCAGCCACGCGGTGGTGCCGTGCCCGGCGCGCACGACGAGCACGGTACGGCCGCCGAGGTGCCGGAGGTCGATCCACGCCGTGCCGGGCGCGACCGAGCCGACGCCGACCCGGCGCACCCCGGGCGGCTCGGCCGCGGCGTCCTCGGCGCTGAGCACGGCCGGACCTCCGGGCTTCCGGCGGCCGCGGGCCAGCTCCGGGCCGGGCAGACCGTCGACGACGACCACCGGCCCGTCCGAGGCCAGTGCCCCGGCGACGTCCAGCGCGATCAGGCTGGTGCCGCGCGCACAGCCCAGTTCCAGCAGCGACACCGGTTCGGCGGAGCCGCGCACGGCGCGGGCCAGGGTCCCGGTGAGCCGTTCGCGTGCGGCCCGGCTCCGCCAGGGGCCGCCCGACCGGCGGGGCACCCGGCGCAGTTCCGCGACGACGGAGGCGCCCAGATTCGCCGCGATCTCCCGGCGCAGCACGGGCCGGTCCGCGACCACCGCGCCGACCGCGGCCAGCGAGAGCCCGAGGACGAGCCCGAGAGCGAGGCCGATCGCGGCGTCGGTGCCGACGGCCCGGGGCAGGGAGTGCCGCACGGCGTGCGGGGCGTCCACGATCCGCGTGCCGGACACGACCTCGGGCGTGCCCGTGCGCGCCTCCGCCGCGCGCTGGTCGAACTCGGCGATCCGCGAGTCCAGCTCGGCCCGGCGCGCGAAGAGCGACTCCATGCTCGCCGACGCCTTCGGGTCGCTGTCCGGCGACCGGTCACCGATCGCCTTGTTGACCTCGGCGAGCTCGTCGCGCATGCGGTCACGCTGGTCGAGCAGGGAGTCCGCCTCGGCCTCCGCGGCCTCCCGCATCCGTCGCACATGGTCCGAGACGAACGCCTCGGCCAGTGCCCTGGCCCGGGCCACCGCCTCCGCCTCGCTGTCGCCCGTCACGTCGATCCGCAGCAGGTTGTTGGTCAGGCCGGTGCCCCGGTAGTCCCGCATGAAGTCCTCCGGGTCCTCCCGGGAGCCGAGGGACCCGAGGGCCTTGACGGCGATCCGCGTGGTGTCCAGCAGCTCGACGTCGGTGCGGATCAGCGTTCCGGTGTCGTTCGGCTGGTCGCCCTTGTGCGCGACCAGCACCTTGGCGACCGCGGCCGGCGGTGGCGGCAGCAGCACCGCCACCGCCGCGCCGGCCAGCAGGCCCAGCAGGGCCAGGGAACCCCAGAGACGGCGGCGTCTGCGCACCGCCACCACCAGCGACTGCAGGTCGAGGAGCGGAACGGAGGCCGACGACTGTGAAGTCTCGCTCGTCGTCACGCGGAACCTCCCGTCGCGTGGTCGGGAACCGCGGCCGCCGCAGTGGCCTTCCGCGGAGATCGTCCGGCAGACCGCGTCGGCCGGTCCCGGACCGCTTCGGCGACGACGACGCCGACGACCTGGTGCCCGCCGTCCGCGCAGGCCCCGGCGATGGCGGCGAGCTCCTCCGCGGTCCGGCTGCCCGTACTGAGCACGACCAGGGCACCGTTCTCGGTGCCGCGGTCCGGCACCATCGGCCGGGACACCGGGATGTCCACGACCCGCAGCAGCGCGTCGCCCCCGGCCTCGGCGGCGAGCCGTTCGGCGGCCCGGCGTGCGGTCCCGTCGCCGTCCGGTACGACGACGAGCAGTCGCCGGGGGGCCGGCAGCCGGTCCCGGAGGCGGGCGCACGCCCGCCGGTAGCGGATCCGCCGTCCGGTCTCGTCGCCGGACGCCTGCGGACTCGGGAGGTCCCACCGGGTGTCGACGCCCAGCAGCCGGCGGGCCCGGGCCCGCGCGCCGCGGACTTCGGGCCGCGCCGCGGGACGTTCCTCGGATACGTCGACGGCACCCAGCAGCGCCGAGCCCAGGGCCGCGGCGATCTCCGCTTCGGAGCGCAGCCGCCGGTTCACCCGTGCGGCGGCGAGATGGCCGACGACCGCGAGTACGAAGAACAGCAGCGCCCCGCCGACGACGAGCTGCATCCTCGTCGGCGGCGCCTGACCGGTCGGCCGGGCCGCCGGGCCCATGACGACCATGCCGGCCTGGTTGTTCGCCGGGTCGGCCTCGTCCAGCTTCTGCATGGCCTCCTGCAGTGCGGTGCGCAGCTTCTCCAGTTCGGTGCGGCCCTGCACGCTCTCGACGGTCCGCCCGGGATCGGCCGCGTCGGCCAGGTCGGTGATGCGACGGTTGGTCCGCGTCACCTGCTGCCGCAGTGCCTCGGGACCCGCCGCCGTGTCGGGATCGGTGCCACCGCCCGCGACCCGGGCCGCGAACGTGACGAACTGCTGCGCCACTTCGTCGGAGAGCCGCTGTGCGCGTTCCGGGCTGTCGGCCGTGCCCGAGATCTTGATGATGTTCCCGTCGGCGGCCTCGGCGCCCACCCGCTCGCGCAGCTCGCTGTCGCTGACCCCGCTCCAGCGCAGCGTGTCGGCCGCGCGGTCGACCACCGCGGAACTGGTCGCTATCTCCACCTGGGTCAGCAGTTCGCGCTCCTCCCACTGCCCCGGCAGCAGGACCGATGCCGACGCCGTGTACCGCGGTGGGAACAGCACCGAGGCGCCGTAGCCGACGAGGGCGCCGACCACCGCGAGGACGGCGAGGAACCGCCGACGCCGCCGGAGAATCCGCCCGATCGTGACCAGGCGTATCGTGTCGTCGCTCAACGGCGCGGCCTCCTCCCCGCTCTGACCGGGCCCCTCGCCGACGCCGGTGTGTGGTCACGGCAGGCGGCGGCGTAGGCGGCGAGCAGTGACGCTTGCGAGTTCCGCCAGGAAAGCTGCCCGTTGATCCGCTCCTGGCCGATCCGGCCCATCCGGGCCCGCTGCTCCGGATCGTCCAGCAGCTGCGCGACGAGCCCAGCGAACGCGGCCTCGTCGTTGGCGGGCGCGTAGACGGCGGCGTCACCGGCGGAGACCCGCGCCTCCCGGAGGTCGAAGGAGACGATCGGCCGGCCCATCGCCATGTACTCGAGGACCTTGTTCATGGTCGACACGTCGTTGAGCGGGTTGCGGGGGTCGGGGGAGAGGCACACGTCCGCGGTGGACAGGTGGCGTACCAGGTCGGCGTCCGGGACGCGTCCGGTGAACCGCACCTGCTTCTCCAGCCCGAGCGTCCGGGACAGCTCCACCATCGCGTCATGGGCGTCGCCGGAACCGATGAACACCGCGTGCCAGTCCGTCCGCCCGAGTTCGTCGCGCAGCTTCGCCAGGGCCCGCAGGGCGTAGTCCACACCGTCCTGAGGGCCCATGACGCCCAGGTAGCACAGGAGATGAGGCTTGCCCTGCTTCAACTCCGGTTCGGGCGGCACCGGCTGGAACCGGTCGGTGGCGGGCGCGCTGCGCACCACGAAGACATCCGCCGGACGCCGGCCGCCACGGCGTATCGCGACGTCCCGGTAGCTCTCGTTCGTGGCGAGCACGACGTCCGCGGCCCGGTAGGTCATCCGTTCCAGCGCGCACACGCCGCGGTAGAGCAGGTCCTTGCCGCGGCCGAACCGGGAGAGGTACAGCTCGGGTATCAGGTCGTGCTGGTCGAAGACGAACCGCGCGCCACTCCGCTTCAGCCACAGTGCGGGCAGGAACAGCAGGTCGGGCGGGTTGCAGGCGTGGACGACGTCGACCGGGCCCACCTTGCGGGCCAGCCGGGCCGTGTGCCACAACGCCGCGCCGTACTCCCGCAGATAGCCGGCCGGCCCTCCGGTGGCCGCGCGCAACGGGTAGCGGTGGATCCGCACCCCGTCGATCACCGCCTCCGGCTCCGAGTCACGCTTGCCGCCCCGGGGACAGATGACGTGCACCTCCCAGCCCGCGTCGCGCAGCGTCGTGCACTCCTGCCACACCCGCCGGTCGAAGGGCACCGACAGGTTCTCCACCAGGATCAGCGCACGCCGGCCCGGCCGCTCACCGTCGGCTGTGTCACTGAACGACGCGTCACCAGGCAAGGCCCACGTACCCCGGTTCGGCCCGGCGCGCGTCCGCGTCGGGAAGGTGGATGAGGTCGATCAGCATCGGGCCGTCGCCGTGCGGCAGCGCCGCCAGCACGGCCGGGTCCCTGGTCCCGACCAGGCACACCTCGGCGTGCTCCAACACCTCGTCGACGGAGTCCGCGAGCAGTTGCGCGAGGTGCGGCAGCCGGGTCTCGACGTACTCGCGGTTGGCGCCGAGGAGCCGGGACAGGCTCACGTTGGCATCGTGGATCCGCAGGTCGTAACCCTTGCCGAAGAGCCTCTCCGCCAGCTCGACGAGGGGGCTCTCGCGGAGGTCGTCGGTGCCGGGTTTGAAGGACAGGCCGAACAGCCCCACCCGGCGCTTCCCGGTGCGCTCGACCAGCTCCACCGCGCGCTGCAGATGGGCGGAGTTGGAGGGCAGCACATGGGCGAGGATGGGCACCGACACGTCGGCCCGCTGCGCCGCGTGGACCAGGCTGCGCAGGTCCTTGGGCAGGCAGGAGCCACCGAAGGCGAAGCCGGGCCGCAGGTAGGCGGGGCTGATGTTGAGCTTGCGGTCGGCCAGGAAGACGTCGATCACCTGGTGCGAGTCCACACCTAGCGCCTGGCACACCGCGCCCAGCTCGTTCGCGAAGCCGATCTTCAGGCCGTGGAACGCGTTGTCCGCGTACTTGATCGCCTCGGCCGTCGAGACCGGCACCCGGAACACCTCACCGGGCAGGCTGTCGTACAGCGCCAGCACCGCGTCGCCGCTCGCGGGGCCGAGTTCGCCGATCACGGTCTTGGGCGGGTCGAAGAAGTCCCGCACGCTCGTCCCCTCGCGCAGGAACTCCGGGTTGACCGCGACCCCGAAGTCCACCCCGGCCGTGCCGCCGACGTACTTCTCCAGGATCGGGACCAGCAGGTCCAGGCAGGTACCCGGGAGCATGGTGCTGCGGAACACCACGGTGTGCCGCCCATCCCGCTCGGCCAGCGCGGCGCCGATCTCCTCGGTGACCCGTTCCAAGTAGGTGGTGCACAGGCTGCCGTTGGGCTCCGACGGCGTGCCCACGCAGACCAGCGACACCTCGCTGGCCATGATCGCCTCGCGGACGTCACCGGTGGCGCGCAGGGCTCCGGTCGCCACCACCTCGGCGATCAGCTCGCCGATCCGCTCCTCGACCACCGGGGCCTTGCCGTCGTTGACCAGGTCGACCTTCACCTGGTTGACGTCCACCCCGATGACCTCGTGCCCCATGCCGGCCAGGCACGCGGCCGACACACAGCCCACGTATCCGAGGCCGAAAACGCTGACCCTCATGACCCGTTCCTCCCCCCAGGCAGGCCCTGGCGGCCTGCGGTCCGCGCGCCGGTCCGACGACCGTCGCGCATCAGTAGGCCCCCTGCCCGTGGACCACCGCGCGCAGCGTCTTCCACAGGATCACCGTGTCCAGGGCGAGCGACCAGTCCTCCACGTACCGCAGGTCGAGCCGGACCGCCTCGTCCCACGGCAGGTCGCTGCGTCCACTGATCTGCCACAGGCCGGTGAGTCCCGGCTTGACCAGCAGCCGCCGCCGGATGTCCGGGCCGTACGCCGCGGACTCCTCCGGCAGCGGCGGCCGCGGACCGACGAGCGACATCGATCCGGTGAGCACGTTGAACAGCTGCGGGAGCTCGTCGACGGAATACCGGCGCAGAACCGCTCCCACCCGGGTCACCCGCGGATCCTGGCGGAGCTTGAACAGCAGCCCCGCGCCCTCGTTGCGGTCGGCCAGCGCGGCCCGCGCCCCGTCGGCCCCGGCGACCATGGTGCGGAACTTGAGGATGGTGAACTCGCGGCCGTCCTTGCCGACCCGGCGCTGGCGGTAGAACGCCCCACCCCGGCTGTCCACCAGGACGAGCAGTGCGACGAGCGCCATCAGCGGGGCGAACACCGTCAGCAGGACCGCCGCGCCCATCCGGTCGACGACCGCCTTGACCGCCCGGCGCCCCCCGGTGAAGGCCGGCATACTGACCCGCAGCAGCGGGATCCCGAGCACCGCGTCGACGTGCAGCCGGGGACCGGCCACCTCCATCAGTACGGGCGCCACGACCATCTCGGCGTCGCTGCCTTCGAGGTTCCAGGCCAGCCGCTGCAGCCGGTGCGGTGACCAGTGCGGGTCCGGTGTGACCGCGACGACCCGGTAGCCGTCGCGGCTGACGTGGTCGGCGACGTCCGTCAGCGGGCCGACTATCGGCACTCCGTCCAGTTCGTCACCGTCGAGCCCGGGAGCATCCGTGCACACCGCGTCCACCCGCCAGCCGAGGTGCGGGAATCTTCGGGTCCGGGTGATCAGATCGCGCACGGTGGCCGGGCTCCCGGCAGCGAGCACCGGTCTCAGGCACCGCCCTTCCTTGCGCTGTCTGTGCAGTCGCAGACGCAGCAGATACCGCGTGATCATGGTGACGATCGCGATCGCGGGGACGGCTACGAAGATCCAGAGTTTGATGTTGCGCGAGGTGAGGGCGATTCCGCCGAGCGCCAGTACGACGGTCGCCATGAACAGCGAGCGTCCGAGCCGGCGGAATTCCTCGGCGCCCTGGCCGAGTACCGCCGGGGACCACGACCGGCTCACCGCGAGCGCTCCCAGCACCAGGAGTTCGGTGCCGAATGCGAGAATGCCCCATTTCTCGTGCCAGTTGGCCGCGTCCCGGACCCCGAAGAAATTGCCGATCCCCGCCACCACGAAAGCGGTGGTCACGGTATCGCCGGTGATCACGGTACGGCGGTACCGCTGTTCCCAGTCGACCGCGGGCCGGCTGACAGCCCCGTCCGCCACGTGCCCGCGCGTCGACGGAAACGGGCTGACCAATCCCCCTTGCCGCACAGAACCCCCCAGGTCCCCAGTGGTTCGACGTGTTCGCCTAGCACTGTTCCTCCCCTGCGGAAGGCCCCCGCCTCCCGCGCCGCGCTGTCCCTCTCCCGTGCGAGGCCCCCGCCTTCGCGCACACGATGATCGGGCTGTTTCGCGGCTTCGCAATGCCGGATGCTCCCCGCACCCGAGTCCCCCTCACGCGCTCCAGGAATTGATCACCCCCACCGTCCTGCGCCGGAACGCGGCTGCCGGCTTTTCCCAGTGCCGGACCAGAAGATCATTAGTGATCGCCTCGTGCCCGCACCGCTGAAGCACGGTCAATCTAGACCATCGGGACGGGTATGTAGAGGGGATGTGTCTAATTCGTGGTCAACCTTTGAGAGTTGATCCATCAGGTGAAGAACCGCCCAACGACGGCTTCACGCCACCGGCCCCCGAACCGCCCGAGGTGATTGCCCCGGACACCCCGTCACGAGCGTTTTCGTGCCCATGGTTCAGGCCACGTGCGGCCGGAGGCCGAAATCCCCCGCGCCGGGATCGACGAGGTCGCGGTTGCGCTCGGCCCACCCGCCCGGGGAGCAGCCGATCCTGCCGGCGCCGTACAGCACGAACGGCGGGCTGCGGCCGGAGCACGGGACGCCGTCGGATCAGCTGGCGAGCAGATGCTCCCGGCCGAACGCGGACGCGGCGGCCCGCGCGCTCGGCGTACCGGCGTCCAGATCCGCGCCGGCGTCGCGCAGTACGGTCACCACGTCGTCGGCACCCTTGAACAGAGCACCGGCGATGGGGGACTGGTCACGGTCGTTGCGGAGATCCGCGTCGGCGCCGAGCCCGACCAGGGTCCGCACGGTGTCGGCATGACCGTGGTAGGCGGCGAGCATGAGGAGGGTGTTGCCCGCCGGATCGCGTACGTCCACGGGCAGCCCGTGCTCCACGAACTCCGCCAACTGCTCGGTGCCGCCCTCGCGGGCCAGGTCCATGGCGATGGCCACCACCCGCTCCGTCTGCTCAGCCGTCAGTCCACCGCTGTTCTGCATGCACATGAGAGTCTCCGTGGCGGTACGCCCGCGCCCGCCCCTGCGTGGGCGCATCACATGCGCACGCCGGGCACGGCGCGGGCGTACCGTGTGTCTTCCCGGCCGGGTCAGAGCTTGCCGGCGGCCAGGGCCTCGATCGCCTTGCGGACGCCTTCGCCGTAGGCCGGGTCGGCCTGGGAGCAGTTGCCGATGTGCCGCTCGACGGTCTGCTCGGAGGCGCCGTTGATGGCGCGTGCGGTGTTCTCGAAGAGGACCTTCCGCTGCTCGGGGCTCATGAGCCGGAACAGGTTGCCGGGCTGCTCGAAGTAGTTGTCGTCGTCCTCGCGGTAGTCGAACCGGTCGGCGAAGGCACCCACGGCCTGGCGCGGTTCGCGGTAGGCGGGCTGTTCCTGCCAGCGCCCGTAGGAGTTGGGCTCGATGCCCGGAGCGGCCCCCTGGTTGCCGTCGACGCGCATGCCGCCGTCGCGGTGGTAGGAGTTCACCGGGTTCTTCGGGGCGTTGACGGGGATCTGGTGGTGGTTGACGCCGAGGCGGTAGCGCTGGGCGTCGCCGTAGGAGAAGAGCCGGCCCTGCAGCATCCTGTCGGGGGAGAAGCCGATGCCCGGGACCACGTTGGCCGGGGTGAAGGCGGCCTGCTCGACGTCCGCGAAGTAGTTCGCGGGGTTGCGGTTGAGTTCCCACTCGCCGACCTCGATCAGCGGGTAGTCCTTCTTGGACCAGACCTTGGTGAGGTCGAAGGGGTGGAAGCGGTAGTTCTCCGCGTCGGCCTCCGGCATGACCTGGATGAACAGCTTCCACTTGGGGAAGTCGCCGCTCTCGATCGCGTCGAAGAGGTCGCGCTGGTGCGACTCGCGGTCCTTGCCGACAAGGGCCTCGGCCTCCGCGTCGGTGAGGTTCTTGACGCCCTGCTGGGTGCGGTGGTGGAACTTGACCCAGAACCGCTCGCCCTCGGCGTTGACCAGGCTGTAGGTGTGCGAGCCGAAGCCGTGCATGTGCCGGTACGAGGCCGGGATGCCGCGCTCGGACATCACGATCGTGACCTGGTGCAGGGCCTCGGGAAGGTTGGTCCAGAAGTCCCAGTTGTTCTCCGGGCTGCGGAGGTTGGTGCGCGGGTCGCGCTTCACCGCGTGGTTGAGGTCCGGGAACTTCAGCGGATCGCGGAAGAAGAACACCGGGGTGTTGTTCCCGACCAGGTCCCAGTTGCCCTCGTCCGTGTAGAACTTCAGGGCGAAACCGCGGATGTCGCGCTCGGCGTCGGCTGCGCCGCGCTCACCCGCCACCGTGGAGAACCGGGCGAACAGTGAAGTCTGCTTGCCGACCTCGGAGAAGATCTTCGCACTCGTGTACCGCGTGATGTCGTGCGTCACCGTGAACGTGCCGAACGCGCCCGAGCCCTTGGCGTGCATCCGGCGCTCCGGAATGACCTCGCGGTCGAAGTGGGCCAGCTTCTCGAGGAACCACACGTCCTGCAGGAGCATCGGGCCGCGCGGGCCGGCCGTCATGGAGTTCTGGTTGTCGGGAACCGGTGCACCGGCAACCGTCGTCAGCGGCTTCTGGTTGTTCTCAGGCAAGGCTTGCTCCTCGTGATTCTGCGTGCGCTCAAGGCCTGGCGGCCCCGGTCGGCCGGCGGTCCGGTCGGCCGGCGGTCCGGGGGCGGGAGGACCCCGCGCACGTCTGCCGCCACCCTACATTGGACGCGGTCTAAGGCAAGGTGTCATCTAGATGCATATCGGCTCTTGAGTTGGCATCAGTTCCTGTTAGGGTGTCGCGCATGAGTGATCTCCTGGACCGCCTTCGCGAACGCGGCTGGCGCCTCACCGCGCAGCGGCGCGTGATCGCCGAGGTCCTCGACGGAGAGCACGTTCACCTGACCGCCGACGAGGTGCACGCCCGCGCCGCGGACCGACTGCCCGAGATCTCCCGGGCGACCGTCTACAACACCCTGCGCGAACTCGTGCACCGGGGCGAGGTCGTCGAGGTTTCGACCGACGGCCGCGCCAAGCGCTACGACCCGAACGCGCATCGCCCCCACCATCACCTGCTGTGCTCCCGCTGCGGTTCGATCCGCGACGTGCGCCCGACGGGCGACCCTCTCGCCGACCTCCCGCCGTCCCGGTCCTTCGGCTTCACGGTCTCCGAAGTCGAAGTGACGTACCGCGGTATCTGCCCGGACTGCGCCGCCTGACGTCACCGGAGGCGCCGAGGCTCGGCTCCGTGTGCTCGGGCGCCCTGTCGCAGCGGACCGGACCGACCGACCGGCCCGCTGCGCTGAAGGTCCTCGCCGACGACCCACCCGGCCCCCACCCGGTACACCGACTGGCTCGCCTGACCCGCTCGTACTCCTCGCAGCTCCCTCCGGTCCGGGACCGTCCGGCCCCCGGACGCAGGAGACGTGCACAGAAGGGCGTCGGCGGGGCATCCGCACAGGGCAGGAGTGGTTCGACACGAGGGGGCGCGGTGGGCACCGCTGTGCACGTCCCGCAGACCAGGGACATGATCGGAGAGGAACTTTCCGGCGACGAGGCGTACACCGCTCTGCGCCGGTACGGCGGGCTGCGGTTGCTGACCGACTCCGTCGCGCGGTTCCGTTACGCGGACGGGTTCACCAACGCGCGGGCGCTGGCGTTCCAGGTGGTGCTGGGACTGGTCCCGTGTCTGGTGGCGCTGGTCGGGCTGGCGACGTCGGTCCACACGGAAGGGGTGGGCCGGGTCATCGAACTGACGCTGAGCCGGATCGTACCCGGGGCCAGCGAAGGGGTGGTGGGGGAGGTGTTCGACTCCACCCGGCGTACCGGGGACGGTGACGTGTGGGGCGCGCTCGCTCTGTGGCTGGGCCTGGGCTTCGCGTTGCTGAATCTCGCCTCCGCCATGGGTCAGATCGAACGCGGCGCCAATCGGATCTACGGCATCGAACGGGACCGCCCGCCGCTGCGCAAGTACGGACGCGCGCTGGTGCTCGCCTTCGCCGCCGGTCTGCCCCTGGTGCTGGGGTTCGTCGTCCTCGTCGCGGGTGAGGCCGTGGGGGAGGCCGTGGCGGACTTCTCCGGCGGACGGCACGGCGGGCCGCTGTGGTGGGACGTGCTGGACGTGCCGGTGGGCCTCGCGCTGGCGTGGGTGGCCTCGGCGGTGATCTTCCGGTGGTCACCGAGGCGGGTCCAACCGGGTTACACATGGCTGGCCTTCGGCTCGGCGGTGCATCTGATCCTGTGGGTGTCGGCCACCGGCCTGCTGGCCCTGTATGTCGAGCGGAGCGGTGCTTTCGGCGCCGTGTACGGGCCGCTGACCGCGTTCATCGCTCTGTTGTTGTGGGCGAATCTCACGGCCGTCGCCCTCTTCCTCGGTATCGCGTTCGCCGCCCAGCTGGAAGCGGCCAGGGCCGGCGTCGCCCGCGTCGTCCGGCCGGATCCCGGGCCGGGCGGGTGAGCGGCGCGGCGCGGGTGATCCTCCAGCGCGGTCCCGGGTAGGCGCACGCGCGTGGCGTCGTGCCTCCCGACGCCCCACGGGTGAGCATGGGGTGACCGACTCCTCCTCTCGCACCGAGGCGATGCGATGTCCGACCGCGCCCACCCCGCCCACGCCGAGAACGCCACGCCGAGGGGAATGCTGCGGCACCGGCCGGAGCGGTGGCTGTTCAGGGGAATCTACGGTCTGGTGCTGGCCAGTGCCCTGGTGGCCGCGCTGGACGTTCCGGGCGAGGGAGCCAATCCCGGTCAGGACGCGCTGTGGGTACTTCTCACCGCGCTGACGTCGGGCGCCGCCCACGGGTACGCGCATGTCATCGCCCAGCGCGCGTCCGTCGGCGGCACGGCAGGACCGGGCAGGCTGCGGGCGGTACTCGCCGAGTGGCCGCTGGTCGCCGCGGTGCTGCCGACCGTGGCGATGCTGCTTGCCGCGATGGCCGGGTGGTGGGCAGAGGACACGGCTGCGGACACGGCCCTGCTGTTCAACACCGTCTCCCTCTTCGGCCTGGGTGTCTCAGCGGCGCGCGCCGCCGGGCTCGGCCGGCTGTCGGCGTGCCGCGCCGGGTTCCTGGACATGCTGATCGGCCTGGTGATCATCCTCGCGGATGCGCTGATCGAGTAGCAGGAAGGGCGTGCTGCGCCCGGAGGATGCCGGTGTGGCCGTCCCGCGCGGGCCCGGACGATCGCCGCCTGTCTTAGGTCCGCTTACCGCCGTGCTCAGTCGTGGCTGGCGGCCGGAAGCAGGCGACGACGGTCTTGCCGTAGGGGCAGGGGCGGGCTTCCCAGCTGTCGGCGAGGGCCTCGACGAGCAGCATGCCCCGCCCGCCGACCTGGTCGGTGCTTGGGGGCCGGGGTGCGGGCAGGTCGGTGGAGGCGTCATGGACGGCGACGTGCAGGCAGCGCGTGTCCCACGTCATCACCAGCTGTGCGCTGCTGTGGGCGTGGACATGGGCGTTGGTGACCAGTTCCGAAACGGTCAGCAGCACCGCGTCCACCGTCTGGGGAGCGCTGACGGTCCAGCCGAGTGTGCGCAGGCGTTCGCGTGACCAGTCCCGTGCCGTCTTCACATCGCTGTTCATCGGCAGGGACCGAGCCCAGCCCACCGCCCTGACCGATGATTTGTCCACTGTGGTCGTCCTTCCTCGGCTTGGCCTCGTTGAGCCCCGTTTACCCGCTGGCGCGGAATTGACGCTGCGGCTGCGGAGCGGGGCGGGGGCTGCGGGGCGGGGCGGGGCGCACAGCGTCGAGGCCGACAGGCCGGGACTGTCTACGCCGTACGGGGGGAGTGCGTCCGGACGGCGTGCCTCTCAGGCGCCGAGCGGTTTCCAGGCGTCCGCGGCGGCCTGGGCCGTGGGGTGGGTGGGGAAGACCTTGTCGAGCCCGACGATACGGAGGATCCGGTGGAGACGGTCCGGGACAGCGGCCAGGGCGAGGTCCGCGTGGGCCTGAAGGGTCAGGTTGCGGGCGGCGATCAGTACGGTGATGCCGCTGGAGTCGCAGAAGGTGATTCCGGCGAGGTCGACGATGAGCTGCTGCCCCGCTTCCAGCGATGTGCGGGACAGATGATCGCGGACGTCGGGGGCGCTGTCGTGGTCGAGCTCACCCACCAGTTCGATGAGCGGTCCGCCCGGGACGCTGCGGGTGCGAACGGTCAGGTGGCTCACTGCTGCTCTTCACTGGTTCGCCGGGGCACGGTGATGGCCAGGACCGCGGTGTCGTCGTCCACGCCGGATCCCAGGGTGTCGAGCAGGCCGCTCAGGGCTTCGACGGCGGCGGATGCGGTGGCGGGGGCCAGGGCGCGGGCGAATTCCAGTAGTGCTTCGTCGCCGTAGCGTCCGCCCGACTGGTCGGTGCGGGCTTCGGTGAGTCCGTCGGTGTACAGGAGCAGGGTGTCGCCGGGGGAGAGGTGGACGGTGACGGTGGCGATGTGGGCGTCGGGCAGGACGCCGATGAGCTGACCGCCGGGGGTGGGGAGGTAGTCCGTGCTCCCGTCGGCACGCATCAGGAGTGCCGGCGGGTGTCCGCCACTGGCCAGTGTGATGCCGAAGCCGCCGTGGTCGTCGGTGGTGAGCAGACCGAAGACGACGGTGCAGAACCGCGGGTCGGTGCCGTTGTACTCGTGGTTGAGCACGGTGTTCAGGTTGCCCAGAACGGCGGCCGGGGCGGAATCGTAGACGGCGGCGGCGCGCAGCGTGTAGCGGGCCAGCGAGGTGACGGCGGCTGCGGCGGCACCCTTGCCGCACACGTCACCCAGGAACAGGCCCCAGGTGCCGTGGGTGAGAGGGAAGAGGTCGTAGAAGTCGCCGCCGACCCTGTCGAGGGAGGCGATGTGGTAGTGCGCTGCCACTTCCAGGCCGGGTACGTTCTCCAGCGCGGGCGGCACCAGGGTCTGTTGCAGTGTGGTGGCCAGACGCTGGATCCGTTCGCGCTCGCGGTCGGCTTCCTGCCGGGCACGCAGCAGCTCGGTCTCGTACGCGCGGCGTTCACGGGCGTCGAAGAGGGTGGTGCGGATCAGCAGCGGCTGCCCGTCGCTGCCGGTCTTGACGGTCGAGGTGGCCAGGACCGGCAGTCGGCTGCCGTCAGCCGTCTTCAGCTCGAGTGCGATCCCCCTGAGCTCTCCCTGCATGCGCAGGAGCGGCGCGTAGTGCGTCTCGTGGTAGAGCTTGCCACCGACGGTGAGCAGGTCGGCGAACCGCTTGCGTCCGACGACGTCCTCACGCCGGTAGCCGAGCCAGTCCAGCAAGGTCCGGTTGATCTTGGCGATGTCTCCGTCCAGCAGCGTCGAGAGGTAGCCGCACGGAGCGTTCTCGTACAGGTCCTCGACGCTGTCCTCCAGCAGGGCGGAGAACGGCACCCGGTCCTCGGCGGGCTCGCCGGTCGCATACGTGCCGGGTTCTCGGTCGTCGCCGGATCCGCACGTCACCGCCTCCCTCCCGAGGCGAAGGAGGCGGAGTAGCCGATCGCCGCGGCGGTCGGCTCCGGTGCGCTCAGCCGCGGGCAGTGCCCGGTCGGGGGCAGGGCGACCGGTTCGCTGCCGGGGACCCGCGCACGCACGAACGCGCCCACCTCCGGCGGAGCGATCAGATCGCGGGAGCTCTGTGCCACCGGCGCGGGCCCCGTGGCCCGGACGCGGCCGGCGCGGTTGCCGGACAGGAACGTGACGTGGGCGAAGACGCGGGCGATCATCCTCGGGGCGGTGCGGCAGAAGCCGCTGGTCGGCTCCTGCCCCGGCTCAGGCCGCACCCCGTCACCCACGGTGACCGGTGCCATCGCCACCGGCCGGCCCGGACAGTTCGCTTCCGGCGGTCCCAGCAGTGCCTCCATGTCCGCCGCACCGAACCCGCCCCGGTGCCCGGTCGCCAGATCGTCGTCCACGTGGCCGTCCCGGCTGGTGTGCCCGGCGTCGCTCCATGCCGACGGGCCCGAACGGCCGGCCCCGGCATGGACGGGCGTGAACACCTGGGAATCGCTCCGCGGGATCGGCACGGCCGGGCGCCAGATGTTCTGGTCGCAGCCGAAGCCGTGCGCCGGCGACAGCACCGGCCCGTCCTCCCGGCCGGTCACCGTGACGTGATTCCTGGTCCGTACGCCCATACGACCATCCTCACACTTCGCCCGTACCCACGCGTACCGTCATCGCTCCGGCGGTATTCGGTGGCAGGTGCGGCAGGCGGCTGGCCGGGTCTCGTGCGGTGTTCAGTCGCCGAGGGCCTGTTCGAGCGTGCTGTGGCAGTCGATGAACGTGTCGACACCGACGATGCCGATCGTGCGCTCCACGGCGTGGCGGGCCGCGGCCAGGCGCAACCAGCCTCCTGCCTCGGTGAGGGCGTTGTGCGCGGTGATGAGGACGTTGATGCCGCTGGAATCCATGAACGTGACCTGGTGGAGGTCGACCACGACGCGGGGCCCGGGGCCGCCTGTGGCGTCCAGGGCCCGGCGGAGCGTGTCACTGGTGTGGTGGTCGATCTCTCCGGCCAGGGTCACGACGCGGACGCCGTTGCTGTCGGTGGTGTGGGCCGACAGCTGTCCGGCGTGCTCGGTGCCCGTTGTCTCTGCGTCAGCCATGCCGGTGATCCTGGCACACGTGCGACCACGCGCGCAGCGCCGCCCGGCTTTGTCCGGCGCTTCGGTGTGGCGCACACAACAACAGGGCCGGGTGTGCCTCGCGGATATGGGGGTATGCGCCGTCGACGTGAGGGGGAACGAATGGCGGCCGTGAGGGAACCGGACCCGGTGGGGCAGGACGAGGCGGCATCGGACGACCGAGCCGTACGGACCAGCGTGGCGCTGGACGGTGACGGTGCCTGTATAGCCACGGCTCGTCACCTGGCCGCCAGATTCCTCATCCGGGCGCGGGCCGAGTACGGCGCGGCCGTCTCACAGCGTGCCATGGACCTGACCCAGCTGGTGGTCAGCGAGTTGGTCACCAACGCGCGCAAGTACGCTCCCGGGCCGGCTCTGATGGATCTCCGCCTCGGTGGCGACTCGGTGGAGGTCGCGGTGTGGGACTCCGATCCGGTGCTGCCGGTCGCTCGGGCCGCGGACGCCGGCCGGGTCGGACAGCACGGCCTGGAGATCGTGATGGCTGTCGCCCAGGGCTTCGAGGCGCGACGCGAACCGGTCGGCAAACGGATCACCGTCCGTATCGCCCTGGCCGACGATCCCGGCGACGCCGCTTTCGGGCGTCGCTCCGTGTAGCGCCTCGGCCGCCGCTCCGTGAGACGGGGGCGGTCCTCCGGCGTGACGCACGGCAGCCGCAGGATGTTGTGTACATTCTGCGAGGCGGGTGAGTCCGTCGCAGGGGTTGCGGTCCGAGGGGGCGCTCAGGTCCGTCACCCAGGGCACGACCAGTGGACAACGGGGCGGAAAGACGGAGGCAGGGGTGGCGGCGGCACAGACATGGGCTACCGGTGTGCCCTCACCAGCGGAGGATTCCGCCTCGGCGGCATGGCGATGGAGGGAGCCGTCGGTCCTCCTCATCGAGGACGACCCCGGCGATGCCCTGCTGGTCGAGGAACTCGTGGCCGACAGTGCGCTGCGGATGCGTTTGCGCTGGGTCCGGTCCATGGCCGAGGCACGTGAGGTGCTGGAGCATGAGGCGCCGGACTGCGTACTCCTCGATCTGCACCTGTCCGACGCGCGGGGCCTTGAGGCGGTGTCCATGGTGCACTCCCTGGCCGACCAGGTCGCCGTCGTCGTGCTCACGGGACTGGCCGAGGACGAGACCGGTCTCGCCGCTGTGGCGGCGGGTGCGCAGGACTACCTGGTCAAGGGCAGAGTCGAGCCGGAACTCTTCGTCAGGTCCGTGCGGTACGCGATACAGCGCAAGGAGGCCGAGCAGGCCGCGGCGGCCCTGCGGGCCAGCCAGATGCAGGCGCGGGAGAACGCCCGGCTGGAGCGCGGGCTGCTGCCCCGGCCGCTGCTGCACGGCACCGGGGTGGACGTCGTGGCCCGCTACCGGCCCGGACGCGCCCAGGCGCTGCTGGGCGGCGACTTCTACGACATCGTCGAGAGCGTCGACGGAACCGTGCACGCCGTCATCGGCGACGTCTCCGGCCACGGCCCCGACGAGGCGGCCCTCGGCGTGGCCCTGCGCATAGCCTGGCGCACGCTGGTGCTCAGCGGTGTCACCGGAGCCGAGCAACTGGCCCGGCTGGAGGAGATCCTCGTCGCCGAGCGAGCCCGCGTCGAGGTGTTCGCCACGCTGACGAGCCTCAGCCTCGCGCCCGGTGGACACCGCGTGCGGATGACCCGTGCCGGGCATCCGGGTCTGCTGCTGCGCACCGACGACGGAGAGGTGCGGTGGGTCGAGGTCGCCGGCGGGCCCGCCCTGGGTGTGGTGCCCGGCCTGGCCCGCTGGCCGGTGCAGGAACTGCCGCTGCCCGCGGGCGCGGCGCTGGTGCTCTTCACCGACGGACTCTTCGAGGGCTATGTGGGCCGCGGCAGGGAGCGGCTCGGTGAGGACGGCCTGTTCCTGCTCGCGAAGGAGGTGGCGCGACTGGCGCCGGACGCCTTCGTCGACGGGCTGATCCACCGGGCCGAGGCACTCGCCGAGAGTCAGGGCGGCCTGGACGACGACGTGGCCGTGCTGCATCTGCGCCGGAACGCGGCGGAAGCGGACGAGAACGAGGGTGGCGAAGAACGCAGTGGGTGACAGGACACGCAGGCCGTGGGGCATCGGCCGGCTGACGGTGCCGGGCTGGTTCCATCTGGTACTGGCCCTGATGGTCCTTTTCGTGGTGGTCGGATCGGTGGTCGGTGCCCGGGTGCAGGACCGGACCACGGAGGTCACCGATCAGCTGACCGACCGTGTCCAGCCCGCCCAGACCGAGGCATACCGGTTGCAGGCCGCCCTGGTCAATCAGGAGACCGGTGTGCGCGGCTACGCCATCGCCGCCGACCGGCAGTTCCTCGCCCCCTACGAGCAGGGCAGGAAGGACGAGGCCCGGGCAGCCGCCCGGCTGCGTGAGCTGATCGGCGACCAGCCCGCGCTGCTGGCGGACCTGGAGACGGTGCAGCGGCAGGCGGAGAGCTGGCGGCGCACCTACGCGCGCCCCCTCGTGGAGGGTGTGGACCCCGGTGAGCCCCGGACCGTGGACGAGACGACCGTGGCACGGGGCAAGGAGGTCTTCGACCGGATGCGCACCGGGTGGGCCAGGCAGAACGGCGATCTCGCGGGCGTCGTCGAGGACGGCAAGACGGAACTGGAGGACGCCCGGACGCTCCGCAACCTGACCTTCGGCGGCATGGTGGCGGCGTTCCTGCTGGCCGGCGTGGCCCTGGCGATCGTGGTACGTCTGCTGGTGGCCCGGCCCCTCCAAGCCCTGCGCGAGGCCTCGCGCAGGGTGGCACGGGGAGAGTTCGAGTACACCATCCCCGCCGAGGGCCCGGCGGACCTCACCGCGGTGGCGGGCGACGTCGAGGACATGCGGCAGAGGATCGTGGCCGAACTCGGGGCGTCCCGCAGGCAGCAGGACGCCCTGACCCGGCAGACCACCGACCTGGACGCCCAGGCCGTCGAACTGCGCCGCTCCAACGCCGAACTGGAACAGTTCGCCTACGTCGCCTCCCACGACCTCCAGGAGCCCCTGCGCAAGGTCGCCTCCTTCTGCCAGCTCCTGGAGAAGCGGTACAGCGACAAGCTCGACGACCGGGGCCGTCAGTACATCGACTTCGCCGTCGACGGCGCCAAGCGCATGCAGATCCTCATCAACGACCTGCTCACCTTCTCGCGTGTCGGGCGGTTGAACGACGCCCGTGTGGAGGTCGACCTCGACCAGGTGCTGTCCAAGGCGCTCGCCAACCTGGACACCGTCGTCACCGAGGCCGGGGCACAGGTCGAACGCCCCGAGCAGCTTCCCCGGGTCCTCGGAGACCCGACGCTGCTGGCCATGCTCTGGCAGAACCTGGTCGGCAACGCCGTCAAGTTCCGTCATCCCGACCGGGGCCCGCAGATCCGGATCACCTGCGACGGCGACCCGGACCACCCCGGCACCTGGCTGCTGTCCGTCACCGACAACGGCATCGGCATCCCGCACGAGTTCGCCGAGAAGGTCTTCGTCATCTTCCAGCGACTGCACAGCCGCGACTCGTACGGCGGCACGGGCATCGGTCTGGCCCTGTGCAAGAAGATCGTCGAACACCACGGCGGCCGCATCTGGATCGACACCGCCCGCACGGGCGGCACCCGCCTCTGCTTCACCCTGCCGTCCGGAGAGAACGACACGGACGGCACCGACTCCCGCACCGAGGAAAAGGCTCTGGCATGACGACACCCGCCACACCGATCGACGTCCTTCTCGTGGAGGACGACCCGGGCGACGAGCTGATGACCCGTGAGGCCTTCGAGGACAACAAGATCGGCAACACACTGCACGTGGTCCGGGACGGCGAGGAGGCGCTCGACTTCCTCTACCGCCGAGCCGGCCACACCGCCGCGCCCCGCCCGGACCTCATCCTCCTCGACCTCAACCTCCCCAAGTACGACGGGCGGCAGGTCCTGGAGAAGATCAAGTCCGACCCGGAGCTGAACGACATCCCGGTGGTCGTCCTCACCACCTCGGCGGCCGAGGAGGACATCCTGCGCAGCTACCGACTGCACGCGAACGCCTACGTCACCAAGCCGGTCGACCTGGACCAGTTCATCGCGGCGGTACGCCAGATCGACGACTTCTTCGTCCAGGTGGTACGCCTGCCCCGGCGCGGCCACTGAGACCAACCCGCTTCAGGCGCCCACCGCCGCTCCCTCCTCCCGCACCTGCCGGGGGAGTTGGACCCCGCCCGGGAGGCCCCTGCGCCGGCATCAGCCCGGTCCACAGCGATCAAGTGAGGCACGGACCCGGTCGAGCCCCTCCACTCTCCGGCGGTCACGGTCCGGCATCTGGTCGCCGCGACGCCAGCGCCAGGCCGAGAACATCGCCCAGTTCAGGGCGCGGCACCGGTGGATCAGGTCCTGATCGGCGCCCGCGCAGTGTCGTCCCACTTCCTCGGGCGCGTGGGCGAGGTCGAACTCCACCGGCCCACGGCAGCACGTGGCGAGGTCTACGAAGAGCGGCCCTTCTTCGTGCTGAGGAGGTTGCCCGGATGCGGCTCGCCGTGCAACAGCTGGTCGCCGCCCTTGTCGTAGATGCTCGCGGCACTCACCCGGCTGAGCGTGTCCCTCAGGAGTTCCCGGTCGGAGTCGGGCAGGTCGGGGGAGCGCTCCCGGTCGTCGACCTCTTCCAGTGCCCGGGCGACACGATCGGTGAAGTGCGGTGCGTCGAGTTCGATCTGCCGCAGGGCGGCATGGTGGCGCGTGAACGCGTCCGCGTAGGCGGCCGGCGCGATCTCCCGTTCCACAGGCTCGTAGTACGTCCAGAACGAGAGCGCGAAGGAATCACGCACGTGGACTCGGGGATCGATCCGGGGATCGAGCTCGGCCACGGGAGCCCCGGCCTCGGCGAGATGCCGGGCGACCTCCACCTCGAACCCGGAATCAGCCAGTTGTCCCGGGGGAGCGACCCGAACCAGAACGTCACAAGGGGTCAGGCGCAGTGCGAGACGGTCCGAGTTGTGGACGACGACTGCGCCGTTCACCTGAACCCCCAGCTCCGACGCGGTCGCCCGTCCTGCCTCGACCGCGCGGCGAAGTTCCGACGGCTCCATGTGGTCCTCCCTCGGTCTTGTGTACACCTGCCTTCCCCCGGTCAAGAGCATCTTGATCGTTTGAGCCGGCCTTCCGCCGACGAGGAGGAGGTGCTGATGTCGCCGCATGCGGCGTTGCTCACCCGCGCCCGTCGCTGACCGCCGGAGCCGGCCGCTCACCCACGAGCGGGACAACCCCTTGCGACGCGGTCCGGGGGTGACGGCATTGTCACGGGGTCGGCCGATCGCCGATCCGAGACCGGTGCCCGAGGAGAGCCGGTCGCTCAACGATCCTTGGGCGTGTCCTTCACCTCGGCAGTCCCGCCGAGTGCGTCGGCCATGGCGTCGAGGTCGGTCAGCAGTGCGGTGAGGCGGTCTGCGGGCACATGGGTGATCATGCGTTCCTCGATGGTGTAGACGGCGCTGCGGGCGGCGTGCAGGCGGTCCCGTCCGGCCGGGGTGAGGTGTACGGGCAGGGCGCGGCCGTGTTCCGCGGACGTCGGCCGGGTGACCAGACCGGCGTCCTCGAGGCCGCGCAGGACCACGTTGGCCGACTGCCGGGTGACGAAGGTGCCGCGGGCGAGATCGGCGTTGGACAGGCCGGGTTGCCGATCGAGGAGCTCCAGGCAGGAGTACTGGGGGACGGTCAGCTCGTGCTCGCGCAGCGCTGTGTCCATGGCGGTGCGCAAGGCGGCCGAGGCGCGCTTGAGGCGGTACCCCACGTGCTCGGTGACGTTCTGGGCGGGGTGCGGCAGGGGTACGGGTGTCCGATCTTCCATGTCAGTATTTTGACATGTGGGGCGGCGTGTGCCTACAGTCCCGTATGTCAAAGTACTGACATACCAGCCCCTGGAGGAACCATGACCGCCACCGTCGAGGGCCCCGATTTCATCGCTCTGCAGGTCACGGACGTGCCCGCCGCCGCGGCCTTCTTCGAGGAACACCTCGGCCTGCGCCGCGCCCCCGTCTCGCCGCCCCGTGCCGTGGTCTTCGCCACGACCCCGATCCCTTTCGCTGTCCGCGAGCCGCTTCCGGGCACCGACCTCACCGGCGGCTCCGTCCCGGGGCTGGGGGTGGCCCTGTGGCTGCGCACCGATGATGCCACCAAGCTGCACGCGCGGCTCGTCGCGGCGGGGGTCCAGGTCGAGGGCCCGGTGCAGGACAGTCCCTTCGGGCCGACGTTCACCTTCACCGGCCCCGAGGGCTACCGGCTCACCGTCCACGGATGACGCGCCCGGGCCGTCCGCAGGCCGTCCGGCCGCCCCTGCCCGGAGCCTGCTCGGGCAGGGAGCGGGCAGATCTCCGGGCGGGACGGCGGACCGTGGCGGCCCGGCCTGTCGGGACGGCACTGCCGTGACCGACGTCAGGCCTCGACGGTCAGGCGAAAGCTCTGGGCGGGAGAGCCGTCGCACGGACGTTGCACCAGATGCACACCGCTCGCGGAACTCCCGGCCGCACTCAGCCACTTGTCACTGTGGCGTGCCACGAAACGATGGTCGCCCGAAGCCTCGCGTACGGGTCACCACTGCTGGACCAACAGCCGTGCCGCGAGCCGCGTCACGGGTAGCTCACCAGGTTGGCGACGTTGGTGGACGAGTCGGACGGGCCGCCCCGGTCGTTGACGACGTGCCGGATGGTGCCGGTCCCGCCGAGGGAGACCGTCACCATGTTGCTGAAGCGCACGTTCGGGCTGTCGGGGACCTCGAAGGCGTGCTCGGCCGTGACGCCCGGATTCACGTTGAAGAAGCAGTAGCTCCCGAGGCCGTATGCCTCGTGGCTGGTGACGGAGTCCGCGACCTTGTAGGCGGCGTAGCCCTCGGTGGAGCCGTCCATCCAGGCGCCCTGGCTGGGCGGGTCGTAGGGCATCTCGTTCTGGTAGAAGTACGTCCGGCCGCCGTTGCCGTTCCACAGGGTCTGATGCTTCTGGTAGTGCTCGACGAACAAGCCGTACACGGTCACGTCGTCGCCATTGACGACGAGTCCGGTGTCGGCCGTGTTGCTGGTCCAGCCGACGCCGCTGCCGTGGTCGGCGCGCCAGATCCACATGTGGTCGCCGATGACGTCGTCGCTGTTGACGACAAGGCTGGTGGTCGCCTTGCCGACGGCGGCCCCGCCCACCCGGAAGTACACGTCGTGCAACGAGGTGGGGTCCGCCGAGTGGTCGGCGGCGGCACCGGTCGGGCCAACCTCCATGAGCGTACGCGAGTTGGTCGTTCCGGCGTCGAAGAGGACGCCCGCGACCTTCACCCCGTCGACGTCGGCGACGGTCATCGCCGTGACGCCGTTGTCCGGGACGAACGTGGCCAGGCCGAGACCGAGGACCACCGTGTCGGGGCGGGTCACGCGTAGCGTCTCGTCGAGGTGGTAGACGCCGGGGGTGACCAGGAGGTTCTTCCCCTCCGCCAGGGCGGCGTTGATCTGAGCCGCGGACGCGCCCGGCTTGACGACATGGAACTGGTCGATGCCGAGCGAGGTTCCGGCCGGGTTCCCGTTCGCCCAGCTGGTGGCCGAGGAGTTGTCGCGCAAGGAGGGGACGAACACCTTGTAGGCGCCCGAGCCGTCCACGTACAGGAAGGGCTTCTCCCGCACGGTGGGAGTCCGGTCGACGGTGGTGTAGGGCGGGTCGGGGAAGCTGGTGCCGGGCACTCCCTGGCTGCCGACGAAGACCATGTTCCAGTTCGATCCGGTCCAGCCGCCGAGCCGGGAGTTGCGGGTCAGCCACTGCTGCTGGGTGCCGGAGCGGACCTGGCCGTCGATCCTGGTGTCGGCCATGAAGCCGCCGCTCGACCACCCGCCGTCGCTGAGTTCCAGGTTGCCGCGCACGTGCATCCGCCGGTACGCGGACGCCTGGGAGACGGCCCACCGGTCGGTGCCGCCGGTCGGGTTGACGGAGAGGTTCTCGGCGCCGCGCCAGAAGTTCTGGGTGGCGTTCTGCGGCGGGAACCAGTCGGCTTCCACGTGCACGGCGCCGTTGATCGTCACCGAGTCGGGTGACTGACCGAGGCCGGCGACCTGGGTGTAGAAGCCGACGTTGACGTCGTTGTTGTACGTGCCCGGCTTGAACAGCACCGCGTAGCGCTGCGAGCCGAACTGGTTGGTCTCCTGCTGCCGGAAGATGGAGTCCAGCCGGCTCTGGATGGTGGACGACGGCATCGACGGGTCGAACACGGCCACGTTGGGGCCGAGGTCGACGTCTGCGGGCGCGGTGCTGACAGGCGTGACCCGGAAACGCTGGGCGGCCGTGCCGTTGCAGGCGTACTGGACCAGTTGGACGCCGTCGGCACTCGACGCGGAGGGGACGTCGAGACATTTGCCACTGTGCCGGTTGACGAAGCGGTACGCGCCTGCGCCCTCGTCGACGGCCTGCCACTGCTGGTTGTCACCACCGCCGTACGTCCACAGGTGCACGGCGGCGTTGTCCGCGGAGGACACGTTGCTCACGTCGACCACCTGCTGCGCGTCGTTGCGGCTGGCGATGCGCACGAAGCCGTCGCCGGTCGGTGTGAAGCTCCATTGCTGAGCGGTGCTGTTGTTGCAGGAGTACTGCTGCACCACGGTGCCGTTGGCGGTCCCGGCCGCCGCGGCGTCGAGGCATTTGCCGCTGCCGGTGTTCACCACGGTGGACCAGCCGGCGGGTAGGGCGGCGGCCACCGCCGGGGCGCCCGAGGGGGCACCGGCGTGGGGTGCGACGGCGGCCTGTGCCGGCTGCGCGGTGGTGAGGAGCGAGGCTGTGAGGACGGCGGCCGGGGCGATGGCGGTCCACGGGCGGGCGGCGCGGCGCACCGGGGGTCTGCGGGAGGCACCGTCGACGGGCGGGCGCGGGGGTCGGAACATCGTGTCTTCTCCTGTGAGGCCGGGGCGCTCGAGTGGGGGGAGGGGGAAGGGCGCGCGTCAGCCGTTGTACTGCGCGAGGACGCGGGTGAAGTCCCAGGGCTGTTGGGAGACGCCCGAGCAGGTGTCGGCCCCGCCTCCGGTGCACGGCCGGTCGCGGTTCACCGACCAGAAGGTCAGCCGCGCCAGGTGCCGCTGCCGGGCGTAGGCGAGGATGGTGCGGAAGTCGGCGACGGTCACCGTCTCGCCGTTGTCGGTGACGCCGTTCATCGAGGAGATCCCGGTGTGCCGGTAGGCCTGGTCGTCCGTGTATCCGTAGGCGTTCTGCACCGCTGTCTTGAGGCCCTCCGCGGCACGGACGGTGAGCCGGCCCATGTCCTGCCCGGCCCCGCCGAAGTTGAACGGCATGATCGTCCAGCTGTCGACGGTGAGGCCGGAGGCGGCGGCTTTGCCGATGAGGCTGTTGTCGGGGCCGTTCTGTCCGGTGCCGAAGGTCACGTACACCTTGAGGCCGGGGTTGTCGGCCTTGACGGTCCTCAGCGCGTCGACGGTGCGTTGCTGCACGGTCGGGCTGTCGTAGGCCGCGGCCTCGATGTCGATGTCGATGGCCTTGAGCCCGTAGGCGTTGATCACCTTCTGGTACGCGGCGGCCAGCTCCCCCGGACTGCCGCAGGAGCTCTCCAGCTTGTTGCCGCTCCAGCCTCCGAAGGACGGGATGACGTCGCCGCCTGCCGCGCGGACGGTGTTGACGGTCTGCTGGTCGACCCCTCCGGTCAGGGGGCGGCCGCCGTCCCACTGCGGGTTGCAGTAGCCGTTGCTCAGGACGAACGCGAGTGTGAACCACTTGACTCCGGTCGCGTTCATCACCGTGGTGGGGTTCGGCGGGCTGCCCCAGCCGTTGTAGAGGTACGGCGCGACGGCCATCGCCCCCGGCCCGGGTGTCGGCGGCTCGCCGGATCCGGCCGGCGCCGTCCACTTCTGGTTGGCGGCTCCGGTACACGTCCAGATCTGCAGCGGCGTGCCGTTGGCCGAGCTGTTGCCCGTCGCGTCCAAACACTTGTCGGCCTGGGGATTGACGATGTCTCCTGCGGCGGTGACGGTCCACCGCTGGGCGGCCGTGCCGTTGCACTCCCACAGCTGGGTACGGGTTCCGTCGGCGGTGGCTCCGGAGGCGACGTCCAGGCACTTGCCGAGTGCGCGGATCGTGCCGTCCGAGCCCCGGGTCCACTGCTGGGCGGCGGTGCCGTTGCAGTCGTAGAGCTGGACGGTCGTTCCGTCAGCCGTGGCGGCGCCTGCGACATCCACGCACTTGCCGCCGACACCGGTGATCTGCCCGGTGGCCGAAGCGGCGGCGTCGGCGGGGAAGGAGCCGATGCCCGCGAGTAGGGCGGCCGCAGCCGTGGTGCCCAGCACAGCACGCACCGTCGGGGTGCGCGGAGAGGTCGTGATCACGAGTCACTGTCCTGTTCTTCTGTCGTCGGAACCGGCACAGGACCTCTCGGACTTCTCCGTCGACGGACATGACGGACACATCTATTGGCATGCGCATGACATGTCTTGACATGACGGGCGGAGGAGACGCCGAAGTTCGGTGACGGCTGCTCGAACGAGGAGGTGGGGGTGCAGGAAGTTACTTCAGTACGTGATTTAAGGAGTGATGGAAACGTGCTGTCAAGGGCTTGGTGTAGTCCAATCCGGCGTCGATCGCCCGGGAGCGGGGTTCGTCCAGCCGGTTGACAACCTCGTGCGGGGGCGCCACGATGCAACTCGCCTGCAGCTCGATCGAACCGGCGGACAGCACCCCGCCCGCCGGCCAGGATTACCAGACGTACGACGGAGCCTACGGGCTGACCGGCCCGGCAGCCGAGACCGCCTACCTGAACCGGACCGCCTACTGGGCAGAGCGGTTCCACAACGCGCGCGACTGACCCTGGACGCGGCGAGTCCTCCGACCGGCCCCGCTGCGGTGCCCGCCCCGGCCGAAAGCGGGGCGGGCGCCGCGGCGGGGCCGGTCCGTCGCTTCGGACCCGGGGGAGGGGGGTGGGGCGCCCGCCTCCTTGGCCCGCCCCGCGGAGTCGACGCCGTGACGCGACGGACGGACCCCCTGTCGCCCGCTGGGCTCGACGGCGTGTCCCATGACGGCGATCCGGGGCCCGCACCCGAGGGAGCACAGCAGGAACAACCAGGGCCACTGCAAATCGGGTGCGTGTACCGCGCGGCTCCCCCTAGGCTGCGCCCGCGGGGCGGGGGAGGCACCGCCTGGGCCGTCGGTGGATCGGAGATGCTCGGGGTATGACCAGTCACCTGTTCGCGATCTGCTTCCACGCGACCGGGCCCGCAGGCCTGGCACGGTTCTGGGCCGGTGTCCTGGGCTGGGAGTTGGCGGAAGGCCCCGAAGGCGACATCGCCGTCGTGGCCCCCGACCCCACCGGGTTCCGCATCCGTTTCCTGCCGAGCCGGGAGCCGAAAGTCGGGCAGAACCGGGCGCACTTCGACCTGACCAGCTCCTCCCCGGAAGACCAGCGGCAGACGGTGGCCAGAGCGCTGGAACTCGGCGCGAAACACATCGACGTGGGCCAACTCCCGGAAGAGGGGCACGCGGTACTCGCCGATCCGGACGGCAACGAGTTCTGCGTCATCGATGCGGGCAACGAGTTCCTCGCCGACACCGACCGCATCGGAGCGCTGGCCTGCGACGGCACGCAGAGGGTCGGCCACTTCTGGAGCGAGGCTCTGCGGTGGCCGCTGGTCTGGGACCAGGACCAGGAGACCGCGATCCAGTCCCCGAACGGCGGTACGAAGATCACGTGGGGTGGCCCGCCCGTGGCTCCGAAGACAGGCACCAACAGGCTGTACTTCGAACTGGCGCTCCCCACCGGCGCCGACTGGGACGCGGAGGTCGAACGGCTGGTCTCGCTCGGCGCGACGCGCACCGACACCGGCGGGGACGACGGCCGGGTGCTCATGCTGGACCCCGACGGCAACGAGTTCTCCGTACGGGGGACCCGGCAGCGCCTTAAGGGGAGCCGTCGAGCCGCGCCGGCGATCCGGTCGTGTGCTCCGTGAGGAACTGCGGCACGCGCGGAGGCGAACCCCCAGGCGACGGCAAGCAGAGATAGCGCCCGGACGTTACGCCCGGCGCAGGCCGATTGACCTCCCGGCCTTCTGAATACCAGAACTCGTAGCTGTTGGATTTCTGGATCTGTGCTTCCTAGAGTGAGCACGCGGCGTCGCACGGCAAGCGTGGTCACCAGGACGTCCAGAGAAGGAGACTCATGCAGCAGCGCACCATCGGCGACCGGACCGTCTCCGCGATCGGCCTCGGCGGGATGCCGATGTCGATCGAGGGACGTCCGGACGCGGAGCGTTCGGTCGCCACCGTCCACGCCGCGCTCGACGCCGGCGTCACCCTCATTGACACGGCCGACGCCTACCACCGCGACGCGAACGAGGTCGGCCACAACGAGGAGCTCATCGCCCGTGCGCTGCGCGAGTACGGCACGGGCGCCGCCGACGTGCTCGTCGCCACCAAGGGCGGTCACCTGCGTCCCGGCGACGGGCGGTGGACGCGCAATGGTGACCCCGAGTACCTCAAGGGTGCGGCCAAGGCGTCCGCCCGCCGGCTCGGTGTCGACGCGATCGGCCTCTACCAGTTCCACCGCCCCGACCCCGCCGTGCCCTACGCCGACTCGATCGGTGCGATGCGCGAACTGCTCGACGAGGGCGTCATCCTGATGGCCGGCATCTCGAACGCCGACGTCGCGCAGATCGACGAAGCCCGCCAAGTGCTCGACGGTCGGCTCGTGTCGGTGCAGAACCAGTTCTCACCCGCGTTCCGCTCCAGTCAGGGAGAACTCGAGCACTGCGCCGAGCTCGGCATCGCCTTCCTGCCGTGGAGCCCCCTCGGGGGCATCGCGAAGGCCAAGGACCTCGCAGGGCGGCACGGCGCGTTCCAGCGGGTCGCCGACGAGGTCGGCACGAGCGTCTACCGGGTCACACTCGCGTGGGAGCTCGCACTCGCGCCCGTCGTGATCCCGATCCCCGGCGCCTCGCGTCCCGCGAGCATCCGCGACTCCGCCGCCGCTGCCGACCTCGAGCTCACAGCCGACCAGCTCGCGCTCCTGTCCGCCTGATCCACCCGAGTCACAGCGAAAGAGGCACATGAAGACCTTCACCCTGCCCGGCACCGACATGGTGGTCCCCAACGTCGTCCTCGGCCTGATGCGCATTCAGGACATGGCCGACGAGGAGGTCCGCACGCTCGTGAACACGGCGCGCGACACCGGCATCACCTTCCTCGACCACGCGGATGTGTACGGCTCGGACACCCACGGCTGCGAGCGCCGGTTCGCGGAAGCCCTGAAGCTCAGCTCCTCGGAGCGCGAGCAGTTCGTCATCCAGTCGAAGGCCGGCATCGTCAAGGACGGCCCGTACTTCGACTTCTCCCACGAGCACATCGTGGAGTCGGTGAACGGGTCGCTCGATGCACTCGGCACGGATTACCTCGACGTCCTGCTGTTGCACCGTCCCGACGCGCTCGTCGAGCCGGAGGAGGTCGCCCGCGCCTTCGACGAGCTGTCGGCGGCGGGCAAGGTGCGCGCTTTCGGCGTCTCCAACCAGACGCCCGGGCAGCTCGAACTGCTGCGTAAACACGTGACGCAGCCGATCGTCGCGAATCAGCTGCAACTGTCGATCACGCACGCGCCGATGATCGCGCAGGGCATCGCCGCGAACATGCAGGGCCTCGACCAGTCGGTCGTGCGTGACGAGGGAATCCTCGACTACTGCCGCCTGCACGACATCACCATCCAGGCGTGGTCGCCTTTCCAGGCGGGATTCTTCGACGGCCCGTTCCTCGGCTCGCCGCGCTATCCCGAGCTGAACGCGGTCGTCGACCGGCTGAGCGAGAAGTACGACGTGCCGGCCGAGGCGATCGCGGTCGCCTGGATCACGCGTCATCCCGCCCGGATGCAGGTCGTGCTGGGCACCACGACGCCGGAGCGCGTCGCGGCCGCCGCGCTCGGCTCCGACCTTCCGCTCACCCGCTCCGAGTGGTACGAACTGTTCCGCGCCGCCGGCTACACGGTGCCGTAACCCGTAACGGGTGACCCGTAACCCGCACCCACCCGGACAGCCGGATCGGAGCAGGCCGCGGTGGCGGGCACTGTCCGTCCCGGTGTCGGCGCAGGCGCCGGCGGCACGCGGCCGTCGTGGCGGCGGTAGCCGTCCGGCCCTCACGAGAACGACGTGGGCGAGAGCTTGCGGATCATCGTGCGTGACGTCCGTGCCGGGCGGCTGCGCGGTGACACAGCCCTGGGGATGCGCGCCGCAAACGCCGGGCGTACCGACCCGGTTGTCCGCCGAGAGGGCCCGCTACGGCTTGTGCGCCAAACCCGACTGCCACGCCGCGAATACTGGAGTCCACGCTGCCCGGGCTTCCGGTCCGGGAGACAGGAGCCCGCCCGGCGCGCACGGGTGTTCCCTTTCCGCTCGCGGGCCTCGGCGCGCTGAGCGGAACGTGACAGGTCTCGGACGGCGTGGTGGCATGGGGGCATGGAGTTGCGGGAGCTGCGGGCGTTCGTGGCGGTGGTGGAAGAGGGCGGGCTGTCGGCTGCGGCGCGGCGGCTGCGGATCAGTCAGCCGGCCCTGTCCCAGACGGTCGGCGGTCTTGAACGGCAGCTGGGGGTGAAACTTCTGGTACGCGGCAGCACCGGGGCACGGGCGACCGAGGCGGGCACGGCTCTGCTCGGGGAGGCGCGCGCGGTCCTCGCCCGGCATGATCAGGCGGTGCGGGCGATGGCCCGGTACACCGGTCCCGGCGGTGGGGCACTGCGGATCGGGATTCCCCTCGAACTCCCGTCCGGACTGCTGGATCCGGCGCTGGCCGAGCTGTCGCAGGCCCATCCGGAGACCAGCGTGCAGGCCCGGCACCTGTCCTCGTCCGAGCAGTTGGCGGCTCTGCGGGCCGGTGAGCTGGACGTCGGATTCCTGCGGGAGCGTCCGTCGGGTCCGGAGTTCGACGCGCTGCTCGTCGTACGGGAGAGGCTGGGTGTCCTGGTGGCCGCGGAGCAGGCCGCCGAACTCGCCGGGGCGGACGGCATCGCGCTCGATGCACTGGTGGGTCTGCGGTGGGTCGGTTTTCCGCGTGCCGGCAGTCCTGCCTGGTACGACGAGCTGACCGCGGTCCTGCGTGGTCACGGACTGGACCTGGGTCCGGAGGCCCCGCAGGGGCAGACGCTGATCGCTGATGTGAAGCTGGCCGCGGTGGCCTCCGGGCGAGCCTTCACGCTTGCTCCGCCGAACTGGCAGCAGCCGCTGCCCGACCATGTGACCTGGTCGCCGCTGGTCGGGCATCCGCTGGTGCGGCGCACCTGGGCGGTGTGGCCGGCCGACTCGCGCCGTCGCGACGTCGGCCGGTTCATCGCCGCGCTGGACCGGTCCGTGTGTGGCTGAGCCCGGCCGGTTGCGGTACGGCGGGGGCTGCGGGCCCGAGAGCCCGGAGCCCCGTGGGCGAGGGTGTCAGACTGCCGTACGGCCGCCGTCCACCGGCAGGATGGCGCCCTGCACGTAGCTCGCCGTGTCGCCGGCGAGGTAGGCGATCGCCTCGGCGATCTCCCGGGCCGCGGCGGGCCGGCCGGCGGGCGCCTGGGCGGCGAGCGCGTCCAGGCCCTCGCCCATGGCAGCCGTGCCTCCCGTACGGGTCGGGCCGGGCTCCACGGCGTTGACCCGCACCCCCTGCGGGCCGAACTCGTCGGCCCATGCCTTGGTCAGCAGGTTCAGCGCCGCCTTGCTGGAACCGTACAGCGCCATCCCGGCGACACCGTACTCGGCGACCATGGTGCTGACGTTGACGATCGCGCCGGATCCACGCCCGGCCATCGCCGGGGCGAGCCGCGCCACCAGGTGGAACGGCGTCTTCACGTTCAGGTCGTAGACGGCGTCCACCTCGGCGGGTGACGCCTGAGCCGTCGGACCGAACGGGAAGATGCCCGCGCTGTTGACCAGGATGTCGACGTGGCCCCCGCCCAGCTCGGTGGCCTCCTGCGTGAGCTGCCGCGCCGACTCGGCGTCCGCCAGCGCGGCGGCGAGGAAGTCCGCCTTGCCGCCGTGCTCCCGGATACCGGCGACGACAGTCCCACCGCGGGTTGTGTCGCGCCCGGCGACCAGGACATGCGCGCCGCGCTCGGCGAGCAGCTCGGCCGTCGCCGCGCCGATGCCGCTGGTCGCCCCGGTCACCAGAGCCACACGCCCGGCCAGATCAAGAAAACCCATGAGAACCGTCCTTCGTATCCAGACGTGCGGGTCGAGCGGAGGCGGTGGCCGCTCTCCGTCGACCCGTCCCCTCGTCCGTGAGGTGACGGGATTCCCAAGCACCGCCGCCTTCGGGGGATTCCGGCCGGGCCATAGGCGCCGCCGATGCCCGTTGTCGGCACGGACCGGGCTGTGCCGTTCGCAGGGGTGCCCGTGCTTGCGTGGTCGGCAGACGCCGGTCAGGGCGTCCCTGTTGGCCCAAGGCGGTACTTATGGCCGCTCTCGGCGAGGTGAATGGCCCGGCAGAGATGAGTCGAGGGTGCTGTGGGGTTGTATGACCCGTACGGCCCACGGACGGGGCCCTTTCAACAGCTCACCGACAGCACCGATCGTGATGCGAGGAAGACCATGAGCGAGTCGCACACCACCGAGGAAACCGTTGCCTACGACGTGATCGTGCTGGGTGCCGGGCCGGTCGGGCAGAACGTCGCCGACCGCGCCCGCGCCGCCGGCCTCTCCGTAGCCGTCGTGGAGCGGGAACTCGTCGGCGGGGAATGCTCGTACTGGGCCTGTGTTCCCAGCAAGGCGCTGCTGCGGCCGGTCATCGCGGTCGCCGACGCCCGCAGGGTGGACGGTGCCCGCCAGGCCGTCACCGGCCCTCTCGACACCGAGGGCGTCTTCGCTCGCCGTAACCGCTATGTCACCGACTGGGACGACTCGGGCCAGGCCCGGTGGGTCAAGTCCATCGGCGCCGACCTGTTCCGCGGCCAAGGCCGTCTCGACGGAGCCCGGCGGATCACGGTCACCAGGGACGACGGCGTCCGCCATGTCCTGACGGCCCGGCACGCGGTGGCCGTCGCCACCGGCAGCAGGCCGGTGCTGCCCGCCCTCCCCGGCATCCAGGAGGCCCGGCCCTGGACCAACCGGAACGGCACCGACTCGAGCCGGGCCCCGGCCCGGCTCGCCGTCGTCGGTGGCGGCGGAGTCGGCGTGGAGATGGCCACTCTCTGGCAGGGCCTCGGCTCGAAGGTCACCTTGCTCGCTCGGCATCGGCTGCTGCCCAGGATGGAATCCTTCGCGGGAGAGCTGGTCGCCCAGGGGCTGCGGGAGGCGGGCGTGGACGTACGGATCGGTGTGCAGGCGACGGCCCTGCGCCGCCCCGACGCCGCCGGACCCGTCACGATCACCCTCGACGACGGCCGCGAACTGGAAGCCGACGAGGTGCTGTTCGCCACCGGCCGTACTCCCGCCACCGCCGACATCGGGCTGGAGACGGTCGGTCTCACCCCGGGCTCCTGGCTGGACGTCGACACCACCTGCCTGGTCCAGGGCGTCGACGGCGAGTGGCTGTACGCCCTCGGCGACGTGAATCACCGCGCCCTGCTCACCCACCAGGGCAAGTACCAGGCCCGCACCGCCGGAGACGCGATCGGCGCCCGCGCCGCCGGCCGTCCGCTGGACGACGACGCCTGGGGAGACCACGCGACCACCGCCGATCAGCACGCCGTGCCACAGGTGTTCTTCACCACCCCCGAGGCCGCCGCGGTCGGCCTGACCGCCGAGCAGGCGACCGCCGCCGGCCGCCGGATCAAGACCGTCGACCTCGACATCAACGCCGCCCAGGGCGCCAACCTCTACGCCGACGACTACCAGGGCCACGCCCGGTTGATCGTCGACCTCGACCGGGAAGTGCTGCTCGGCGTGACCTTCGTCGGCCCCGGCGTCAGCGAACTCCTGCACTCGGCGACGATCGCGGTCGCGGGCGAAGTCCCGCTCAAGCGGCTCCGGCATGCGATCGCACCCTTCCCGACCGTCAGCGAGATCTGGCTGTTCCTCCTCGCGGCCTGCCAACGGGACCGCGAGACGCCGCCCACCGCCTCCGCGTGATCACGGGCGCCGCCCCGCCCGCCCGACGTGACTCCCCGTCGGCTTCCGGCCCCGGCACCGGTCACCTGAACCGTTCACCGACCAAGCTCCGCGGGTACTCGGCCGGTACCGCCGACGGCACGCCGGGCGCCGACCGCCGGGTCGTCTATCTCGCGTCGTTGACGTCGACCAAGGACGGCGACGGAACACGAGATTCCCTCGAGCGGTCGGTTTCGTCCTGTACGAGCAGGGAGAGCAGCGAGGCCACGGTCAGGCCCGCTTCCGCCGGGTGGCGCAGGACCTTGTCCGGCTGGATGCGGTAGGTGTTGGTGCGCCCGTCGCGGGTGTGGGAGAGGTACCCGTCCTGCTCCAGGTCGGAGATGATCCGCTGGACGGCCCGCTCGGTGAGCCGGCAGCGGGCGGCGATGTCACGGATCCGGATGTTCGGATTGTCCGCGATGGCCGCCAGCACGCGCGCGTGGTTGGTCACGAACGTCCAACCGGTATGAGACTCGGGCACTCCAACCATGCACAGCATCCTACGGATCACCTTGACTGACGCCAAATGCATGACATAGTTTTCACGTAATTGAGGGCATGTCGCCGCGGTGGAGCCACAGGAGGGCCCGAGGTGTCGTTGAACGAGGCGAACCCACCGGCGCACGCGAGCAACGTCGGCGGCAGTCGGTCCACTGAGCGGGACGCACAGGTCCCGGCTCAGGCAGCTTTGGGGCAGTACGAATACTGCGGCTCCTGGATCGTCGTCGCCCGTGGCGACTACGACGCGCACTCGGTCAAACCCCTCGCGGACGCGCTGGCCGACGCGGCTGCGAAGCATTCAAGGGTGGTGGTGGACGCCTCCGGGATCACTTTCGCGGACTCGGCGCTGCTGAATCTCCTGATCCTCACGCGTCGAACGGCTGACGTGCGCCTGGCTGCGCCGACGCGGCAGTTGAGGCGGATCCTGGAGATCACCGGCGTCGACACCGTCCTGAAGGTGGGAGCGACGGTGGAGGAGGCCGCCTGCGAGCCCGGGTGACGCCACCCGGCGGCCTCGCCCACGGCCCGGCGCAGGAGAACACGCACCGCCCGGTCTCGGTTGGGGCGTGTGCAGCGGGGCCGGGAGTCTGCCCCGCCGAGCTGTTCTCGAGCGACGAGTCGGACACTCCGGCGGCGAGTGCTTGGTCGACGTACTCGTCCGGGACGGACTTCGTCGGCATGTCCGCCCGAATCCGGCCGGGGCTCAGCAGACTTCGGCGGCCGAGGTCGGTCAGCGCCCTGCGCCCGGTGCGGCAGGGCATGAGGAGCACGTACGGGGGAGGAGCGTCAGGTGCGCCGAGGCCGTGACGCGCACGACGCCTGCCCTGGAGGAGCGCGGCAGCCGATCCGGATCGCTCGCGATGTGACTGCGCGGACCCGGGTTCCGAGTGCCGACCGCCGGCACGCCGACGGCTCCCGCCTGACGCAGTGGGCGGGAGCCGTCCGGAGAAGTGCCGGTGTGTGCGCTGTTCGTGGGTCACGCGTGACGGTGCGAGCGTCGGTTTCCGGTGACGAGCCGGTAGAGGGCGAGCAGGATGAGCGAACCGACGATCGCGGCTATCCAGGTGGAGAGCTCGAAGAAGCCGTCGACGGAGTCGACTCCGAAAATCACCTTGCCGAGCCAGCCGCCGAGCAGACCTCCGGCGACACCGATGAGCATCGTGATGATGATCCCGCCCGGGTCCTTGCCCGGCATGATGGCCTTTGCGATGGCGCCGGCGAGCAGGCCGATGATGATCCACGCGATGATGCCCATCCTGTGTCTCCCTTTCCTCGTATAAAGGTTGTGTCAGTTCATCTTGTGTACCGTTCGGGCTCCCGCAAACGTCTCCTCCGGCCCGGATCGCTGACGACTTCCGGCGCGGGGAGCGGCGCCGTCGACGCCTTCACCGGAGCCGTCCGCCGAATCAATGACGGTCTCCCGGGCACTCGCCGAACGTCCCGTCCAGTTCACGACGTCCGGAGGACCGTATGACGCAGCCAGCCGAAGGCCAGGCCGGCAACCGATACTGCAAGGCGTGCGGTACCCCCGCCGGAGACGGAGAGCTGTGCGAGCGCTGCGGCGCCGTCCTGGAGATACCGGATGGCTCCGGGCTGACGGAGGACCAGGGCGCCGTGATCCGGAGGAACTTCGAGGGACGCGACAACTAACCAGGCGGATTCCGGGTACGCGGCCCGGCATGGCACCGAGGACTGAACACCCCACACCCCTGGAGACCGTTCGCCGGCTCCGCCAGCTCCGCCACCTTCGGGGCTTCTACCTGATGGGCTTCTTCCTGTGGGCGGTATCCACTGCCTGGACGGGGTGGGAGGCCCCTGGCAGCCGGCAGATGTGGGCTGCCGTATTCCTTCTGTCCGTCTTCACCGGCCTGTTGGTCATGGCATCCCTGTGGGTGCGACGCCTCGAGAAGGCCGGCCCGGCCAGGCCCCAGCACCACGCCGCACGGCGCAGGGCACCCGCTCCGCACCAGGCGAGCACCTGAGACCCGGCGTCGGCTTCCCCCTTGCCCCTCGCTGCGGGCCCCGTGCGGAGAGGACGCCCACAATCCCAAAGACGGCGTCGCCCGCCGCCGGATCCCTTACCGGGACCCGGCGGCGGTGCGCTCCGACCGTCGCCCCGCCCTCGTCGACACCCGAACGCCGTGCGGCCCGACCGCAGCCGGGGCGGAGGGCCGGGGACGTTGCCCCCTCTGCGGCAAGTCCGGTCCACACGCCCTGAGTTTTGCCAGTGGCAACGCACCGGGGGCCCGTCCGACGTGCCCTGCCTTCATGCCGACACCGATCACCTCGATCCAAGCGGCCGCGTCGGCGCCCTGGTTGCGCAGGGCCCGACAGGACCACCTCCGGCCCGCCGTTCGCCGTGCCGGGCCCACCACGCGCACGGGCTCATGTGCATCCACGGCTCGGACCTCGCACCGGGCGGACAGGCTGCCACGCCCACGTTCCCGCTCGACTCGACACCGTGCCACGCTGCCTGTCTCCGGGCTGCCAGATTCCGGGCTGGCTGATGCCGGGCTGCCTGATGCCGGTCGTCGCGCGGAGCAGGTCCGGGCGGCTGACGGAAACGTGGCGAACGGCATCTGCTTCGTGCTCGACGCGGATGCGGAAGTCCTTCGACGCGGTCCGCTGCCGCGTACGCCGTCAGGTCAGCCCCGGCCGGCCGCACGGCGGGCGGACCGGCGGCGGAGCCACAGGGGAAGGGCGTACCACGACAGGGCGAACCAGATCATCACGCCGCCGACGAGCAGCTTCGCCACGAGGCCCGGTACCACGACGTGCAGGATCAGTAGCAGTGTGCAGCCGATGGTCACGGCCATCAGGAGCATGCCGCACATCATCAGCCGGTGCGCCACCTCCAGCATCTCGTCCTTCATCCGCTGCCCCGACAGGAAGCGGTGGATGGAGACCGGGGCGATCAGGCAAGCCGTGGCCGTGGCACCCGAGATCACGGTGATGACGTAGACGGCATGGTCGAACGTGCCCAGGTCGTGGAAGAGAGGCGTGAACGCGACACTGAGCAGGAAACCGAAGAGGATCTGCACGCCCGTCTGAGCGACGCGCGTCTCCTGCATGATCTCGTTCCAGCGGCGGTTGACGCGCTCACGAGGCGTCTCCGGCGCCTCGTCCGGAGGGACGGTGCGGTGTTCCCCGCACGCACAGCACTTGTCTGTCGTCGCCTCCGACCACTCGATCGAATCCGTCGCCATGCCTGTCCTTCCCCTCCCGTCGCGGACCGTTCATCTGCCCGTTGCAACCGTCCGCATGCCGGGAACACCCGACGGCGGTGCTCAGTGGGGGCTCCCGGGGCTCTCCTGCCGACCGGGTGTGAAGGTGCCGGGTGGGGAGTGAGGTGATCCGGGCCTGTGGCAGGGTGGTGAGCGGGACCTGAGAGGGTGGTGGGTATGGACATCGATCGCAGGAACAATGTCACCGTGACGGGGAACCCGCTGGGACGGACGGTGGTGCTGGCCCACGGGTTCGGTTGTGACCAGAACATGTGGCGGCTGACGGTGCCTGCTCTGGCCGACGACTACCGTGTGGTGCTGTTCGACTACGTGGGTTCGGGCCGCTCGGATCTGTCCGCGTTCACGGAGGACCGTTACGCCTCCCTCGACGGCTACGCCCAGGACGTCGTGGACGTCTGCGAGGCGCTCGACCTGCGCGAAGCGGTGTTCGTGGGGCATTCGGTGAGCGCGATGATCGGGGTGCTGGCCGCCGGGATGGCGCCGGAGCGGATCGGAGGCCTGGTGATGGTCGCGCCGTCCCCGCGTTACATCGACGAGGAAGGTTACCGGGGCGGCTTCAGCGCCGAGGACATCGACGAGTTGCTGGCGTCCCTGGACTCGAACTATCTCGGCTGGTCGGCGGCGATGGCGCCAGTGATCATGGGTAACGCGGAGCGGCCCGAGCTGGGTGAGGAGCTGACGAACAGCTTCTGCGCCACGGACCCGGACATGGCGCGGGTCTTTGCCCGGACGACGTTCCTGTCGGATTCGCGCAACGACCTGAAGGGGGTGAAGGTACCGACGCTGATTCTGGAGTGCACCCAGGACGTCATCGCCCCGCGCGAGGTCGGTGCCTTCGTGCACCAGGCGATCGCCGGATCGACGCTGGTCACGCTGGACGCCACCGGACACTGCCCGCACCTGTCCGCGCCCGAGGCCACCAACGAGGCGATCACCGCGTTCCTGGCTCGCCTGCAGTGATGTGCCGTACCGGGCAGCAGCCCGACCCGCCGGGCGCCGATGACGGGGAGACCTCGAGCGCTGTATTCGCCTCGCTGTTGGAGGACAGTGCCGAGGAACTGTACGAGAGCGCGCCGTGCGGGTATCTGTCGACGCTGATGGACGGCACGATTGCCAAGATCAACAGCACGCTGCTGAACTGGCTGGGCCTTCAGCGGAAGGCGGTGGTGGGCCGGATGCGGTTCACCGACCTGCTGACCGTGGGCGGCAAGCTGTACCACGAGACGCACTTCGCACCGCTGCTGCGGATGCAGGGTGAGATCAGTGGTATCGCCCTCGAGATCAAACAGGCCGGCGGCGGCCGGGTACCCGTGCTGGTCTCCTCCGTCGTCAAGCACGGCAGCACCGGCGAGCCCCTGCTCATTCGCACCACCGTGTTCGATGCCCGGGACCGGCGCGCATACGAGGAAGAACTCCTGCGAGCCCGCAAAGCAGCCGAAGCGGCGCGCAAACAGGCGGAAGCCGACCGTGCCAGGTTGCAGGACGCCCTCGCGGTCCTCCAGCAGTCGCTGTTGCCCGCCAGCCTGCCGTCCGTGCCCGGCGTGGAAGCGGCCGCCCACTACCGCACCGCATCTCCCGACCGGCTCGGGGGCGACTTCTACGACCTGTTTCCCATTGACGGCGGGCGCTTCGCCTTCTTTCTCGGCGACGTGTGCGGCAAGGGACCCCAGGCCGCCGCTGTCACCTCACTCACCCGCTACACCCTGCGTGCCGCGGCCCTGCACGCATCGGATCCCGTCTCCGCCCTGACGACCCTCAACCGGGTACTTCACGAGCGCTACACCGCCGACGATCCGCGCTACTGCACCGTGATCTTCGGTCTTCTCGAGCCCGACCCCGTCACAGGACAGGTCACCGTGCGCATCGCCTCGGGCGGGCACCCCTCGGCTCTCGTCCTGCGTGCCGACGGCGCAGCGGACTTCCTGCCCACTCCGGGCGGACTCCTCGTCGGTGTCCTGCCCGCCGCCGGCTTCACCACCGCCACAACGGTCCTTGGCCCGGGTGACGCACTTCTGCTGTACACCGACGGTCTCACCGAAGCCCGCACCGGTGAGGACCGGACCACCCTCTACGGCGAACAGGCCCTCCGCGCCTTCGCCGCGAACCACACGGGCAAGTCGGCCCACGCGCTCATCCAGGCTCTGACCGGCCTGCTGGACGAATTCGGCGACGGTCTCGACGACGACACCGCCCTTCTCGCCCTGGGCGTCCCCGTTCCCGGCCGCGAGACCGAAGCACCCGAATGAGCCCGTTGAAGATCACCACCCGCGACGCCCCCACCGGTCCCGTTCTGGAGATCCATGGCGACCTCGACTTCGCCACTTCCGGCCGGCTGCGGGAACTGCTCACCGGTCTCGCCCTCCGGCCGGGTCAGCGCCTCGTCCTGGACCTGGCGGGTATGGAGTTCTGCGACTCCAGCGGTCTCACCGTCTTGATCGTTGCCCGCCACCACGCTCAGGCCGCCCAAGGCGACATCGCGCTGGCCGCTGTGCCCGACCACACGCGGCGCGTGCTGCAGATCGTCGGTCTGGATCAGATTTTCCCGGTCTTCCCCGACAGCGCCGCCGCCACGCAGCCCTGACCGGCTGAGGGGTTGACCGGCTGACGGGCCCCCAGTCGCGTGTCTTGTCCCCGGCGTGGACAGCATGGCCTCCCGCCCCGGCCTGGCAGGCGATTCGGGCGGCGCCCCCGCCGCGGTGCGCGGCCGTCGTCGGTCCGACGGCGCGCAGTGCCCGCGACCTCACGTTGCTGCTCGATGTCATGGCCGGACCGGACCCGCTGACGCTCGGTGCGGCGTACGACCTGACGCTGCCGCCCGCACGACACGAGCGGCTCCGCGACTTCCGGGCGCAGGTCCTCGACGAGCATCCGCTCATTGCGACCGGGTCCGCCGGGCGGGCGGGTGTGGACCGGGTGGCCGACGTGCTCGTCGGCGACGGCGCCCGCGTCGAGCGGCACAGCCCCCTGCTGCCCGATCTGACCGAAGCCGCGAAGAAGGGCCCCGACGGTCAGCAGTCCGCCGACCAGGAAGGTGTCGCGCACGTCGTTCGGCCGCGAGGCCGGGCTCCCGAGGGCGTCCCGCCGTACCGGCGTTGTACGAGTCGGGATGCAGGAGGAGCGTGCCCACCGTCCGGATGGCCAAGGCGGTGGTGAGCGCAGTCCGCGCGAACCGGTCCAGCGGCGGGGTCGACACCATGGCGGCCGCGGACCGGGGTGGTGGGCCACGACTCCGTGTCCCACCACCCCGACATCACGGGGGAGCCGCTCAGGGTGCCCAGGGCGCCTCGACGGCCCAGGTGGTGTCCTCCGGAACGGCGCCGGGTTGTCCCAGGCGTGCGTACCTCCGGGCGTGGCCGGCCACACCTCGGAGTCGATGTGGCGCGGCTGGCGCAGGTACTGGCGGTGGAAGTCGGACGCGGTCAGCCGGACTTCGCCGTCGCCCCGCAGCGCGCTCCAGGTGGCATGCGGCCTTGAACAGGGCGCTGCCGTCGTTCGCGTCCTTGCGGACGCGGACCGCGAGTCGTCCCGGCGGCAGCACCCACCACTTGGGCCGAATCGCCGTCACCGGCCGACCGCCCACCTGCCCGCGGAAGCCCTGCGGCCCTCCCTCATGTCATGTGCCACCGCTCAGGACGGTCGAGTGTCGCGCCCCTGTGTCCAAGGGGCGGTCGGCTGGAGTACGGCCTCGGCGAGCGCGCCGGTCCGCAGCGTGGTGATCTGCTGGTACTCAGGGTCCGCCACCATCGCGCTGAACGCCTCCCGGCTGGGATAGCGCACCAGCAGCACCGCGTCCCACGCCTGCCCCTGCTCGGCCACCAGGGGTGTACCGCCGTCTCCCGCGTAGAGCAGTTCGCCTCCGTACTTGCGCAGGAAGACGGCCGCACGGCGTGAGTACTCCTCGTAGGACGCACGGCCGTCAGGCGAGAACCGGAGCAGGTTGAGCATGACGAAGGCCTCCTCTGGGCCCTGCGAGCCGAATGCGTCCATGTCCTCTTTGCGTGGATCCACAGCCACTGGCATCTCCTGTCGGTCGGTGGGTGAAAGACGTGGTGCGCCCGTACGGGAGCGGGTGGCAGGAGGCTAGGCGATGAGGAACCCCTGTGCATACCACCCAGTCGGTCTGTTCGCCGGCGGCGGAGCGCGCGCCCCGGGCCGGTCGCCTTCGAGCGCGGTGGCGGTGAACGGGGCCGGCTGCACTTGCGTGCCTCGGGCGACCGCCCAGAGAGTGCACGGCGACTCCGACGCGGAGATCGCCGCGGTCCTGGACGACATCGGGCGGGTGGCCGCCGAAGGACGGCTGCGGCCGTGACACACAAGGCGCTTCGCGTTCTCCCGGACGATTTCCCGCTCTGCGGCGGCGGCCTGCGCCGAGGCGCCGTCTTCGGCGGCCGTGAAGCTCGGTTGGCGCTTGGGCGCCCGTATTGAAGGGCGATGGGGAGAGACCGGCCCCGAGCCGGCGTTGCCCGGAACTCGTTCAGGCCGGCATGGGTCCGGTACCGAGCACAACGTGCGTGACATGACACGTCCGGGGTAGGCGATCGAGCGGCCCCGGGCCATCACGTCCGGGACCGTCCGATCGCGGTCGGCCGGGCGAGGCGGAGCGCGCGCCGGGTGCCGCGGGTCTGCGCTCTGCCACTGCGGTGGCGTTCGACAGGACCGTTCGACGGGACCTTCCCCGTCCTCGGAATCCCGCCTCGGCGCGGCGCGCCGCACCCCCTTCGCGGCCCGCAGTCGGAATCCTTCTGGGCAACGTCCGGCCGACTTCCTGATTGCCCATGCCCCCGGGGGGTACGCGGCCGTCTCGAGGCCGCAGCAGAGAGGAGCACGCCGATGGCCGCGCAAGCCACCACTCCCGATGGCGGACGCCCCGGGCATCCGGCCCGGCGGGACCGAGGGCGCCTGCCGCTCGCACGTCCGGATGGCGGGGCACGGTGAGCGGTACGACGGCGGTGCTGTCGCTGCTGGGCGTCGCCCTGTTCGCAGTCGTCGGCGTCCACGGGGCGGCGCGGGCTGCGCGGTTGTCCTCGGAGCCGGTTGCCGCCGCGCCGTTCGGATCGGGGCTGGAACCGGTCGAGCATGCGGTGAGCCGGTTTCACGTGCGCTGGTACACCGTGACGATGCTGTTCCTGGCCTTCGACATGGAGATGGTGTTCATGTACCCGTGGACGCGCGTGATCTCCGCCATGGGGACCGGCGCGGTGGTCGAGATGTTCGTCTTCCTGGCGGTTCTGCTGGCCGGGGTCGTCTACGCCTGGCGGGAGGGCGCTCTGCGATGGACGTGACCGCTCTCGCTCTGCGGGCTGCCGCCGCCAGGCCCCGTGTGCTGCTCGCCGTCCTGCCGGGCGGAACGGCCGCGCGCCTGGAAGCCGAGCGCATGCTGAGGCAGCGGGACTGGCCCCTGGCCGCCACCCCGGCCCAGGCGGACGTGCTGCTCGTCGCAGGACCCGACTGCCCGGACCTGCACGAGGCGGTGAACCGGCTGTGGCAGGACCTGCCGGTGCCCCGCGCCCGTGTCCACGCGCCCGGCGCCGACGACGTACGGGGGGCGCTGGCGACCGGACAGCTCCGGCTCGGCTCGCTCGCCGATCAGCGCCTGGAAGCCGGGACATCGGGTGCGGCGGCCCAAAACGGTGACGACGGCGGTTCGCAGCACCAGGAGGGCCCCGGTGAGATGGACCGCGGCAAGGGGGACGGCGACATAAGCGGCCCGCACGACGAGCACGGCGGCGGCAGCGGTAGCCATCAGGATGCGGAGGTGCGGCACGAAGATGGTCGTGCCGATGCGCGGGACGAACACCCCGAACACCACGAAACCAACGACGGTGGCCACGGCCAGGGCGACCACGGCCACGGCGGCCAGAGCCACGGCGGCCACGGCGGCCACGGCGGCCACGGTGGCGGCGGTGACATGGAGATGCCGGGCGGTCTGCCGATGGCCGGGCAGGGCGAGGATCGTGACGGGTTGACGCTCGATCAACTGCATGTCTCCTTGGGTCCGCTGCTCGCCGACTGGCCGTCCGGACTGACCGTCCGTGTGACCTTGCAGGGCGACGTGGTGCGGGAAGCCGAGGTCGCGGAGCCGTGCCGGCCCGCCCCGGCCGTGCCGACGGCGTTCTGGGCGGAGCCGTGGGTGCGCGCGGCGGCGGGGGAGCCGGTCAGCAAGGGCGTGGCGGCCCGGAGGCGGGCCGCCGCGCATCTGGACAGTCTGGCCCGACTGCTCTCGGTGGCCGGCTGGTCCGCCGAGGCGACCGTGGCCAGGCGGCTGCGCGACGACCTCCTGGAGGGTGCGCCCGGCGAGGCCGTCGTTCCCCGGATCGAACGATTCACCCGCCGGATCGGCCGGTCGCGGACGTTGACCTGGCTGACCCGTGGCATCGGCCGCGTGGGCACGCGGAACGCGCGTGATGCCGGGGTGAGCGGGCCGGCCGGACGGGCCGGCGGGGACGTGACCGATCGCTACCGGCAGTGGCTCGCCGACATCCGCCGCGATGTGCGGAACCTGGAGGAACCGTCACCGCTTCGTCCGCAGGTGGACGACAGCCCTCGTGGCCGCTGGCGGGACGACGCCCCGCCGTCGGCCGCGCTGGTCAAACTCCTGCCGGGCCTGCTGACGGGAGCGGAGCTGGCCGCTGCCCGTCTCATCGTCGCCAGCCTCGACCCCGACCTCGACGAACTCACCGTCGCGCCGAACGGGGCGGTGGCCCGTGACTGAGGCGGGGGCGTGGTGGACGTTGCTGGCGGCACCGGGGCTGCTGTTCACTCTGGCGGGCCTGGCGGTGGCCGGCAACGCGGTGCTCGAAGCCCGCGACGCGGGCCGGCCCGTCGGCATCGCGGCCCTGGGCCGGCCGTTCCTCGGTGTGCCGCGGGCGCTGCTGGCGCAGCCGCGGCGTCTGCCGGCCCCCGACGTGCTGCTGTGGCGGGCCGGGGTGATCACCGTCCCGGTGGCAGCCGTCCTGTCCACGCTGGTGATTCCGTTCGGGGGCGTGGCGGTGGCCGACCTTTCGGTCGGGGTGGTGTGGTTCAACGCCATGGAAGTGCTGACCTGGGCCGGACTGTGGCTGGCCGGGTGGGGTCCGAACGCGGCGTTCTCCCTGGTCGGCGGTTACCGGTTTCTGGCCCAGGGCCTGGCGTACGAATTGCCGCTGATGTTCGCGCTGATCTCGGCCGCGACCGGGGCGCAGTCCCTGCGTGTGACCGACATCGCCGCCGCCCAGCACGGTCTGTGGTACGCGGTGTGGATGCCGTTCGCCTTCGCGGTCTACCTGGGGGGAGTGCTCGCCTTCAGCTTTCTCGGTCCCTTCGCCTACCCGGCCGGGCGGGACATCGCCGACGGCGTGCTGGGGGAGGCGTCGGGAGTGGACCGGCTGCTGTTGCAGACCGGTCGATGGCTGTGGCTCGCGGCCGGCGCGGCGATGGCGGTGCCGCTGTTCCTGGGCGGTGGCGCCGGTCCGGGGCTGCCGCCGTGGGCCTGGCAGGCGGTCAAAACGCTGCTGGTGCTGGGGTTCCTGGTGTGGATGATGCGGCGATTGCCGGTGCTGCGTGCCGACCGGTACGTGGAGCTGGCCTGGGTGGTGCTGCTTCCGCTGGCGGTCCTGCAGACGCTGGTACCGGCTCTCGTCGCCCTCGACTAGCAGAGGGACTCGATCTGTGGAGAGGAGCGAGCCGTGGATGTGACGAGTGCCGTACTCCTGTGGGTGCTCGGCGTACTCGCCCTGGCCTGCGGTGTTCTGGTGTTCACCCTGAACTCGATGGCCCGGGTGACCTTCGCGCTGCTGGGGTCCCTGGTGTGCGTCGGTGGGGTGGTGACGGTGCTGGGACTGCCGTACCTCGGCGTGGTGATCGTGCTGATGATGGTCATGGAGATGGTGATCATGGCCGTGTTCATGATCGCTTTCATGATGAACCCGGCGGGTCTGATGCCGATGTCGATGCTGCACAACACCCGTGGCGCCCTGGTGATCAGCGGCGTGGTGTTCGCCGGGCTGGTCGCCGGGATCTTCGTGGTGCCCTGGCCCGAGCGCCCGGCACCGCGGCCGAAGGACACGACCGTGCAGGTCGGCATGTCGCTCATGGGGGGCCAGATGCTGACCATGGTCACGCTCGGGTTCGTGCTGCTGGCCACCATGATCGGCGCCACCCTGCTCGCCACCGGCCGCGGTCGCTACGACCGCCTCGGTGACGAGCTCGACCAGCGGCCCGCGAAGGACCCCTCGGGCGGGGGTGTGGGCCGATGACGTTCGAGCTGCTCCTGGTCCTCGCCGCGGGACTGTTCTGCACCGGCCTGTTCGGTGCCCTCTCCCAGCAGTCCATCGTCATGATCATGATGGGGATCGAGCTGATGATCGGTGGGATCATCGTCGCCGCCGCGGACTTCTGGCACTTCCTGGCACCGGCCGTCGGCAGTGGACAAGTGGTGATCGTGGCGGCCGTGGTGGCGATGGCGGTGGAGATGGCCATGGGGTTCGCCGTCACCACTGCCATCTACCGCGCCCGCCAGGTCGACATGACCGACATGGCCGAGGAGCTGAAGGGATGAGCGCGGTGCTCTGGCTGCTGGTCGCCCTTCCCCTCGGCGGAGGAGCCCTGCTCGCGGCGACCGGACCACGCCTCGGCCGGCACGTTCCCGTCATCGGTGTGTCGATCGCCGTCGGGACGCTGGGTGCGGCGCTCGCCGCCGCGGTGACCCGCCCGGCGGCCGGCGCGCCGCTGTTCGCGGGGATCGAGGCGGGACTGGCGGTGGACGGCCTGTCCGCGGTGATGGCGGTCACCGTCACCGTGGTCACCGCCGCCGTCCTGGTGTTCGCGGTGGGGGAGCTGGGCAGTGAGGAGAACCGGGGACGGTTCTTCGGTCTGATGCTGCTCTTCGCCGGCGCCATGCTGGTCACGGTCACGGCGACCACGCTGCCGTTGCTGCTGATGGCGTGGGAGCTGATGGGCGCCACCAGTTGGGCGCTCATCGGATACTGGTGGCGTCGGCCGGAGCGGGTGGCAGCCGCCGACGTCGCGTTTCTGACCACCCGCACCGCCGACCTCGGCCTTTATCTGGCGGCCGGCGCAGCCGTGGCCGGAGGTGTCGGCAGTCTGCGGCTCGACGCTCTGGAGGGGGCGGCGTCGCCGTGGCTGCACGTCGTCATCGCGGGTGTCGTCGCGGCGGCACTGGGCAAGTCGGCACAACTGCCGTTCTCCTTCTGGCTGTCACGAGCCATGCAGGGCCCGAGCCCGGTGTCCGCCCTGCTGCACTCGGCGACCATGGTCGCCGCCGGCGCCTACCTGCTCCTGCGGCTGGACCCACTTCTGACGGCGACCGGCTGGGCCGGGCCGCTGGTCGCCTGGACCGGCGCGGCCACCGCCCTCGCGCTGGGCCTGGTCGCCGTGGCCCAAACCGACCTCAAACAGCTGCTGGCGGCCTCCACAGCCGCCCAGATCGGCTTCATGGTACTGGCCGCGGGCAGCCACGGTGTCGCCGCGGGCACCACGCAGCTCGTCGCGCACGCCGCCACGAAGGCGGCACTGTTCCTCGCCGCAGGGGCGTGGCTGACGGCACTGGGCACCAAGCGACTGACCGCCTTGCGTGGCGCAGCACGCACCTACCGGACCGTCGGCGCGGCCTTCACCGTCGCCGCTCTCACCCTGGCCGGGCTGCCGCCCCTTTCACTGTGGGCGGCCAAGGACGAGGTCCTCGCCGCCGCCCGCGTCCAGGGAACCGGGCTGTACGCCGTGGGCCTGGCGGCGGCGGCCGTCGCAGCCGTGTACAGCACCAAGGCGGTCTGGTACGTCACCCGCCCGCTCCCCCCCGACCCGGGGGCCGGCTACGACACGGAGCGGCACGGGACTCGCAGGACCGCCCGCACGACACCGGTTGCGCTCCTCACGCTCACGCTCGCCGCCGCCGTTCTGGGAGTGCTTGCCCTGCCCGGGCCCGCGTCCTGGATGAGGCAGCTGCTCGGCGCCGGCCACTCCCCGTCACCGAAGCCGTGGGAACTCGGCCTGTCGGCCGCGGTCGCCCTCGCCGCCGCCGGGCTGGCCTGGCGGCGGGCGTCCGGTCCGGTGCCCGCACCGCGCGCCTCCGTGCGCTGGGCACACGGGTGGCTCGGTCTGGAACAGGCCGCGCACCTCGTCGTGGTCCGCCCCGTGATGAGGGTGGCCGGCGCCCTGGCGGTCTTCGACGACCGCGTCGTCGACGGCACCGTACGGCAGACCGCCCGCGGCGCACTCGCGGTGGCACGTCTCGCCCGTCGCGTGGACGACGGTGGAGTCGACGGTGCCGTCGCCGCCGTAGCCTCCGGCGCGCGGAGCCTGGGCCGCCGGGCGCGCCGACCGCAGACCGGCCTGCTGCACCAGTACTACGCCCAGGCCGCCGTCGGCTTCGCCGTACTCGTCCTGATCATCCTGTTGGTGAGGTAACCTCCTGTGCTCAGCGTCGTCACCTTCCTGCCGCTGCTGGTCTGCGGTGTGCTGCTGTTCCTGCCGCGCGCCCTCCCCGACCGGGCGTATGCCTGGACATGGATCGCCACCGCAGCCGCCGACCTCGCTCTGGCCGTCGCGGTCTGGGCGGGTTTCGACACCGGCGGCGGGATGCAGTACGAGCAGCGCGTGCGCTGGATGCCCAGCGCCGGCGTCGGCTACCACGTGGGCGTGGACGGACTCTCCCTGCCACTGGTGGCGCTGACCTGCCTGCTGTTCCTCGCCGTCGCGGTCTACTCACTGCGCGAGCGACGGCGCGTGCGTCCCTACGTCTGCCTCTTCCTCTTCCTCCAGACCGTCAGCCTCGGCCTGTTCGTCGCCCTCGACCTGATCCTCTTCTTCGTCTTCTTCGATCTGTCGATCGTCGGCATGTTCTTCGTCATCGCGGGATGGGGGCACGGCGAGCGCGCCCGCGCCGCGGCGCTGAAGTTCTTCCTCTACACCTTCGTCGGCTCCCTCGCCCTGCTGCTCGGCTTCATCGGGCTTTACCTGGCCGCCGACCCGCACACCTTCGACATCGTCGACCTCGCCCGCGCCGACCCACTGTCCGGCCACGGCCTCTACGCGGGTCTGGTGCTGCTCGCCATCGGCCTCGGGCTGGCGGTCAAGACCCCCACCGTGCCCTTCCACACCTGGCTGCCCCCGGCCCACACCGAAGCCCCCGCCGCCGGCTCGGCGATCCTGGCCGGAATCCTCCTGAAGATGGGCACGTACGGGTTCGTCCGCATCGCCATGCCTCTGCTGCCGGGGAGCTGGCGCCACTACGCACTCGTCATCGTGATCGTCGGCGCCGTGTCCGTCGTCTACGGGGCCCTGGTGGCGCTGGCCCAGACGGACTTCAAACGCATGATCGCCTACACGTCCGTCAATCACATGGGCTACGTCGTACTGGCGGTCGGCGCCGCCGGGACACTCGCCGGAAGCGACACCCAGGCCCGTTCCCTCGCGGTGACCGGCGCAGTCACCCAGATGGTCAGCCACGGCCTGATCACCGGGGCACTGTTCCTGCTCGCCGGCGTGCTCTGGGACCGCGGTGGCACCTACACGATGGACGCCTATTCCGGTCTGGCCGCCCACACCCCGCGCTTCGCGGCCGTCACGGCCGTCGGCGCGTTCGCCGGTCTCGGCATTCCCGGATTCTCCGGCTTCATCGCCGAGTTCCAGATCTTCACCGGCAGCCTCGCCTCCCGGACCATCGCCACCGCCGTCGCCCTCACCGGCGTCGTCCTCGTCGCGGCCGTCTTCCTGACGGCCCTGCGACGCGTGTTCCTCGGCACCCCGCGCCTGCCGCCGACGCTCCCCACCGGCGGCATCGCGGACCTCAAGGCCACCGAGACACTGTCCACCGTGACGTTGCTCGCCGCAGCCCTCCTCATCGGCGTCGCGCCGCGCTGGCTGCTGGACGTCATCGAACCGGCCGGCCGCACCCTGACCGGTCTGGTGGCACGATGAACGAGAACCTGACCGCCCTCGTCCCCGAACTCGCCCTCCTCGGCGCCGCCGTCACCGGCCTGCTCGCGGGGTCCTGGCTGCCCCGCCGCCGTCAATGGATCGTCGCCGCGCTCGCGGCCGCCGCCTGCGCGGCCGGCCTGACGGCCACGGCCGTCACCATGGCCACTCACGGCGAACAGACAGTGTTCTCCGACACGTTCGCCGTCGACACCGCCACCGGCGCCGGCCGCATCATCGTCCTCGTCGCCCTGCTGCTCATCATCGGCATGTCCACCGAGACCGTCCGCGGCCATCGACGCGAGACCGAGTACTGGGTCCTCCTGCTGCTCACGGGAGCAGGCACCCTCGCCCTCATCGGCGCGAACGACCTTCTCATGCTCTTCGCCGCCTACCTGCTGGCCGGCATCCCCGCCTACGCCCTCGCCGCCTTCGCCAAGGACGCCTCCGGCACCGAGGCCGCCCTGAAGTACTACCTGATGGGCGCCCTGCTCGGCACCACCATGCTCGCCGGCGTCGCGCTGCTGTACGGCGCCGGACGCGCCACCGGGTACCGCGGGCTCGCCGCCGCCCTGACCGACGCTCCCTACGGACTCGTCGCGGTCGGGCTGACCGGCGTCCTGGCGGGCCTGCTGTTCAAGGCCGGAGCGGTCCCGGCCCACTTCTGGGTGCCCGACGTCACCGACGGGGCCCCCACCCCCGTCGCCGCCTACGTCACCACCCTCCCCAAGATCGGCGCCCTGATCGCCGCCTACCGCCTCCTGCACCAGGCACTGCCCGGCAGCGACGTCAACTGGCCACTGCTGCTGGCCGTGGTCGCCGCCGTCACCATGACCCTGGGGAACCTGGCAGCGTTCTTCCAGACCTCCGTCAAGCGGCTCCTGGCCTACTCCACGATCAGCCAGGTCGGCTACCTCCTCATGGCCGTGTCCGTCGCCACCCGCACCGACCTGGCCCAGAGGAGCCTGCTGCTCTACCTGGCCGCCTACGCGGTCACCAACCTGGGGGCCTTCGCCGTCGCCACCGAACTCCCCGACGCCCGCACACTGTCCGACTACCGCGGCCTCGCCCGACGCCGTCCCGGCCTCGCAGCCGTCCTCGTCGTCTGCCTGCTCGGCCTGGTCGGCACACCGCCCACCGGGGTCTTCCTCGGCAAGCTGGAGGTCTTCAGCGCGACCATCGACGGCGGCTGGACCTGGCTGGCCGCCCTCGCCGTCGCCAACACCGTCGCCTCCCTCTTCTACTACCTCCGCTGGCTCGGCCCCCTGTTCCTCACCAGCGACGCCGCTCCCGCGCAGGCACACGCGGTCCAGGGGCGATGGTCCGCGGCCACCGCTTACGCGGCTGCCGCTCTCTCCTTGGCCGTCGGTGTCGCCGCAGAGCCGGTCCTCTCGCTGGCGGACGGAGCGCTGCTGCGGTGAAACGCCTCGCGTTCCTCTTCCAGGGGGAGCGACCCGCGACGCTCGTCGGACGCTCCACGTCTGATCCGCGGGCTGCACATGACCGCTGACAGCGATGATGTTCGTGGTGACGCCGTTCAGGCAGGGCCGGTCCCAGGCGACCTGTCCCAAGGGGCCGGTGATCGTAGGCGATCACTGAGCGCAGGACGGTGCGTCCGGTGGCGTCGTTGTGCCGGATCGCGGCCGATCAGCGCGAGGAGGCGTCGCATGACGCGGGCTGTGACATCTCAGGGCCGAGGTGGTGGCCAGGATCCGGTTGACGTTCAGCATGTTGTCGGTCGTCGCATGGAGTGCTGTCGCGAGGGTGTCCACGTCGTTCGTCACAGAACGATCCTGGACACCCTCGTTATCGTCTTCGCAGGCGCCCATGGGCCACACCACCGGGAGGAACCCGTGTCATACCCGCGACTGCTCGCCTCCGAGGAGAAGCTCGCCGACGCGAAGAAGCTGTTGAGCCTCCCGCGTATCGTCGTGATCTGCGGCTCCACCCGCTTCATGACCGAGATGAACGAGGCCGATCTGCGGGAGACCAAAGCCGGAAAGATCGTGGTCAAACCGGGCTGTGACATGAAGTCGCCGCACGAACTTCGGTCCGGTGCTGTCGAGGCCGAGGCGCTGAAGGGCCGACTCGACGATCTGCACCGGGCGAAGATCCGGCTCGCTGATGAAGTGCTCGTAGTCGGCGACTACATCGGAGACAGCACCCGAGCCGAAATCGCCTACGCCCGGTCGCTGGGCAAGCCCGTGCGGTTCACGCACCCCGAAGTCGACCCTGGCGCCTGACCGCCCGCCGCCACCTCGCCAACCCTGGGCCGACAGTCCGCCGCCCGACCCTCTCGCGGTGGCTTCGGCAGCCGCCCGTCCCGCAACCTCCGCAGGTGTCCCGTGGATTGATCGTCCAGGGTGTCCACCGGCCGCCGCCTCCGCGGGCGCCGGATGCACCGCGGCGAGCATGCCGATCGCGAGGGTCGCCGCCACCACGGCGGCGACCCGGGGCCGTCAACGGTGTCTTACAGGAGGAGTGGGAGGAACTGCACCGCAGCCGTCACCGGTTCCCCCTGTTGTTGGCGGCAGGTCCCGTCAGCCGCGGGTCCAGCGTTGGTTGCTGCCGTTCGAGCAGGAGTAGAGCTGGATCAGGGTGCCGTTGGCGGTGCCGCCTGAGACGGCGTCGAGGCAGAGGCCGGACTGGACGCCGACGATGGATCCGTCGGAGTTGAGGCGCCATTTCTGGTTGTCGCCGCCCCAGCAGCTGTAGATCTGGACTTTGGAGCCGTTGCCGGTGCCGGCGGCGTCGAGGCACTTGTTGCCGTAGACCCTGAGCTCGCCGACGTCGGTGTATGCCCACTGCTGGTTGCTGCCGCTGTGGCAGTCCCACAGCTGGAGCTGGGTGCCGTCGGTGGTGCTGGAGCCCGGCACGTCCAGGCAGCGGCCCGAACCGACGCCCTTGAGCTGTCCGGAATCCGCAGGGGGCGTGGTGGAGCCGCCGTTGAGTGCGTTGAGGACGGCGGTGTAGGCGGGCTTCTTGCTGCCGCCGCCGTTGAACAGCAGCGGCGTCTGCTCCGATCGCCAGGAGTCTGTGTCGCGCACGCCCCAGACGGTGATGCCGAGGCAGCGCGGGACGGACAGGCAGTCGTTGGTCACGTTGGCGTAGGTCGAGGCCGGGGCGCCCTGGATGTCGAGTTCGGTGATGGCCACGTCGACGCCGAGGGCGGCGAAGTTCTCCAGGGTGGTGCGGAAGTTGCTGTTGTAGGGGCTGCCGCTGTTGAAGTGCGACTGGAAGCCGACGCAGTCGATCGGCACACCGCGCTGCTTGAAGTCCCGGACCATGGAGTACATGGCCTGGGTCTTGGCCCAGGTCCAGTCCTCGACGTTGTAGTCGTTGTAGCAGAGCTTGGCGGACGGGTCGGCGGCACGCGCGGTGCGGAAGGCGAGCTCGATCCAGTCGTTGCCGCTGCGCTGCAGGTTGGAATCGCGCCGGGCTCCCGAACCACCGTCGGCGAAGGCCTCGTTCACGACGTCCCACTGAGCGATCTTGCCCTTGTAGTGGGCCATCACGCCGTTGATGTGGCCGATCATCGCCTGACGCAGATCGTTGCCGCTGAGACTCTGCATCCAGCCGGGCTGCTGGGAGTGCCAGGCCAGGGTGTGGCCGCGCACCTGCTTGCCGTTCTGCACCGCCCAGTTGTAGACGCGGTCGGCGGCGCTGAAGTTGAACTGGCCGCGCTGCGGTTCGGTGGCGTCGATCTTCATCTCGTTCTCGGCCGTCACCATGTTGAACTCACGGCCCGCGATCGAGGTGTACGTCGAGTCGTTCAGCCTGCCCGAGGCGATGGCGGTGCCGAAGTAGCGGCCGCTCTGTGCCGCAGCGGCACCGAGCGTGCTCTCGGCCGCGTGTGCGGTCGGCGGGGCGACCAGTGCGGCGACGGTACTGAGGACGCCGACGACCAGCGCCAACAGCAGGCCGCGGATTTTCCGGCGGACGACGGGTCTGGGAAGGGCATACGAGCCCATGACTGTGCCTCCAAGGTAGAGATGACGGAAGGATTGAAGGGCAGGGGATTGCGTAGTCGGCTCCCATTCGGCAGACGGGCAGACGGGCAGACGGGCAGACGGGCAGACGGGCAGACGGGCAGACGGGCAGACGGGCCGACGGGGCGGGCCGGAGCCGGGGCAGCACGGAATCACCGGACATCGCGGCCATGGGACGGGACGAGCTTCGACACGGGCACGGCGGTACTCCATCGCGGCTCGGCCGGGGGACCGCCACGCAGCGGCGCGTACCTCTCCAACCGCGTGAAGAGCCTGGACGCGCTGGTGCGAACCTCACCGGAACGAAACGGGGTGGCGCAGGTGCTTTGGTGCGCGGATCCGTAGTGCGGTTGTGTGTGGACCTGCCGGCGGCACGGATTGTCCAAGGCCGGTGTGGTGCGAGATATCGAGCTGTGGCCGGTATCTCAGACAGGAATGATTGAGGTGTGGGCGATGATGGTCAAGACTTCCCGCGAGAAAAGTTTCTGTTTGTCGTCCGAAACTTTCGGGAGCGGGGTCGGCTGGGTAGTCCGCTCGCAGAGGCGGGCTGCGTACTCGCGGCCTGCGAACCGCCGTTCGTCGCTCCGGGGCGGGAGCTCATCAACGGGCGGCCCCGCACGTTGGAGCCTTGGCCGTGAAAGGCGGCGCATCCCGTCGGGTCCGTCCGGTGCGGCCGGTGGGCCGGCAGGTCATACGTCGGCCGTGGACCAGCGGATCCATGATGCCGCGCCGGGTGTGACGTGCGACGTTTCACGCATGGATTCTCCAAATGTTTCGGCATCGGTAGCGATACATGCGAGAGGTATTGACGCCGTTCAGCGGCTCCCTATCATTCAGGTTGCTCGAAGCTTCGACCCTTGTTCGAAATCACGAACGCATCGAGTCGCTCCATCGCACAGCAGGGAGGGTGACTCCGGGTCGCACCGCCCGAACGCGCCGAGCCGCAGGGAGTCTTGCCGCATGAGGATGTCATGTACCGGTCAGAGATTGGCCAATTCCGTGCCGTCGCCCTTTTCGACCGTGCCACCCGGGCGCTCGGCCGTCCAGGCCTCCACCCCTGGGCGCCCATGCCGCCCTCAGACGCCGGCGCCACCGGTATCGAGAGGTCGGGCAGGACCGGGAAGTCACAGGCGGTGTGCCGTGGTCCTCACGGACCGCTGCACACCGCCGCACCACACCGGCAGTCCGGGCAACCTCTGACGAGGTCAGCCGGAACCGTCTACTCAAGCTGAGGAAGTCTCCATGCGCAGAGGAAGTTTCAGCCGCAGGCATCCGTCTGCGGTACTCGCCGCCGTGGTCGCGGCCCTGGCCGCGTTGGCGGCGATGCTCGTAGCCACCCCGGCTGAGGCGGCTGCCAGTGGCGCCTTGCGCGGTGCCGGTTCGGGCCGGTGTCTCGACGTGCCGGGCGCCGTCCAGACCGACGGCACGTACCTGCAGATCTACGACTGCTGGAACGGAACCAACCAGCAGTGGGCGTTGACGGACGCCAACCAGCTGACCGTGTACGGCAACAAGTGCCTGGATGTTCCGGGCCACGCCACCACGGCCGGTACCAGGGTGCAGATCTGGAGCTGCTCCGGCGGTGCGAACCAGCAGTGGCGGGTGAAATCCGACGGCACGGTCGTCGGCGTGGAGTCCGGACTGTGCCTGGAGGTCGCGGGCTCCGGTACGGCCAACGGCACCGCGGTGCAGCTGTGGACGTGCAACGGCGGCAGCAACCAGAGGTGGACCGGTCTGACCGGGACGCCGCCGACGGACGGCACGTGTTCTCTTCCGTCGGCGTACCGCTGGACGTCGACGGGTGTGCTGGCGCAGCCGGCGAACGGGTGGGCCGCGGTGAAGGACTTCACCACCGTGACGCACAACGGCAGGCACCTGGTCTACGCGTCGAACGTGTCTGGATCGTCGTACGGCTCGATGATGTTCAGTCCCTTCACGAACTGGTCGGACATGGCGTCGGCCGGCCAGACCGGAATGAGCCAGGCCGCGGTGGCGCCCACGCTGTTCTACTTCGCGCCCAGGAACATCTGGGTGCTGGCGTACCAGTGGGGAGCGTGGCCCTTCATCTACCGCACGTCGAGCGACCCCACCAACCCCAACGGCTGGTCGTCCCCGCAGCCGCTGTTCACCGGGAGCATCTCCGGTTCCGACACCGGCCCGATCGACCAGACCCTGATCGCCGACGGCCAGAACATGTACCTGTTCTTCGCCGGTGACAACGGCAAGATCTACCGGGCGAGCATGCCGATCGGGAACTTCCCGGGCAACTTCGGCTCGTCGTACACGACGATCATGAGCGACACGAAGGCCAACCTCTTCGAGGGCGTACAGGTCTACAAGGTCCAGGGCCGGAACCAGTACCTCATGATCGTCGAGGCGATGGGCGCGAACGGGCGCTACTTCCGCTCCTTCACGGCCTCCAGCCTGAACGGGTCGTGGACTCCGCAGGCCGCCAGTGAGGGCAACCCCTTCGCGGGCAAGGCCAACAGCGGCGCCACCTGGACCAACGACATCAGCCACGGTGACCTGGTCCGCGACAACCCCGACCAGACCATGACCATCGACCCCTGCAACCTGCAGTTCCTCTACCAGGGCAAGGACCCCAACGCGGGCGGCGAATACAACCGACTGCCGTGGCGGCCGGGCGTCCTCACCCTGCGACGCTGACCTTCCCGGCTCACGGTGACGTGATGTGGTGCGGTCTGCGGGCGGCCGGCCGAGCGGTTCACGGCGGGATCGGTTCCATCCGCTGACCGTCACCACCGCCTCGAGGGATCCCGGCCGTGGGGCGGCCGGGATCCCTCTCACCTCCCCGTGCGGGCTCGCGGGAGCGTACTCGGCGCGGTTTCGTGACCGGGCACCCGTCGTACTCGGCCCTGGTCCGCGGCATCGAGGAGGGCTTGCCGTTCACCGTGCGCCGCCACGACGTCGGCGCTCTCGCCGACAGCCCGCGCTCCGGTCGCTACCGCGAGCACGACACCGAGGGCCCGTCTCCGCGGTACGCCCCCCGGGCCCGCTCCGACATGAGAGCCCCGGCAATCGCGCAGTCCCGACGCCGTCGAGCAGTTGGCCGTCCTGGCGGAGCGAGCAACCCTCACCTTGACCGAGTCGACCGTCGCCTTGGCCGTCAACCACCCCGCGCCACCTCGGCGATCACCGGACCGCGCACCATGGCGCAGCCGGAGGCCGCGGCCGACCAGCGGCGCCGATGGGGTGAGGCGAATCGGCGGCAGCCGGTAGACCGCTGCTGAGCAGCAGATGTGGCGGAACTCCCGGGATGCCTCCTTCTGATGACAACACGCGTGGAATGCGTAGGGAACCAAGTCCGGCACGGGCGTCCTGCCGCACCTCCGCAGCGGCGGCATGAGATGCCGCCTCGGCCCGCGTGGCGGCCGTGTGCCGGTGATGTCAGTGGGCGCGGTAGAAAGGAGGCATGCGTGAGAGCGAGAGCCCCGTGAGGGCGATGGACGACGTGGACGCCGTGACCCAAGCGGTGCTGACCGCCTCACGCCTGCTGGTCGCGGTGTCGGCCCGCTCCCTGGCCGCGGTCGAGGAGCGGGTGACACTGCCGCAGTTCCGGATGCTGGTGGTACTGGCCACTCGTGGAGCGACCAAACTGGTGACGCTCGCCGATCAGCTCCAGGTGGCGCCGTCCACGGCGATGCGGATGGTCGACCGCTTGATCGCAGCCGGTCTCGCGGACCGGCACGCCAATCCCCACAACCGTCGGGAGACGCTGCTTCAGCTCACCGAGGAGGGGCGCCGCACGGTCGAGGACGTCACGGCCCGGCGGCGTACCGAAATCGCCGCGATCGTGGAACGGCTCACCTCCGTGCAGCGGTTGGCCCTCGTCGAGGCCCTGGCCGCCTTCAACAGGGCCGGGGCCGAGCCCTTGGCACCGGCCCTCGAGGAGTTGGAACGGCACCCGATGGGCTGGGTGGCCGATCTGCCCGATACGTCGTGAGGTGGGACTCGTGACGGCTCGGGTCGGGCCCGGAGCCGGCCTGTCACCGCCTGGCCCGGTGGCTGCGCCGGACGCCGGGCGCGCCGTACTGGTGCCGGCGGCACGGCGCTACGAAGCGTGCGTGAGATGCACCGCCTGCAGCGCGCCTCGAGCGCTGAGCCAGCCCACCGGACTGCCCTCCGCCCGATCGAGTACCGGAAGACCGGTTCCCGGAGTGGCAACCAGGGCGTGCACGGCCTGAACCAACGGCTGATCCGCGTGGACGGGCGCGGTGGGCGCGGCGAGCGCCCCCACGGTCGCGGGCGCGGCGTCGGGCTCTTCCGCGAGCGCCTCAGCCACCGCCTGGGCGGTGACGACGCCGACGTACGTGCCGGCCTCGTCCACCACGGGAAGCCCGTCCCGACCGGAGAGGGTCAGCAGACCGGCGGCGTCCGCGAGCTTCGTGGCAGCGGGCAGGGGAGTGGGCAGCGCCTCCATGACGGAGTCGACGCGTTGCGCGCCGATCCGCGCACCATGGGCGGGGCCTTCGAGGTCGATGCCGCGGCGGCGCAGTTTGAGCGTGTAGATCGTGTCCTTCGACAGCAGGCGGCTGACCGCGGTCGACAGGACGATGGCCAGCATCAGGGGCAGGATGATGGAGTACTCGCCGGTGAGTTCGAAGAGGATGACCACGGCCGTGATCGGCGCGCGGGAGGATCCCGCGAAGACGGCTCCCATGCCGACGAGCGCGTAGGCTCCCACCGCGCCGGCCGTGCCGGGCAGCAAGGTCTGGACACCGGTGCCGTACGCCATGCCGAGCATCGCCCCGATGAACAGGCTGGGCGCGAAGACACCGCCGGAGCCCCCGATGCCGATGGTCAGGCTGGTCGCCAGCATCTTGCCGGCCAGGAGCAGGAGCAGGAACCCGACGGCATAGCCGCCTTCGGTGGCCTTTTCCAGTACCGGGTAGCCCACGCCGTACATCTCGGGCAGGGCGAGCAGCAGCAGACCGAGGACCAGCCCGCCCGTCGCCGGCCGCAGCCACTCCGGACCGCGCCACAACCAGTCGCAGGCGTCCTCCACCAGGTACAGGAACCGGGCGAAGCCCACTCCGACCACGGCGGCGACAACGCCGAGAAGTGCGAACAGTCCGTACTGGGCGAGGTGGTCGACATGGAAGTCGGGCAGGACGAGGAAGGCGACGTCACCGAAGGCTGCGCGCCCGATGACGCTCGCGGTGACACTGGCCAGCACCGTCGCGCCGAACGCCTCGGCGCTGAAGGTGCCCAGGATCAGCTCCATGGCGAAGAAGACACCGGCCAGCGGGGCGTTGAACGTGGCGGCGATGCCCGCCGCCGCACCACAGGCGACGAGCAGCTTCATCCGGCTCTCGGTCACCTTGGCCGCGCGGCCCAGCGTGGAGCCCAGCGCCGCACCGATCTGCACGATGGGGCCCTCCCTGCCGACCGAGCCGCCCGAGCCGATGGTCAGCGCCGAGGCGAGGGTCTTGACCACCGCGACCTTGGCGCTGATCCGGCCGCCGCGCTGGGCTACCGCGAGCATCACCTCGGGCACCCCGTGTCCGCGCGCCTCCTTGGCGAAGCGATGGACCAACGGCCCGTACAGCAGACCGCCGGCCACCGGTGTCAGAAGCACGAAGCAGGGTCCGAGCCATGACAGGTGGGGATGGTCGGCCCCGGGGGCGGCGGCGTAGTCGGCGTGACCGCTGAAGAGGCGGGTGAAGGCGGTGATGCACCAGCGGAAGACGATCGAGCCGAGTCCGGCACCCACACCGATCAACGCCGCCAGTGCCATCAGCCCCCAGGGGGACGAGCGCGGGCTCGTCATGCCGACCGCACTCGCGAACCGCGTCGCGGCGGCCCGGGGTGAACCCTCCGCGGGGCTGTGAACCGTACTCATTCTTTCCCCTCTCTTATTTTTGCATTATGCAACACATTTCAGGGTGTGCTGACCGCCGCCCTCTGCGGCGAGCGCTTGCTGATCACCGGTTCCGCCGGGACGATTCTTATTGCACTATGCAAGAGAGGTGTCGGTATCGAGGGGCGGAACGGGGGGCCGACGTGGGAGACCGCGGCCGGCAGGTGGTTCGGGGCAGGGTGCACCACAGGCCACAGGGGCCGGGACCCGGTCCGTGGGACTGCCCTCGTCCCCCCGGGGGGCGAAGGGGCAGGGGCGCACCCGTGGTCGTGCACCAGCCGATGGGTGACGGCTGCCGCCGGGTGTCGCTGCGGGACCAGCCCGTGGGGGCGGCGCGAAGCCTGGCAGAGGTGCTGGCCGTCGTACGGGCGGTCGGCATCGCTCCGGGGGCCGACGAGGCCGCTGCATCACCGCTGATCGAATGGCGGGGCGCAGGGGTCGACGTGTGGGCGTAGTCGTACGGGCGCGCCGAGGCTCTCGCTCCGTCCCGGGCTCGGTGATCTCCGTGCGCCCGGACTGGAACCGCGGCCCGGACCGTACGCGTCGCCGGGGTCACCTCGCCGGTGACCGTCCCCGACCCGTCGAGGATGCGGAACAGGAGGTCCGCCTCGCTGGTCAACGCGCTGCCCACGTACGAGGCCAGCCACCCGCAGGGTTGCAGGGCGACCTCCATGAGGACGGCGAACGGCATGGTGCGGCCACCGTTCTCCTCGAAGTACCAGGCCCGGGCAGGGACGTCGTACTCGGCGACGACGACGCTGCCTTCCCGCATCCCGCCCTGCGGCCCCTCCACCGAGACGATCCGGCTCATGAAGTGGTACGGCGGGCCGGGAAGCCGGGCCACCCTGCGCGTGCCGTCGAAGGGCTCGTACATGGCGCCGAACGCCTCGCTCGGCCGGCCCCAGGCGCACGCCAGCAGCGAGGCGTAGTCGAAGGGGGAATCCGTCGGCCGCCGCAGCCACCGGCTTCTTCTCCCGGTGCCCGCTCAGCCCGCCGAGCCGCGAGAGCGGCACCGGGGACGCATCGGTCTGCACGGCGGGCGGGCCCGAACGCCGCCAGTGCGACAGCGGCCAGTCGGGGACCAGCCGGAGCGCCATGTCGCGGCCCAAGAACGCCTTCGTCCCGTCCACCGAGCCGAGGATGTCGGCGTGCAGCGTCGGCACCGGCCCGGCCGAGACGCCGCGTACGAACACCTCGTAGACGACCCGCCCGTCCTCCGGAGTCGCCTGGCCCCGGCACATCGCCCTGGAGGGGTGCTCGCCGACCGGTTCGAAGCGCCAGCCGTCCCGGTCGGCGGTGAAGCCCATGGCCGCCAGGTAGAACGCCATCGCCCGGAGACCACCCTGGAGCATCAGGGTGCCCGGCATACAGGGGTCGTTCTTGAAGTGACCTGCCTCGCGGTCCAGGCCGGACATGCAGCGTTCCCGTCCCGTCCCGGCGTGCACCACACTCTGGATGTCTGGTACATCTGACGTCGTTGTCATGCGACCGCTGACCAGACGGACGGAAGTTCGCACGGGTCGGCGGGCGGCGGACGGGGCCCGCGCGTGCGGGCGGACGGGGGAAATGGACGATGGCGCATCGGCGTGTGCTCGCACCCGCGGTCTTCGGGGCGCTATCGCTGGCGGGACTGCTGTGGTGGGCGGGGACCAGTGCCCACGCGCTCAGCCTGCCCGGCGCCGCACGGTTCTTCGGCCCCGACCAGGCGAACCGCCTGGCCGCGTGGACGATGCCCTGGTCGACCGACCCTCCGTCGTCGGCCCAGTTCACCGACCCCGCAGGCGCACCCGGCCACGGCGCGGACTACGCGGCCCTGAGAGAGACCGCCATGCGGGTGCGCTACGCCGCGCTCGTCCTGCTCTTCGCGTGCGGCGCGGTGCCACTGCTGCGCCGGCTGCCGGATCGCGGCGCCGGGCGCGCGGCCGTCGTCGTGGCGGTCCCGTGGGGCTGGGGCATCGTCGCGGCCATGCTCGCCGTCACTGTGTCCGCGCCCTGGATGGCCGCCTCCGGCGGCTCCGCCGCGTTCCGGCTGCTGCCCCGCCTCGCGAGCGCCATGTCCCAGGGCCGCGAACTGCCGGTGGCCGCCGCCCTGGCCGCCGCCGCGGCCTCGGTCGGCCTCATGACGCTGCTGCAACCCGGGGCGGCTCCCCCACGTGGCCGGTCCGTGCCGACCGCGGCCACCACGCGGCTCGCCGCGACCCTAGGCACCGCCGTGGTAGCCCTCGCCCTCGCCGTCCTGTCCAACGACCGGGTGGCCGCACGCCTGCAGACCGGTTTCACCGGTACCGGGCGGCTGTCCGAACCCGGTGACCTGCTGCGGCAGTGGATCCAGCTCGGCGCCTGGAGCCTGCCCACGGGTTCCGATCCCGGGCGCTGGCTCCTGTACCGGCTCGGCGACATCGCCCTGCTCGCCCTGGTCTGGTGGGGGCTGCGGCTGCTGCCCGTCCTGCTCGACCGCGTCACCTACTCCGCGTACTCGCTCGGCGCCGTCGCCGCCACCACCCTGGGCGTGGTGGTGAGCGGAGTCTGGAACTCGCTCCTCTCCTACCAAGGCAGCACCGGCGGACCCCTGCTCTACTACGTCTCCGTGGGCTCCGGCGTGTCCGCGGCACTCGTCTTCGGCACCCTCGCCGGCTGCGTCGGCGTGGTGACCATCCGGATACGCGGCCGCGCACAGCAGCCCGTCCCTCCCGCACCGCACACCCAACCGGTCTGACCGGGCCGGCCGGACGACGGGACAGCGCAGGCGGCGGTCGCCGCTGCCTTGGTCCGCCACGAGTTCGGATGCACGCGTTCCTCGCGTCGCTCGACCGCCACCGCGGGAAGCCCGTGCCGGTCCGCTCGCCGGTGTGACCCGAAGCCGCGCCGGATCCCCACGTCGACCACGCCGCCGCTGGGTGACCATGCCGAGGTACGAGGCCGGCCTGCACGGGCGCCTCGGTGCGTGTCGGACGGTTCGGGCCGGCCTCTCAGGTCTGCTCGGCCTGCGGCGCCGAGGACGGCCCGAAGCCGCTGCAGGTCCGGGAGCGGACGTGCAAGCAACGAGGGACCGTCCTCGATCGAGACATCAACGCGGCGGCCAACGTCGCGAAGAGGGCCGGAGTGGCCCTTGTCAGCCCGTCGAGCGCAGGCGAGACCGGTAATCCGTCCCGGTACGGCGCTATGAAGCGGGAACCCGCCCGGGGCCACGCCCCACGACGGCGGGGCAGACGGGAATCGCCCTCCTTCAGGCGGGCGAGGACGTCACTGCATGAACGGTGTGACGGAGCGGGCGTGCCCCCACATGCCGTGCAGCTGCGCAAAAGGACGCTGCTGTTCGCCGTGGAGGGCGTTGAGCACCACCAGGCATCCCGTCAGTGCCGGCACCGTCCATTGCGCGTAGGCCAGGTGACGGCGGGCCTTGTCGAGGTCGATGGGGTGGCGCTCGGCCTTCTCGGTGTCCTCCGGGGCGGAGGAAGACGCCAGCTCGACCTTCTTGCCGAGCACGCGGGCGTAGGCGGTGGCGGCCAGGGCCGCCGCGGTCACGACCGTCTTGGCCGTGGTGGAGGCGGCCACGCCTTTCTGGGAGGAGACCCGGTGGGCGTTGGCGGCGAGCAGGCCGCCCCCACCGAACAGGTGCGCGCCGATCGCCGCGGCATTGACCGGAACCCACTTCGCCCACCCGACCGAGGCGATGCGGGCACGGGCGGCGACCGTGGAGCCCTCGTTCTGTGCCGCCCCGTTCAGGCCGACGGCGCCCATCAGGGAGCCTCCGAACCATGCTGCCAGGCCTACATCGTGCAGGCTGCGGATGACGGTGTTGCGTCCGGACATGAGAGTGCTCCTTCGCCCAAGGGGGGTCACTGGCCGGCGAAGTGCCGAGCCTTCCCCACTCTCGCCGTCACGTGCCCGTACCGCTATCGCGGCTGGTCCAGTCGGGTGGGCGCCGGCTGGGGCACCGGGGGCTCCGGACACGGCGAGTCGGACGGCGGCCGACGCCGATGGAATTCGACGCTCGGGTCGGTGTCCAGTGCGAACAACAGGACCGGGCGGACCCTCGACCGGGACGTGTGCGCAGGCTCAAGGCCGAGGCCGATCACGACCTCACTGCCGACGGCCCCGACTTCGCGGCCCAGGCGATCGCGGCCGGCCCGGTGGACGAGTACCACCTGTTCCTCACCAGGAGCGTGGTCGCCGGCGGCAAGCGGGTCTTCCCCGACGGCGCGCACCTGGTCTCGTGCCGACCGAGGAGCGTGCCTTCGCTTGTGGACTGTTCTACGCGCGCTACCGGACCCGCCGAGCCGCACCGGCTTCGACTGCCTCACCAGCTATGACACGACTTCGGGATCCCTGATGGAGTCTCACCGCGTCGGACCGAGGTGCAACCTGGCCGAAGGAGAGGGGGAGTCGGCGGCGCTGGACTGTGGCCGGGACCGGGGCCGGGGCCGGGGGCCAGGCCAGGCGGCCAAGCCGCTGCCCTCGCCACCCGCAGAGAGCGGGCTATCCCAGCTGTGTCCTGACGTGGTCGATCACTTCGTCGAATTCCTGAGTCGGTGAGAAATCCACGTATTCGCAATCCTCCAGAGCCTCCGGGGCGTGGCCCGGCGCCCAGTAGAAGGCCTCACCGGCCTCGTACATTTCCTCCCCGTCCTTCGTGTGCATCTTCAGCCGCCCCTTGAGAAGGTATCCCCAGTGGGGACACGGGCACAGATCGTCGGTCATGCCCTGGAAGGCCGGTGTCATGTCCGTGCCCTTCGCGAACCGCACGAACGAGACGCTCATGCTCCCTCCGAGCTCCTGTTTCCGCAGCTCCGCGCCGACACCTTGGATTTCGACCGGTGCGTCGTTCCTGTTCGTCGCCGTCATGACTCCTCCAACGGTTCTCGCACAGTGCGGCCACGCCACCAGTTTCCGCCCGGTCGGAGGCCTCCGCGACTGGTGGCAGAGCCGCAGCAGGCTCCGGTGGAGGGCCCGCGCCCGGTACCGCCTTGGGCCGAGGTGAGTGCTCCCTGACCGCCTCCAGCAGATTGGGACACTCGGTGGTCCCCTCTGGCGCGAGAACGCACGGCTGAGGCGTGTGGCTGTCGTCGTCCTGTGTCTCGTACGGTTCGGGCGGCGCAGGGAGGATGCCGGTGACCTCACCGGCGGAACACCAGAACAGCGCGGTCCGGAGTTTGTACCCCGGTGGGTGCTCGAAGGGACATCAGGGATCCGGAGTACGTCGGCCCCGCCGGAAGAAGGCAGCAAGGGGCACGCCGCGCACGTACAACTGGGCCATGGGCAGTAGGGCGTCCGGATGCTCGTGCCAGTCGTGTGGCGCGGCGCAGTACGGCCGCGGCTCGTCGGCGGGCCGTAGCAGCGGCCCCTCGCCGGAACTGTTGTGGGGTGACGGCGTCCCGGGGCGGGGGCGGGCCGGCATCCACCACCTGCTTCAGGCGTGAGCGATGAGTCCGGGCAGCGGATCGGGTCTGCCTTGACGTGAATCGAAGTATCGCTGACATCTGGTTCCCTATCGACGGCTTCGTCGCCGAGTCTCGCCTCAGCCCGGACAACGGTCCGGAAGCCGGCGGCGAGGTCCTGCACACACGGGCCCGTTCCAGCGCCCCCGACGACCGACGGGTCCCGCACGGGGGCACCCGCGGGTCGGGCGCCGTCGTCCCCGTCGGTCGCCTCTTCGACGTGGCCGACGGGCCGAAAGGCTGGGACGCGACGTCCGGCTACGGCGTCCGCGAGGCCGGTGAGTCCGCGTTCGTCGTCGCGACGAGTGCGCCGCCGGACCCGGTGCGGACGGCCCACATCGACTGGACGCTCGTCACCACCGGTCAGTCCGACGCCGTCATCACCGCGCGCGAGCGAGCCGAGGCGGCGCCGTCGGACAGCGGCAAGGACCTCGACGCCATCCTCACGTGCGGCGGCGCCGCGATCGGCTCCGTACCCGGCGCTCGGCACAGAGCTGGTCGACGCGCCGACGCCGCACCTCGCACCCACCCTGCTGGGCGCCGGAACACCCCTGTGCACCGGCGGGGCGCCGCGCTCGCCGGTGCAGTGGAGCGTGAGTTCGACATCGACCGCGACGTACCTGACCTACGACGTCTTCCGGTGATCCGATGAACATGGTCAACGCCAATGGAATCGCCCTGGGTATCGAGTCGTTCGGTGACGAGGACGCGCCACTCGTGCTGCTCGCGGGCGGGCCGACGCTGCTCTCCTGGCCCGACGCGCTGTGCGAGCGCCTCGCCGCCGGCGGGCGCCGTGCGGTGCGCTACGACCTGCGCGACAGTGGGGAGTCGACGACGAGGGACCCGCAGGCGCCCGTCTACACTCTGCGTGGCCTCGCCGCCGACGCGGCGGCCCTTGCCGACGCGCTCGGCGGGGGGCCTGTGCACCTCGCGGGGATCGGCGTCGGCGGGATGGTCGCCCAGGTGGCCGTGCTCGACCACCCGGGCGCGTTCTCGGCGCTCACCCTGGTCGGCACCCGCGCGGTCGCCCCCGGCCCGCCCGATGACGACCTCCCCGACCACGACCAGGCGGCGATGAGCCGGCTGTTCGCGCGTCCGATGCCCGATTGGACCGACCGCGAGGCGGTTGCCGAGTTCGCCGCCGCCCGCGCGGAGATTCTCGGCGACGACCCTGACGCCGCGCGCGCGACCGCTGCGCGTATCTGGGACCGCACGCCCGGCACCGCAGCACCGGTCCAGATGGCCAACCAGATGGGCATGGTGTTCTCCAGGCTCGACTGCAAACCTCGCTGGCGCGAGCGCCTGCCCGGGATCGAGGTCCCCACGCTCGTCGTCCACGGCCGCCGCGACCCGTTCTTCCCCGTCGGTAACGGCGAGGCGATCGCGCGTGAGATCCCCGGGGCACGGCTGCTCGTCCTCAAGGAGGCCGCAACTGCGATTCCCGATGCGGCGGTCGGCGAGGTTACCGAGGCAATGCTCACGACCGGATAGAGAACGGTGGTGCCGTGCGCCTCCAGCGGCCCCCACACAGCAGTGGACGTCGGACCCGGTTCGGGCGCGCGCCTGCGATCGGTGCCAAGGACGCGGTGACCCTCGGACAGTTCCCGGCTCAGGCACCTCGCCTGTCGGGCGCAGGCGCGCGCAGAGGCTGCGGGTGTCTGAGGGCCGCGCCGGGGGCAGGCGCTGAACATCGGCCCGGTCGATCTTCTGTCCTACCGGGAGCCCCGTCGCCCGGTCCCGAGACCACCTGGCACATCACCAGATCGCGGCACCCAGTACAGGGGATCGCTCGGCCTGGCAGCTCTCGTCACTCGTCGAATGGTGCGGCCAGCAGGAGATCTTCGACGGTGGGCACCGGGAAGTCCGGGAAGTGGCGGCGGCCGACCTCGGCGAAGGGATGCATGAGCACTGACATCGGCTTGGTGCGGCACAGCGAAAGTATGTTGTTGAGGGCGTCCTGTTTGAACCCGGTTCTAGGGAAAAGGGCGACAATTTCGGCGAGAGCGTCGGACGGGATCTGCTGGACGCCGTTCCCGGTGAAATCAAGCGCGGAACCGACGGAGACGATGCCGATCTCCGGCCTCTTCCGGCTCGCGACGCCTATGTTGGTGTGCAGGGCGATGGCATCCCAGACGACTTCCATCCGCTCGGCTGACATACGCCGCTCCCGCAGGAACCTGCGGGCGGCGTCGGCGCCGTCGATCTCAAAGCGCTCGTCCGGGGTCTGGTAGGTCGTCACCAGCCCGAGGTCGTGCAGTACCGATGCGATGAAAGCGACCTCGCGGTCATAACGGATGCCACGCCGGTCGAACAGCAGCGAGCCGTACAGGTACGTCCGCATAACATGGTTGAAGAGTGTCTCAGAAAGGACCCTTCTCGCGAACTCCGCAGTGGCCCGGGCCAGTCCGCTGCAGGGGATGCGCACCCCGGCCACGACTGTGGGGAGGGCAGCGCCATGCGCGTTCGAGGAAGCGGCCCGCACTGGGGCTTTCGCATCCGCCACCGCGGCGGCCGGACTCGACGCTACGGCAGCGAGAGCGGGGGCGGCACCGATGGCAGCGATACCGGCAGCACGGTCCAAGGCCGTGCGCCGGTTGATGTTCTTTGCCGCCTTGACCTCTTCGGACACGAGGATCCGTCCTTCTGCCGAGAAGTGAATAATGGAATGCTGCAAGCGTATGAAGGGATTTGCCTTCTCGGCAGTAGCGAAAGTGTCGAGGATCTACGGGTTCCTGCCAGGAACGGAGTCGCTCGTGGACAGGACGCACTCCTCGGTGCGCTGCGGTCGGTGATGGCCCGGGCCGGGATGTGCGGGCCCCGGCCGACAGCACGCCGCACGGCCCAGCGGGCGCCGCTCCGCAACCGGCCCGCCCTCCCGGGCCCGCTGACCCGGCCGGGGCAGGGGTTGCGGTCGGTGAGCCGTACCCATGCCGGACCGGATCACGGCGCTGACGTCGGCCGGTCTCACCCGCCTGCCGTCAAGTCGACGTTCGAGGCCAGCTCGGCGACGACGTCGACGAGTCGGTGCAGCGCCGGCGAGGTGTTGCCCGGCAGCCACACCATCTCGGTGTGCGCGTAGGCATCCTTCAGCGGGACGAACACCACACCGGTGTCACGGATTGTGAGTGAGGACCGGACCAGCCGGGTCACTCCGAGCCCCGCGGCGACCAGGCCGAGCAGCTCCTGCACGCTGTCGGCTTCCCGGACGACATCGGGCGCGAAGCCCGCTTCGCGGAACTGCTCGCCGTATGCGCGGTGCCAGGGCGGCCAGGAACTGGGCGGCGTCATGACCCACGGTTCACCCGCCAGCTCGGTCAGCTCCAGTTGGGAGCGCCCGGAGAGCGGGTGGTCCGTCGGCAGCACCGCGCACACCGGTTCGGTCGTCAGGACCCTGGACTCCAGGCCGGAAACGAGCGGGGGCCGGGTGAAGGCGACGTCCCGACGCCCTTCGAGGACGCGGTCCACCAACTGCGCGATGCTCGTGGTCTCCGTTGTCAGGCGCAGGTCCGGCAGCTCGCGGTGCACGGCCCGGACGACGGGCGGCAGAAGCTGGTTGGCGACGGACGTCAGGAACGTGGCCCGAAGATTCCCGGCCTCCCCCCGCAAGGCGCGGGACACCACGGCGACCGCTTCGTCGGCCCTGTCGACGGCGGCACGCGCCTCTGCGACGAAAAGGGCGCCGATGTCCGTCAGCTCCGTCCCTCTGCCGCCGCGCTCGAAGAGCTTGGCGCCGAGCAGGCGCTCCAGGGCGTTGATCTGCTGGGAGAGCGACTGCTGCGCGATCATGAGACGCCGGGCGGCCCGCGTAAAGCTCCGTTCCTCTGCGAGAACGAGGAAATAGCGCAATTGCCGCAGCTCAGGGGTGGTCACAGGAACAGACTGTAGCTTCGTCAGGCAGCCTCTGTTGGACCGGACGCGGATCCTTGCGCACTGTGGTCACGAGGCCCTTCACAGGCGGACGGCACGGAGCGGACAGAAGACGACGGCTCGCTGCGCGGGGAGCCGTGAGGATCCGTATGTCGGCGCCCTTCTCTTCGGACGTGTCCCACTTGGGCAACAACGCACGACCATGGGAAAAGATCATGAATGCATCCCGTAGCACCACTCCCTTCACCGCCGACTCGACTGCCGCCGACGTCATCGCCGACATTCGGCTCACGGGACGACGCGCCGTCGTCACCGGCGGCTCCTCGGGCATCGGAGTGGAGACTGCCCGGGCTCTGGCCGCCGCGGGCGCCGAGGTGACCTTGGCAGTGCGGAACGTCGAGGCGGGCGAGAAGACCGCCGAGGACATCCGCACCACCGGGGGCGGACCAGTCCATGTCGCTCGGCTCGACCTGTCCGACCAGGGATCGATCGCCGCGTTCGTCACCACCTGGGAGGGCTCCCTGGACATCCTGATCAACAACGCCGGTGTCGCGGCGGCCCCGGAGGCGCGGACGGCGGAGGGATGGGAGCTTCAGTTCGCCACCAACCATCTTGGTCACTTCGCCCTCGCGACCGGTTTGCACGACGCGCTGGCGGCCGCCGGCCGGGCCCGGGTCGTGTCGCTGAGTTCGAACGCCCATCTCCACGCACCCCTGGTCTTCGACGACATCGGCTTCCGGACGCGGCCGTACGACCGCCTTCTCGCCTACGGCGAGTCGAAGACCGCGACCGCGCTGTTCGCTGTCGAGGCGAACAGGCGCTGGTCCGCCGACGGCATCACCGTCAACACCGCCAACCCGGGTTCGGTCGTGACCAACCTCGGCCGTCACCTGACCGACGAGGACGTCGCACGACTGCCGGCCTACGACTACACGACCCCGCAACAGGGTGCTGCCACCTCCGTCCTGCTCGGGACGTGGCCGGGGCTCGAAGATGTCGGTGGCCGATACTTCGAGTACTGCAACGAAGCCTTGCCGTTCACCCCGGACAAACCGACACAGGGTGTCGCCGACCACGCCCTCGATCCCGAGGCGGCCGCGCGGCTGTGGCAGGTCTCGCTCGACATGCTGGCCGCGGCCGGGCACGGCTGACCGAAGGCCGGTGGCAAGCGCGGTCACGGCGGTACCGGCCTCGCCCCCGTGCAGGACTCTCCACTATGTTCCCGCCGACGGCAGCCTGCACGGTCTGACCGGCTGCACCCAGCCCTGGGCGACGCACTGTCCGAGCAGGGCGGCGCCCACTCGGGAACCCATTTGCGGGCCCCTGACTCAACGAGCTGAGGAACATCTGCGCGCAAGGGAATGAGCGTCGACCACGGGCCGGGCCCGGCCTGCATCGTCTGCGAGATCGCATCCCGCGGGCAGCGCCAGGAGCGCGCTTCACCCGGCGACGAGCGGGTCCGGCGCCGTGGGCCGCTACGTCGATGTGACTAATGTGAATGACATGAGCGAACACACAGAGCGTTCCGTCGTCGTCGAACGCACCGGCAACGGCCAGTTCGTCGCGACCAACACCCGCGGCGGATCGATCAGTTTCGGTACGTCCCCGGACAGCGGCCAGGACACCGGGTTCACTCCCGTCGAGTTGTTCCTGGCCGCGATTGGCGGCTGCACGGCGGTGGACGTCGATGTGGCCACCGGCCGTCACGCAGAGCCCACCCGGTTCTCCGTGACGGTTACGGGGGACAAGGTCAGCGACGACATGGGCAACCGCATGACGAACCTCGAGGTCGCGTTCACCGTGGCTTTCCCGGACGGCGAGGGAGCGGAGCGCGCCCGCGCGGTCCTGCCCCGCGCAGTCAAGGCCTCTCATGACCGTCTCTGTACCGTGAGCAGGACCGTCGAGATCGGCACACCCGTGACCACGACGGTCACCGACGCCTGACACTCGTGTCGCGTCCGCTCGCGGAGCACTGGTGAGGTGGTGTGCGGCCCTTCGGTGTGATGCGCTCTCGCGCCCTTGGCAAGACGCCGCGTTCCGCGCTTTGGGACGCGGCGACATACCTGCGTGTCCACGGCGAGAGGGAGACGGCCGAGCCACATCTCGACGAGGCCTGCGAAGACGGCGCCGAGCAGTTCGGGGACGAGGCGGCACTTGAAGGCACTGCGTGTGCTCCAGGGCGACGATTCGACGCGGGACAGCCCTCGGAGGAGCGCGGCCCCGGCGTCTTACTGGACGTGCCCGGCTCAAGGTCGGTGAGCTCACTCCCGACGTGGAGAACCTGCGGGCCCGGGTGTCCCCAGGCCGAGTGGCTTGACCTGCTCAAGCTGAACGTGGGCGCCGACGTCGCGCTCGACCAGGTCCACCTCGGCATCTCCGGCGCCGAGGGCAACCTGAGGAAGGCACCCGGACCTCAGATGTCCAGCGCCGGTACAGCGGGCGCCGCCGGGAGGACCGGGGAAGGCGGCCCAGGCTGCGCTCTGCCTCGTCTCTATGAGAACGCGCGGGCGCGCGACGGTGGGCCGGGAGCTGCGCAGCCCGCGACTTCAAACGCTTGCGCCCCTGACCGCTGCCGAGCCGCGGGCCTGGGTGAGGACGCCGTCTTCGCGACCGAGCCGGAACTCGCCGTCCGCGTGATCAGCCGGTTCCTCGACGCCGGGCACCGCGTGAGCCGGACCGCAGGCGACGAAGTCTACGGCGGCAACCCGAAGCTGCGGGCCACGCTGGAAGAGCGCGCGGACGGCTACGCGCTCGCCGTCGCCTGCTCGGCCGAAGTCACCACCGGTGCCGGACGGCCCCGCGCGGATGCCCTGGCTGCGAAGCGCGCAGGCGGGGCGGTAGAAGCTGTCGGCACGGGCCGGCGCCAAAGGCCACCGCTTCTGCGATTGGGCCGTCATCGACCTGGCTGCCCGACCCGGCAGTCATCAGCCGCTGATCCGCCGCGACCGCACCGCCGGTGAGACCGCCAATTACCGCTGCTTCTCACCCGTCCCGATGCCTCTGACCGCCCTGGACCGCGGCGCCAAGTTGAATAGTGGGCTGGGCGGAACAGACCTTCCAGGCCGGAAAGGGCCTGGCCGGACTGGATGAGTACCAGTCCCGTCGCTACCCCTCGCCGCCCTGCTGGGTCACCCTCGCCATGCCCGCCCACGCCCTCCTCGCGGTGACCCGAGTCGACGCACACGTCCGTCCCGCTTCGGACGGGCTGATCCCGCTCATCTGCAACAAGCTTTGGCACCTGTTCACGACGCCGGCCGTCCGGCCCGTCCACGACTTGGCACACCGTCTCCGCCGGTCCGGCCGGCGCCGCCACCACCAGGTTCGAGCGCAGGCCGGCCATTACCGCCGACAAGTCGCGCGTCGGATACTCGGATACGAAGATCACGACCGGCGGCTGGAGTGTTAGGCGGTCTTGCAGAACTGGGCGAGTCCGGTGTTGATGTGCTTCGCCTCGTCCTCGGTCACCTCGTGCGAGCTGCTGCTGAATCGCTGCTGGGCGCTCTGCTCCAGTCGCTCGGCTCCTGCGTTGATCGCGGCGCACTGGTTGCGGGCGTTGTCGATGGCGTCTTCCTCGTCGGCGGCCAGTACCGGGTTGACGTCGAACAGGACGGCGAGCACGTTGTCACGGGCTTCGCCGGCCGGCTCCGGGGGGATACCGGCCTTCTTCTCGGCGGCGGAGTGGTCGACGCTGGGGCTCGCGGCCTTGGTGGCCGGGGCGGCATCGGCGCTGTCGTCGTCGTTGCTGCACGCCGACAGGGCGGCGAGGGCGGCGACGAGGACGGCGGCGGTGGTAGTGCGCTTCACGGTGTGGTTCCTCCACGGGTTCGGGTGTGTCTGCTGTGAGACACGGCCGGGGGAGGGATGGTTGTACTACTCGGTGTTCTCGGATCTCGACCGCAGTGCGGGCGCCGCGCGGAGGCTTCACCGCCAATCCTCCTCGTCGCCGACGGTCGACGTCGGCCACTGGCCCTCGATCGCGCGATCGATCTGTCGATGGAGTGACCGGATCGCCGCGCCACGGCATCCTGGGGTGAGGCAGCCGCGGGTCAATGGGAAAAGTGTGCGAGTGGACAGCTGCAGTGCGCTGCACCCTGTGCCCTGCCCGGTGTCAGGACAGCCGCTCGGGGACGGTCCTTCAGCGTTACACCCATCTCCGCCCACGTCCCTTCCTACGGGACGGCCCACGGAACGTCGGAGCAGTTCAAACCGTGTAACACGCTTCTCTCAGCAACCGACTCCCTGTCCCAGCACAGAACAGATCAGGACAGCCCAGAACAGTACAGAACTGCACAGAACAGCTGGGACGGGACAGGGGCCTGTGTGGTCGTCAGCGCAAGAGGCCGGACTCGGCTTCGAAGACCGGCGTCGACGGCCCGGTCACCGTGGCGCTGGGAGTACCGATGTCTGCCGCAGACCGCACCATCGACCACCTCGGCCCGCCGCTGGCCGCCCTCCTCACCCGGAACGTCAGCGCCGAGAACCGGTCAGCCGCGGCCGTCCGCCGTCGGAGAGCATCAGGCCGAGACATCGGGAGTCACGCCGAACGATGAACAGCCCCGGCCGCATGGGGGCATCAGGCAGAGGACTGGGGTTGATGCAGGTCTCGCCAGTCGCGAGGTGTTACGCCGTATGCCTGTTTGAACACCTTGCTGAAATGGGTCGGGTTCGGAAAGCCCCAACTTCGTCCTACTGCCGCGATGGTCCGCTGCCGCCTGTCCGGGCCGGCCAGCTCTCGCCTGCATTCGGCCAGGCGGCGTGTACGAATCCAGTCTCCGAGGCTGATTCCGGATCGGGACAGCACGGTGTACAGGTGGCGCACGGAGATGCTGTGTACGGCGGCGATCCGTGCGGCCGACAGGTCGGGATCAGCCAGATGCTCTCGGATGTATTGAGTGATCCGCAGGCTGAGTGTTGCCTCCAGCGGCCTCTTGGCAAGGGCGGCGGCACCGTGCTGGGACGTCAGGACGGCACGGAGAAGTTCGACGCTGGGTTCGACGACGGCGTCGGCGTGGACACCCCGGTGCAGCTCGTCGCTGGCGGCCAGTTGGGAGAAGTAGCTGAAGGCGAGACGTGCAAGGGGGTTGTCGGGGCCCAAGGCGAGCGTGGAGGTCTCTCGCAGAAGCCGGTCGGGGAGCGCGAGTGCCGCCCGGGGGAGACGCAGGAAGTGGTGGTCGACTCCCTCGTCGAAGAGAAGTGTGTAGGGAGTGATCGATTCGTAGACAGCGAATTCCCCCGGCCCGAGCACGCATTCGCGACCGTTCTGCGCCACCAGGCTGGTGCCGGTCACCTGGAGGCCGATGAAGACGGCCGGCTCATGGTCCTGCCGTGCCAGCCGTTCCGTCCGACGGATCGTGACCGCGGTCGCCCGTGCCGAGCAGATCCTGAGGGGTCCCGCGGCACCGAGCCCTATGCGAACGGACATGTCCCCGGGCGGTGGGCGGTGGTCGATATCGACTGCCACCACGGACTTCCACACCGCGTCGCGGACCACTTCCTCCCGGTCCTGCGGAGGTATGGACGCGGTGTCCAGGACCGGGCTCATGAGACAGGCCTTCGCCCGTGGAGGTCACAGAGCTGGGCTGACAGTACCTCGGCCGGTTCCCTCACAAGCCACCCCTCAACGTGGACGGTTCCCGACAACAGTCTGTCGGGGCTCTCTCCTGATACGCAACGGCTCCCGCAGGCGCAGGGAAGAACCTCCCCTGACGCGGTGTCCACAGCCGTGCACCCCTGACAAAGTTCCCCGCGTGCAGGACAAAGTCCGACACGCACCATGCCCCTAAGGTCCATGAGCGAGGCCAGAGAAAGAAGATCTGCCTGCCGTTGGGACGTCGAGCGACGCCCACGTACGTGCCGTCCGGATGTCGGCGTCTTCCCCTCTCGAAAGGAACCGACAGGCATGCCCAAGTCAGGAAGAATCAAAGCGGCTCTCGCGACGGGAACCATGATGGCGGCCCTCTTCGGCGGGGTGGTCACCGCTGCCCCGGCTCACGCAGCAGACGGTGTGTGCACCGGGTCCACTGCGGTCCAGAACGGGTCGACCGGCCGGCACTTCGTCTACCCGATCAATGTCGCGGACTTCACGATCTACTGCTATCTGCAGTATGGGCACACCGGTCCCGGGGTCAGAGCCCTGCAGAAGAACATGAACAGCTGCTACGGCAAGAGCCTCGCACTCGACGGCGTCTTCGGACCGGCCACCAGAGATGCTCTCCGAAACGTGCAGAGCAGAATCGGTGCGGGGGTTGACGGCGTCTACGGCCGCGAGACCATGGGCAAGATGAAGTGGGCCCGCTACAGCAACGAAACCGGCGCGCGGTACGACTGCGTCTGAGTCCCGGCACAGCCCCGGGTACCCCACTGATCAATGGCTCCACCGGTCAGGGCAGGGCACGGCTCCTTCCGGACCCCTCCGGTCGCTCAGGACAACCGTCCGCGGCTGGACGGGCCCAGTCCTGCTCGAAGGCGGCCTGTCGCTGAGGTCGTCAGCCGTGAGCCGGCCCGTAGTGGTGACCCCCTCATACCGAACACGACCCTGCGTCGCGCCACTGACGCCCCACCACACCCCTACGTCCGCATATCTGGAGCGTGACTGTGACTACCCGACTCGTCAAACGGTTCAAATTCCTCTTCACCGCGGGTACCCTGACGGCCATCCTGGGCAGCGGCCTCGCAGCTACGACCCCCGCGGCCGCGGCCTCTCCGGTGGAGTGCAACAGCGTCGAAGTCATTCCGATCACCAACGGTTTCGAACAGCGCCTGCCCGCCTACAACAACACGGCCCAGGACTGTTACCTACTGCTCGGCAGCAGAGGCCCCGAGGTCGAGGCCCTGCAGATGTCCTTGAAGGTCTGCTACGACTACGGCATCGCTGCTGACGGGATCTTCGGACCCCAGACCAGGTCCTCCCTGATCGCCGTCCAGAAGAAGATCGGGGTCACCGTGGACGGTGAGTACGGCTACCAGACCTACAGCCACATGCGTTGGCCCTACAGGCTGCGTTCGGGTGGCTCCTGGTTCTGCGGCTGACTTCCAGGCGCTCGACCACCAACGGAAGAGCACCTGCTCCTCGTCCGTCGGGCGGACAGGTCCGTGGCGAAGTGCCTCCAGGACCTGCTGCTCGCCCGATCCGGCACGGAGCATGCGCCAGCCCCCGAGTCAGCAGACTGCCGACTAGTACTCCAGCCGGACTTCGGTGTATGTCCTGGTCAACGGCTTGAGCGTGGGGATTGTAGCGGGGTGGTGCCGGGTGCGGGGTGGGTTCGCCCGGCCTGTCCCGCGAACGAGTGGCCGCGCCGTGTGTAGTGACAGCGACGGG